>CAIWAX010000058.1 GCA_903910795.1 uncultured Anaerolineae bacterium
AAGGAAGTCTGGAAGGAGTTGCCGCCGGGCGCGTGATGGGTTTGGGTCGGGCACGGCGGCGTGCCCGTACATGCTTGAGACGTTTGGTGGGGCCAGAGGCGGGTAAGACTTCCGAAGTCTTCCAGACTTCGGAAGTCTGGAAGGAGTTGCCGGCGGGTGCGGGATGGGTTTGGGTCGGGCACGGCGGCGGCGTGCCCGTACATGCTTGAGGCGTTTGATGGGGTCAGGGGCGGGTGAGACTTCCGAAGTCTTCCAGACTTCGGAAGTCTGGAAGGAGTTGCCGCCGGGCGCCGGCTACCCCAGCATTTCGAGTAGCGTGATCAGTTGCTGGAAGGGCGGTTCCAGGCGGGCCAGGGCGGCGGCGGAGCGGACGGGGTCGCTGGCGGCGCAGGCTTGCTCGAATTGCAGGGCCAGCTCGCGGAGCTGGTCTGCGCCCAGGGTGCCAGACAGCCCCTTGAGGGTGTGGGCCAGGCCGCGCGCGCCCAGCAGGTCGCCGCTTTGCACGAATTGATGCGCTTCCTTTAGCAAGTTGGCGTGTTCCTCGCGGAACAGGCGCATCAGGCGGGTGTAGAGCGCCAGGTTGCCGCCCAGGCGCGCCAGCGCATCGGCGGTGTTAAGACCCCGCAAGATTTCGGGCGGCAGAGCAGTGGCAGAGTCGGCGGCGGCGGCTGGCGCAGGGGCAGGGGCAGGGGCGGGAACGGAGGGTTCCGGCGTGGCCGGAGCGCTGGCAGCTTCGGGCGAGCCAGCCAGCCAGCGCAGCATGATTTCATTCAACCTGGCAACGTCAATCGGCTTGGAGATGTAATCATCCAGCCCGGCGCGCAGGGACTTGGTGCGGTCGCCAAACATGGCGTGAGCGGTCATGGCAATGACCGGGATGCGCGGGTTGCCATACTGCGTACTCTGGCGGATGCTGATGGTCGTCTCATAGCCATCCAGGCCGGGCATCTGGATGTCCATCAAGATCGCGTCAAAAGACTCGCTCGTCAATATCTGCAGGGCGTCTTCGCCGCTGGAGGCCACCGAAACCAGCAGCCCCATGCCGGCCAGGATATCGTGAGCCACCATCTGATTAATTTCGTTATCCTCCACCACCAACACGCGCTTGCCGCGCAGCGCGGCATTCTTCTCTTGCGCGCCGGAAGTGGCCGCGATGGGCGAGGGCTGGCTGGCGTCGGGCTGTACGGCCAGGGTCTCCCCGGGCAGAACCGGGGCCACCCCGGGCAGAACCGGGGCCACCCCGGGCAGAACCGGGGCCACCCCGCACGCCCGCTGGATGGCAGCCAGAAGCTGCGGGCGGGTGAGCGGTTTGAGCAGCCAACCGGCCAGGTCGGAGACCGGCACGCCCTGTAACGCAGCCTCAGAATCGGCCAGCAGAATAACCGGGATGCTGGCCAGGCGGGGCTGCTGCTTGATCTGGCGGATGGCCTGCGAGCCTTGCAGTTCGCCCGGCAGATTAGCAGCCAGCAGCACCAGATCGAATGGATCCTGACCAGCCTGCTGTTCCAGCAAAACCATGCCGGTTTCAGCGCGGCGCAGGGCCGAGACCCGCAGGGAAAATGACCCGAGCGCATCCTCGAGGAAGGCCAGGGTGGGGGCGTGGCCTTCCACCACCAGCACGCGCTTGCCGCTCCATTCCAGCGAAGCGGTCAGGGGCCTTTCGAGGATGTCAGGCTGGCGCTCCAGCGGCAGGCAGACGATGAAGGTCGAACCCAGGCCGGGCTCGCTGTGCACGCTGATCTCCCCGCCCATCATGTTGACCAGGCGCTGGCTGATGGCCAGTCCCAAGCCGGTGCCGCCGTATTTGCGGCTGGTGGAGCTGTCCGCCTGGCTGAAAGGCTGGAACAGGCTGTTGAGATCGGCGGCGCTCATGCCGATGCCGGTATCCTGCACGGAAAAGGTAAAGTCGAGCTGCCGGCCCTGGGCCGCTTCGCAGCTCGTATGCATCACAACCCGGCCGCGCTCGGTAAACTTAAGCGCGTTGCCAAGCAGGTTGAGCAAGACCTGGCGCAGGCGCCCGGGGTCACCCACCAGCCAGCGCGGCACCTGCGGCGCGATTTCGAAGCGCAGTTCCAGGCCTTTTTCCTGGGCACGGAAGGCAAGCTGGCCGGATAGTTCATTGAAGACTTTATCCAGGTTGAAATCGATCGACTCCAGATCGAGCTTCCCGGCCTCGATCTTGGAGAAATCCAGGATTTCGTTGATGGTGGCAAGCAGCGTATCGCCGGAAAACTTGACGCGCTCCAGATACTCGCGCTGTTTCTCATCCAGGCTGGTCTGCAGGGTCAGATGGGTCAGACCCAGGATGCCATTAAGCGGCGTGCGGATCTCATGGCTCATGACGGCCAGAAAATCACTTTTGGCGCGGTTGGCGGCTTCGGCCTGGTCGCGGGCCACTTCCAGCTCGGCAGTACGCTCGCGCACCAGCTCTTGCAGGTGGTTCTGATATTCGAGCAGGCTGGCCTCGGCCTGTTTGCGTTCCGTGATATCGCGCCCAACGCCCTGCAATTCGATGTTATGCCGCAGCCCATCCAGCACCGCCGAGTTTTCCCAGGCAATCCAGCGCAGGCCCTGTGGAGTGAGATGGCGGGTCTCGGTGGAGGCGCGGTAGGGTGGGACTTGAATGGCGAGCTGGGCAGCCTGGGAAATGGACTGATCTTCCGGCAGGACACTGGGCAGAAAGTTACTGCCCAACAGTTCGGCCTGGGTTTTGCCAAACATGCGGCAGTAGGCGGCGTTGACAAAGGTCAGGCATCCGGCGGAATCACTGCGCGAGATCAACTCGGTCTGGGATTCCACCAGGCTGTGATAGCGGGCCTCACTGACGCGCAGGGCGGCTTCGGCCTGTTTGCGTTCGGCCAGCTCCTCGCGGATTTCATCCAGCAGGCTGGCATTCCGCAAGGCGATGGAGGCATGGTTGGCCAGCAGCATGAGCAGTTCCAGGTCTTCCTGGCAAAAAGGGATTTCCGAGTAGCGCAGCACATGCAAAACCCCGCTGACCTGCCCCTGCCAGAGCATGGGCACAGACATCACCACCCGGAAGGGCCGGGTTTCCTCAAACACAGCCGCGCGGCCAGACCAGGCGCGGTAATCGTCAATCATCAGCGGCTGACCGGTTTCAGCAACCAGCCCGGCCGCGCCCTCGCCATATTTGAGCACGGTGCCGGTCGCATCATGCGGGGTTTGGAAGGCGACCAGACAGGTGGCCTCACGCTTGAGCGGGTCGCACAGGTAAATGCCGCCCGCATCCGCCCGCACCAGGCGCACGGCGCGCTGTGTCAGGGCCTTCAACAAGGCCGGGATTTTGTGCGGAGCGGTAATTTCGAGAACGCTGTCCTGCAGTTCGGCCAGTTCGGCAGCGCGGCGTTCGAGGACGGATTCCAACAGCTTGCGGCTGGTGATATCGATGACGAAAGCCAGCGTGGCAAACCCATCCGAGAACATCACGCGCGTCAGGTACATCAGCACCGGGAAGGTACTGCCATCCTTGCGGTAACATTCGGCTTCGTAATTATCGGGAGCCGGCCGGCCCTCGGCGCGGCGCTGGATATTCTCTCCGACGGCCGAACGACTGGCGGGTGTAAATTTCTCCAACAGCGGAACGGTCCGCATTTCATCCAGGCTGGAGAGACCAAAAAGCCGCAAGCAGGCCGGGTTGGCGTACAGGACATCCATGCCGCGGGTGATGTTGATGGCCAACGGCGACTGTTCAAAGATGGTCTTGTAGTATTCCTCGCTTTCACGCAGGGCCTGCTCGGCGCGCACGCGTTCGGTGATATCGTGCATAATGTGGACCGCGCCGGCATAGACGCCCGAGGCATCCAGGATGGGATCGGCGGAAACGGTATACCACCTTTCGCCAACCTGCAACTCGGAGCTCTCATGGGCGAGCGTGCGCGCGGCGCGCACGACCGGGCAGTTGGGGATGGGCTGCAGCGTGCCGTGCATCACCTCACAGCAGTGGTGGCCAAGGCAGCCACCCGGCGCGCTAAACGGGAAGAGCTGGTCGGCCACCCGGTTGGAACGCACCACACGGCTCTCACGGTCGAGCTGCCAGATGGCATCCGCCGTGGCGTTAAAGGTGATTTGCCAATCACGCGCCATGCGGCTGAGGGCTTCCTCATCCTGTTTGCGGGCGCTGATATCCTGGATGAAGCCTTCAAAATACTCTTTCTCCCCGGCTTGAATGGGCTGAACCGTCAACTGGCCGGTAAAGGTGCTGCCATCCTTGCGCCGGTAAACGTTTTCGAAGACGGATTGATCGGGGTTGTGAGTTTGAATGCGCACGATCTCAGCCCGGCGCCCGGGATCGGCAAAGATACCGGCCGCATTTGGGACATGCGCCTTAAAATCTTCAGCCGAATCGTAGCCAAACATGCGCACAAATTCGGGGTTGACAGCCAGGATATCGCCCCTCACCCGGCTCTGAAAGATGGCGATGCTGGCCTTATCGAACAGATCGCGGAAGCGTTTTTCGCTGGCGCGCAGCGCATCTTCAACCTGTTTGCGGGCGCTGATATCACGCACCATGCCCTGCAGGCGGCCGTCCGGCAGCATCTTTGCGCTGATTTCAACCTGGATAAGGCTGCCATCCTTGCGAAGCATACTGCGTTCGAAGAGCACAACTCTGCCAGCACGCAGATCATCCATACGCAGCAGCACGGATTTCTGGTCTTGCGGCGCGACCAGATCCTGCATATTAAGCGCGAGGATCTCTTCGCGGGGGTAGCCCAACAGGGCGCAGCCGCGCGGGTTGACATCCACATACTGACCATCGGGCGTGGCGATGAAAATGCCGTCCGAAGCCTCTTCAAACAGGGCCAGGTAGCTTGCCTCACTGGCGCGGATGCGCAGCAGGGCATGGATGCGCGCCAGCAGTTCGCGGTTGGTGATCGGGCGGACGATGTAGCCATCCGCGCCCATGTCCAGCCCAGCCGCCTGGTTGTCGCCGTCCGTGACCTGGCCGGAAACCAGGACGACGAAGACATCCCGCAAGGCCGGGTCAGCCTTAATCTGGCGGCAGACTTCCATGCCGGAAATATCCGGCAGGTTGATATCCAGCAGCAGCAGTGCGGGCTTATGTTCACGCGCCAGGCGCAGACCGCTCTGCCCGTCCACGGCAGTCAGCAGGCTATACCCGGCGCCCGCCAGGCTGCGGCGGGTGCTTTCCAGAATGAGGGGATCGTCATCAACAAGCAGGAGGGTGGGGGCAGAGGTCATGGGGTTAATAATTCCAACGCGGAGATCAGGGCCGCGAAACGCGGCTGGAGATCGGACAGGCAATCCTGCACGCTGGCCGGATCGCCGGAGGCGATATCGGTTTCAAGTTGTTTGGACAGGGCCATAATCTCATCGGCCCCCAGGGTGCCCGCCAGGCCCTTGAGCGAGTGGGCGCGCGAGCGCGCCAGAGGTTCATCCGCCTGCTGCAGGGCCTCACGGATCTCCTCCAACAGGCCGGAATGCTCCTCACGGAAGAGGCCCAGGATGCGCCGGTACAATTTCTGGTCGCCGCCCAGGCGGTTGATGGCGGCCGCGGTATTGAGACAGGCCAGTATCTGACGCGGGAGCCCTGCATCCGCGGGCGCTGCGGCGCCCGGCCGGGGCGGCTCGCGCCCGACTTCCGAAGCGCCAAAAACCGGCGAGACTTCGGAAGTCTGAGGAACAACTGGTTCGCCGGTCGGCGGCAGCCAGCGCAGCAGCACTTCGGTCAGCCGGTCGGCATTGACCGGCTTGGAAACATAATCATCCAACCCGGCCAGCAGGGCCTTGTCGCGGTCACTGGTCATAGCGTGCGCGGTCATGGCGATGACCGGCAGGCGCGGCGCGGCAAAGCGCGGGTTGGCGCGGATGTGGGCGGTGGTCTGGTAACCGTCCATGCCGGGCATCTGGATGTCCATCAGCACCGCGTCAAAGTGTTCGGCAGCCAGGAGCTCGAGGCCCTGCTCGCCGCTCTCGGCCAGGCTGACGATCAGCCCCAGGTTTTGGAGCATATCGCGGGCCACGATCTGGTTGATGTTGTTATCCTCCACCACCAATACACGGCGGCCGCGCAGCGCGCCGGTTTGAAGACGGCCAGCGCCTGGCGCGCCGGTTTCGGGTGCCCGGGTGGAGGTGTACCCAAAGGTGGTCATGACGGCGTCAAGCAAGCGCAAGCGGGTGACTGGTTTGAGCAGGAAGCCATCGATTTCACTGCCGGCATGGTTCAACATCTCCTGCGAACTGGCCAGCATGATGACATGTGCGCGCGCCAGGCTGGGATGTTTGCGCAGCCGCCGGCCTTCCTCTGTGCCGCGCAAATAACCTGCCAGGTTCCAATCAAGCATCAGCAAGTCAAATTCGGACTGCAGCGCCTGCGCCACGTTCTCCACGCCGGGCAGGGCGGTCACCTGGCAGGAAAACGATTCGAGCGTGGTTTGCAGGAAGGCCAGCAAGATGGGGCTTTTATCCAGCACCAGCACGCGCAGACCGTTCAATTGTAATGGAAAGGTGAGAATCTCGCGCTCCTGAACCGGCTGGCAGGCAATCGAAAGGCTGAAGCTGAAAACCGTCCCGCGCCCCAGCTCGCTTTGCACCGTGATCTCGCCGCCCATTAATTTGACCAGGCGCTGGCTGATGGCCAGCCCCAAGCCGGTGCCGCCATATTTGCGGCTGGTGGAACTATCCACCTGGTTGAATGGCTGGAACAGCCCGGCCACCTGCTGGGAGGTCATGCCAATACCGGTATCCTGCACAGAAAAATCAAATATGGCGCGCTGCTCAGCGTCGCGCTGCCGCAGTCTGATCTTGAGCACCACCTCACCGGTTTCGGTGAACTTGACGGCGTTACCCACCAGGTTGAGCAGCACCTGGCGCAGGCGCTGAGAATCGCCCACCAGATGGCGCGGCACATCCGGCCCAATATCATAAACCAGCTCAATGGCTTTGCGCTGCGCCTGAAAAGACATGGCGTTTGACAGACCTTGCAGGATGTCATCCAGTTCAAAATCAACTTGTTCCAGATCGAGCCGCCCCGATTCAATCTTGGAGAAATCGAGGATGTCGTTAATGATGGACAGCAGGTTTTCGCCCGAATCCTCGACGCGTGAGAGATAATCGCGCTGCTTCTCGTTCAGGGACGTCTGCAGGGCCAGGTGAGTCAGACCGAGCACGCCGTTGAGCGGGGTGCGGATCTCATGGCTCATCACAGCCAGGAAATCGCTCTTGGCGCGGTTGGCGGCTTCGGCCTCGCGCATGGCGATTTCAAGCTGGGAGGTGCGCTGCTGCACCATGTCTTCCAGGTGGTCGCGGTAGTTGAGCAGTTCGGCCTCCACCCGGCGGCGCTCGGCCAATTCACGCTGGATGGATTCGTACAGGCGCGCATTCTCAAGCGCCACAGAGACTTCATCCGCCAGGGTTTGCAGCACGTTGAGGTCCTCACGTCCGAAGGCGTTGACCTGCGGGCTCTGCACATCCAGCACACCCACCACCAGACCGCCGATTTTGAGCGGCAGGCTGAGCTCGGATTGGGTGGGGATGAGATCGGGGTAGTAATTTTTATAGCGGCGTTCCTTGCTGACATCCCTGGCCAGCAGGAGGCGGCCGGTTTTGGCAACATAGCCGACCATGCCGTCGCCAAGCATGAGGCGGTGATCCTGCGGGAAGAGATGGTTGAATTTGCCAGCCCGGGCGCGCATGACAAGCTGTTTTTTTTCTTCATCCACCGTGAAAAGAGCGACATGGTGGTAGCCAAAGGCTTCGTTGACCAGGCGGGCGGCCAGTTCGAGCAGGCCCTGCGGGTCGAGCACACCGGCGATTTTCTGACCGACATCCTTGATGAGCGTCAATTGGGCGGCGCGTTTTTTCAGGCGGGTCTGGGCCAGTTTACGCTCGCTGATCTCCTGGGTGGCCTGCTGGTAGAGGCGCGCGTTCTGAATAGCCATGACGGCCAGCCGGGCAAAATCGCTCAGCAGGCGGATTTCATCATCGCCAAACTTGCGATCCATTTCTGGCCGGTACGCCAGCCCCAGGACGCCCAACACCTCCGTACCAGAATGCGCGCCCGCCTCGGAGGTTTCCAGGATGAGCGGCACGGAAATGGCAGCGCGGATCAGGCCGTGGGCCAGGCCAGTGACGTGCCCCGGCCAGCTATCGTAATCATCCACCACCATGGGCTGGCGGGTCTGCCAGACCAGCCCGGCGATGCCCTCGCCCGGCTGGACCGGGAATTTGAGCGATTCGGCCAGGGCCCCCAGCCCGACCATTGGCGCCAGGCGGTTCGCCCCCTTTTCAACCATATCCAGATAGCCAGAGTCTGTGCCCAGCAGTTGCCCGGCGCGTTTGACGATATTTTGCAGCAGGGTTGGCAGGTCAAGCTGCGAAACCAATTCCAGGGAGGTTTCCTGCAGGGCCTGCAGGTGGGCGTTGCGGCGGCGCAGCGACTCTTCGGCCTGTTTGCGCTCGCTGATATCGGTGACGGTAGTTAAAATGGAGAACCGCCCCCCGAGCGTGAAGGGCACAGCGGAGGATTCGACGGTGACGGGCTGCCCATCCAGGCGCACATAGATGTTTTCGATGACCGGCAAGGCTTCATTTTTCTCAGCCGCGATCCGCAAACGTTCCACAACTATTTCCCGCCGGTCTGGATGGATAAAATCGAGCACCGGTTTGCCGATCAAATCCTGCGGGGAAGCCGCGCCCATCAGCCGCGCGCCGGCCTGGTTGATAAAATCGACCTTGCCAGCGCTGTGGACGATGATGCCATTGGGCGAATGATCCACCAGCAGGCGGTAGCGCTCTTCGCTTTCACGCAGCGCCTCTTCGGCGCGTTTGCGCTCGCTGATGTCGTGACTGTTGAGCACTATCGCGCATACATCCGGAATCTCCAGCAAGTTGGCGGCGGTAGTTTCAACCCACAACCAGTGGCCGTCCTTGTGATGAAGCCGGTATTCAAGCGAGACAAATCCGCCGGGCTGCTGGAGCAGCCCGGCAAACACCCCGTCCACAAACTCCTGATCCTGCGGGTGGATATAAATCACACCCGCAGTGCCCTGCAATTCGGCGGGCTGGTAGCCGATCAGGCGGGCATACGAGGGGCTGGCATACAGCACCTGGCGATCCGGGTTGAGCATAATAATGCCATCGTGGTTATATTCCACCACGGCGCGGAAGCGGGCCTGGCTGGTCTGGGCGGCTTGAAAGAGACGGGCATTTTCGAGCGCGACCATGGCCTGGGAGGCGATAGTGGTCAGCAGCTCGAGATGGTGTTCATCGTAAACGTTTTCGCGCTCGTAATCTTGCAGCGCGATGACACCCAGCACACGCTGATCGATGTGGAGCGGCACCGCCAGGAAGCAACAGGCGGGCACACCGTAAAACCCGATCCCAAGACCGGTGATGGCGGCATCCATGTCGCGTTTGATCAGGATCGGCTGGTTGTTGCGAATGATGTAATCTGTCAGGCCATCGGCCAGCGTGCGCCCGCCGCCATCCTCGCGCACACCGTGCAAGGTGTATAACGGGAACGAAATGTACTGGCTGGCTTCGTCATACAGGGCGATGTACAGGTTGCTGTTATCCAACACCTGACCGATCACTTTATAAACCTGCTCCAGGATTTCAGAGGGTTCAGCCAGTTTGCTGAGAGCCTGGCCGACCTCGCTCAACGCGGTCAGCTCAGCCGTCCGGCGCTGGCTGACTTCTTCGGCCTGCCGGCGCTCGGTGATATCGATGATGGTGCCGATAATGGCGGGTTGGCCCTGCAAGTCCACACGCGTTCCAAGCACCTCGCAATTGCGCGAGGAACCGTCTTTGCCGCGCGAACGGAATTCGTAATGCAGCCTGTCAACTTCTCCAGCCAACCTGCGGCGCATATTCTCGGCCACCAGCGCCTGATCATCGGGGTGAATCACCAGCAGCGGATCGGCGCCGGTCAATTCCTCCACGCTGCCGCCTAAAATGTGCGCCAGGGCCGGGTTGATATACGTCAGCCGCCCAGCCTGGATGGTGTAGATGCCGGTCATGGAATTTTCGCTGATGCTGCGGAAGCGTGTTTCGCTCTCGCGCAGGGCGGCTTCGGCCTGTTTGAGCTGGGTGATGTCACGCGCAAAGACCGAAATGCCGTAGAGCGCGTCATCGCGTTTGAGCAGGTTGAAGTTCAGCTCCAGGATAAGCGTCCCGGCAATGACATTGTATTCGGTGGTATAAGCGCCCTCCGCCAGGGCGCGCCGGTAAAAAGCTTCCCAACGCTCAGCATATTCCTGCCTGCCAAGAACCTGCAATGGCAACATGCCCGGACGGATCAGCACACCCAGCCATTTCAGGAAGTAATCGCTCAGGCCCTGGTTAAAGGTCTGCATCGCAAAGCTTTCAGGATCCACCGACCAGATCATATCCGGGGTGCTGTTGATGATGGCCGCCAGCGTGATCTGTGACTCGCGCAGGGCTTCGCCAGACTCTTTGAGCGTCTGGATATCGGTATGGGTGCCGACCATGCGCAGACCGTGCCCCTGGCTGTCGCGCTCGATGACCACGCCGCGGCTGAGTACCCAGCGCCAGCGCCCGGATTTGTCGCGCATGCGGAATTCGACTGAAAGCTGCCCGCCCAGTTGGAGCGCAGCGTCGTGAGCCTGAATGACGCGCTCAACATCCTGCGGGTGAACGCAGTCCCGCCATTCAGCAAAGGTCTGGACAAATTCGCCCGGCTCATAGCCGAGCGGTTGGGTATAGCCCGGGCTGAAGAGGGTCTCCCCGGAAGGGACATCCCAATCCCAAACGCCGTCGCTGCAGGCTTCCAGGATCAGGTTCTGGCGCTCGGCATTTTCGCGCAGGGTGGCTTCCGCCGCCTGGAGCGCCTTTTGCTGTGTGCGGGAAGTCTCCAGGCTGCGTTTCAAATTGTACAGGATCAGGTTGGTCAGCCCGGCGATAAAGACCAGGGTCATGGTGAATATAAACCAGGTGGAAAGCGGGGAAATTTCAAAAAAACTGGGGGGGATCAAACCAGCCTGCTGGACAAACGCGATCTGCAGACAAATCAAAATGGCGGCAAAAGTGAAGAACAGACCGAATCGCCAATCCAACAGCAGGCTAATCGTCACAGTGGCGGCCAGGACCGTGAACATGAAGGGACTGGAAACACCGCCGCTCAGAAAAGAAAACCCGACCCAGGTCAGCCAGGCTGCGCAGGACAGCAGCGCGCCAGACGCTTGCACCCGGCCCTTGAACAGCAGCCAGCGGCTGACGACATAAATGATGAGCAAAGTAAAGATGGCGGTCAGGGATTCGAGCGGACGGTCGGAGAAGAATGGCACAAAGAAAAACCCGCCGGTGATCAGCAGCAGCGCGAAAAACACCCCCACCCTGTTTATCAGGCGGGCCTGGGCGGTGTTCTCCTCATCCCCCGCAAAGAGCGGGGGAGACAGCCACTTAGAAATGCGCTTGATCATTCATTTGCCTCGGCCTTGTATAACAACACATCGCAGGGATGACGCTGGTCGTTTTCATATAGCCCAAAATCCGCCGGGGATAGTGATCAGACTTCGGAAGTCTTGGAGACTTCCGAAGTCTGATGGGGAGGGTGAATTCTTCCCCGGGATTGAATCCAAATTAATTATACCGCTTAGTACCTGCGCACGGGTTGCTATTTTCTGGCACTCTACCTGACCTGACGCCATCAAACACCTCATCTGCGAGGGCGTGCGATGGCATGTACGGGCACCGCCGTGCCAGGGCCGCTCCGGTTATGTAAGGGCGGGGCTCCGGTGCAATCAACACAACCTGCGAGCAGCAAGGTTTCGACATCTGGCAAATTGTAGGCTTGCATTCTATGCACATTTGTTCTATATTACAAATATCAGGAAACCACGCAAGTGTCCAGACAACCCGGCAGCCCCAACCCATTCAAAAACGGCCCCTACCGCGCGCATATCACCAAAGCCGAGGCGGCAGGTTTAAGCAAAACGCGGCTGGAAGACCTGGATCAGGAAATCGGCGTACTGCGGGTCTCGATCAAACGGCTGGTGGCGCTGGGCATGGAGCAGGAAGATGTAGATGCCCAGACCAAGCTGGCGCGCGGCGTGGCGCTGCTGATCAACACACTGAACAACACGCTGCGCACGCGCGACCTGCTGTCTGGCGCCGTCTCGCCGCTGGATGAAGCCCTGGAAGCGGTGCTGCAGGCCCAGCCTTTTTATTTGGAAGGGCCGCCGCCCGAAATCCCAGAGGAGCCGCCGGAGGAACCCAGCGGCCCGGAGGCCGAAATCTGGCGGCAGATTTTCGCGGTGAATCCCAACCGGCGCTCGAAACGCTCGCGGCGGAGGGCCGAAGTCAGACTTCCGAGGTCTTAAAGACCTCGGAAGTCTGGAAAGCGGGCTTCGGAATTCTCGGAGAGGTGAGCAAGCATGACAACTGACAAGATCATCGAATTGCTGCTGCAGGTGCCGCTGGCGGGTGTCAATATCATCGTGGTGGTGCTGTTCCTGCGCTTCCTGGAGCGCAACGATGAGCGCCAGCGCGAGTTTATCGCGGATCAGCGCAAGGATAATCACCTGGCCGTGGCGGCGCTCGCTCAGGAAGTGGCGCGGCTGGATGGTGATATCGGCACGCTGCAGGAGGGCTCGGCGCAGCATAACGCGCTGATGCTGGCGGCGGTGACGGAGATGCGCCAGAACATCGCGCGGCGCGCAGATACCAGACTTCGGAAATCTTAGAGGTTTCCGAAGTCTCGGAGAGAGGAAAACCATGAACAAACGCAACTACGTCATCGATCAAAACTTCCAGGAGCCGGGCCTTTTCACCAGCTTCGCGCTGGGGGTCAGGCTGCGGCGCTACCAATGGGAAGTGATGGAAGCGGTCAGCCATTCGGTGCGTAACCGGCTGGGGCGGACGTTTGTGGTCATCTTTCCGCGCCAGTCGGGCAAGAATGAGACACAGCTATGCCTGTATATGTATCTGTTAACGTTCGGGAAGAATCAGGGCGGCGACATTATCCATGTCGAGCCGACCTACAAACCGCAAACCGAGCTCGCCATGCTGCGGCTGGAGACGAAGCTGGAACAGTGCCCGCTGACGATGAACCGCTGGGATAAATTGTTTGGTCATATTTACACGGTCAACCAGGCGCGCGTGGTGCATTTTTCGGGCGAGCCGGGCGCCAACGTGGTCGGCGCGACAGCCGGGCTGCTGCTTTCGGTCAACGAGGCGCAGGATATCCTGCCCGACAAATACGACCGCGATTTTAACCCGATGGCGGCCAGCAGCAACGCCACGCGGGTCTTCTGGGGCACGCGCTGGACGTCCGACACGCTGCTGGAACGCGAGTACCGCGCGGCGCTGACCGCCCAGGAAGAAGACGGTGTGCGGCGCGTGTTCTTTGTGACCGCCGAGCAGGTGGGGGCGACCCTGGAGCCCTACCGGCTGTTCGTGGAGGCGGAAGTCAGACGCATGGGACGCCAGCACCCGCTGGTGCGCAGCCAGTATTTTTGCGAGACCGTCGAGGCGGCGGCCGGAATGTTCCCCCCGGCACGGGTTATGTTGATGCGCGGCGCACATCCGGCCCGCACGGCGCCAGAGCCCGGCAAAACCTACGTCTTCTGCATTGACGTGGGCGGGCAGGATGAACGTTCCAGCGGCGCGGCGCTCGACAACCCGGCCCGCGATTCGACCGTCCTGACGATTGTGCAGGTTGACCTGGATGGTGGGGACGTTGCCGGTAGAGACGTTGCCGGTAAAGACGTTGCATGCAACGTCTCTACCGGGCCCACCTACCGCACCGTCCACCGGCGCGCCTGGCTGGGCGAAAAACACACCACCGTCTTTGCGCAAATCCGCGCGCTGCACGAACTCTGGCGCCCGCAGCAGGTGGTGATCGACGCGACCGGCGTGGGCGAAGGGTTGTGGTCGCTGCTGGATGCCGGGCTGCCCGGCAAGGTGCTGCCGGTTAAATTCAGCGAGACGGAGAAATCAGACATCGGCTACAGATTCATCCAGATCATCGAAACCGGGCGGCTGCGGGAGTATGCGCCGCTGGATGAGGGTCTGCTGGAGCAGCTTGAACATTGCGCCGTGCAGGTGCGTCCGAGCGCGGCCAGGCTGCTGCGCTGGGGCGTGCCGGAAGGCAAGCGCAACACGGCCGGGCAGTTTGTGCATGATGATCTGCTGCTCTCGTTGGCGCTATTGGCGGTCATCGACCGGCAGGCCTGGCATACCTCCACCCCGCCCGCCAGTGTGGAAGGTTTTGACCCGCTCGAGATGTAAGGCGCAGGGTGACTAGGTGAAAGACAGGGCATCGGGACGATGTTTCGTGCAGGCCATGAATCCACGCCCGGCAAGATCACGAAAGGCAGGAGCTCTTCGCTATCACGAGAGACCTGCCCCGAAATACAGAGCACCGATCACGAGGTAGGGGCAGGTCTTTCGTGCAGGCCATGAATCCACGCCCGGCGAGATCACGAAAGGCAGGAGTTCTTCGCTATCACGAGAGACCTGCCCCTACAAAACCATAATAAACCACCATTAATAAGGAGAGACCCATGTTTAAACGTCTGACAAGTTTGTTCAACCCGCCCGCCCGCCTGTCGGCGGTGGTGCATGAGACGGATGATACGATCACGCTGGGCGGCGCGAGCTTCAGCGCCGCCTTCCGCAGCCGCTACGATTATGACCGGCAGGCACAACTGACCGAGATCATCAACCTGTATCGCGCCAGCCCAATCGCGCGCCGGATCATCGAAATCAGCATCGAATTTGTGATCGGCGACGGCTTCAGCATCTCCAGCCCCAGCCGCCGGGCCGAGAAGTTCATCAAGGAGTTCTGGGCGCACCCGCTCAACGACCTGGAGGCGCAGCTCCCGGAATGGGCGGCGGAAGCGCTGCGCAGCGGCGACCTGTTCATCCTATTCTCGGTGGATGCGGCGGGCATGTCGTATGTGCGCGCCATTCCGGCCGAACAGATCAGCGAAATCGTCACGGCGCCCAACGATTACCGCCAGGAGTTGGCCTACAAACGCGCCAGCCTGGATGACAGCCCCTGGCCCGCTTACCAGCCGGGCGCGGATCAAGCCAGCTTTGTGCTGCACTTCCCGCTCAACCGCATGGTGGGCGCGACCTTTGGCGAATCGGATCTGCTGCCGGTCAGGTATTGGATCAAGCTGTACCAGGATTTCATCGAGAACCGGGCGCGGCTGAACCACTACCGGCAAATCTACACCTATGTGCTGCAGCGCAATTTTAACAGCCAGGCCGAGAAGGAGGCCTATCTGAGGAGCTTTTCCAGCAGCCTGCCGCGCAAATCCGGCGGGATCGTGGCGCTGGATAAGGATGAGTCGCTGAACGTGATCGCGCCGCAGCTTGCCAGCGCGGATGCGCTGCTGGACGGGTTGTCGCTCAAGCGCATGATCGCGCTGGGGGCCGGCCTGCCGATGCATTATCTGGCCGAGCCGGAAGGTTCGACGCGCACCACTGCCGAGGAATCCGGGATGCCGGCCTTCAAACGCTTCAAGTCCCGCCAGCAGTATCTGCGGCACGCCTTGCAGGCTATCCTGGGCAGCGCGCTGGAGGTGCGCAGCGCTGTTGACCACAGCCTGCCCACCCGCGCGCTGATCGAGATTAACGTGCCGGATGTGACCGAGCGCGATAACGCCATCCTGGCCGCGGCGGTGCAGAATATCACGCAGGCCTTTGTGCCGCTTTACAACGCCCGCAAGATCAGCGCGCGTGAGTTGATCCGGCTGGTGTACAAGTTCCTGGCCGAGACGCCGCCCGAGACGATCCCGGACGAGGAGTCGCCGGTGCAGGGGTAAGGCGGCTGATGTTCAGACTTCCGAAGTCTTGGAGACTTCGGAAGTCTTTTTTCTGTCAGAAATTCAAGGTTTTATCCACAAAAACAGACTGGATATTACAGTAAAATAAGAAATCCCGTAAGATGGGGGCAAGCTCTGTATCCATGAGCCCGCAGTGGAAGACTGGCTGTCCAACCTGAAATTTCACGGTCTGCAATATCACATGCAGTTTGAGGAGCCTATGAACATGGATATCCATACCCTGGCAATAATTCTAAGCATCACCAACCTCCTGCAGGTGATCGCCCTGATGACGCAGTACTTCATCAATAAGAGCTACCACGGGCTGGGCTGGTGGGCGCTGGGCACTGCCACCTGGAGCCTGGCATTTGTATTCAACTATGTGCGGGATATGCCCGGCATCGGGGATTTCGCCACCGTGGCAAATAATTTTCTATTCATGCTCGGGGCGATCTGGCTGCACATTGGCCTGGCGCATTTCCTCGGAAAGCCCGAACATGGCCGCCCGCTGTACGGATCCCTGGCAATCTTCCTGCTTATTTGCATCTATTACACTTATTTCGACTACAGCCTGGCCGCCCGCCGGGTGCTTGTATCGTTTTCCGGTATGGGGATCATGTTCTTGCTGGCGCAGGAGGCGTTTTTTAGCAAACTGCGCTCCGTGCGGGTCCCGGCCCTGATCCTGGCACTCGCCATGGCGGCCAACGGGGTGTTCTTCTTCATACGCGGGCTGACGCCTTTCACCGGTCAGGTGGGTGACCCGTTCTCCGCCTCTCTGATCCAGACCATCACTTACCTGATGATGCTGGTGACCAGCAGCCTGTGGACATTCAGCTTCATCATGATGATCAACCAGCGCCTGAACGAAGAGAGCCGCGAGGCGCGTGAAAGCATCGAACGCATTTTCAGCGCCAGCCCGGACGGAATGGTGGTTTCGCGCCTGGGGGATGGCTATTTTACGAACGTGAACGAACGCTTCGCCCGCCTGACTGGTTATACGCGCGACGAGACGCTCGGGCGAACAGCGAATGAACTTCACATCTGGCTCAACCCGGCCGACCGGCAAAAAATGATCAGTACGCTGCAAGAAACCGGCTTTTATGACAACCTGGAAACCGTCTTGCAGGGGAAAGACAGCAGCCTGCATACGTCATTGGTCTCAGCGCGCGTGATCGATCTGCAGGGAGTCCCGCACATGATCAGCGTGGTACACGACATCAGTGAACGCAAACGCATGGAAGAAGAGCTGCGAGCCGCGCAGACCGAACTGGAACAGCGCGTGCAGGCGCGCACGGCTGATCTGCAAACCGCCAACCTCTCGCTGGAGAAGGCGCTCTCGGCGCGCAATGAGTTCCTGGCGGCCATGAGCCATGAACTGCGCACACCGCTGACCGGGGTGATGGGGTTGGCCCAGGTGCTGCAGCTCCAGACCTACGGCCCACTGGCCGAAAAACAAATCAACGCCCTGAAAAATATCGAAAACAGCGGCCAGCACCTGCTGGAGTTGATCAACGATATCCTGGATTATGCAAATATCCAGAGCGGCAAGCTGGTACTGGAAAAGAAAACCTGCAACCTGGGCGAGGTCTGCCAGGCCGCCCTCAAGACGATCAGCGCGGAGGCGGCCCGCAAGCACCAGCAGACCAGCCTGCAAATTGACCCGCCAGACCTTAGCCTGCCGGCTGACAGCGCGCGCTTGAAGAAAATCCTGCAGCATTTGATCGGCAATGCCAGCAAATTCACCGCCGAGGGCGGGCGCTTCGGGATCGAGGCGCTGCGCCAGGCGGGGGAAGTCGTCATCACGGTCTGGGATACGGGCATCGGCATCCGGGACGAGGATAGGCCGCGCCTGTTCAAGCCTTTTTCGCAGTTGGATGCGCGCCTGGAGCGCAAGTACAACGGCGCGGGCCTGGGGTTGGCACTGGTCAAGGGTCTGGTGGATTTGCACGGCGGGCGCATCGAATTGGAAAGCGCCCCAGATTTGCCAAGCAAATCGCAGGGCAGCCGCTTTACGGTGATTTTGCCGGCGGAATAATGGGGAAGGTGGTCTTGCCTGAAATCAGACTTCGGAAGTTTTATAAACTTCCGAAGTCTGATTTTTATTGCAGCCAGGGCAGGATGACAGTGAAACGGCTGCCCACGCCGAGGGTCGATTCAACCTCCACGCGGCCGCCGTGCAGCTCGGTCAGGTTCTTCACCAGGGACAGCCCCAGCCCGGTGCCGTTGTACTGCCGGGACAGGCTGGAATCGAGCTGCGAGAAGGGCTTGAACAGACGCGCGATATCCTCGGGCTTGATGCCGATGCCGGTATCGACCACACTGATGCACACTTCGCGCAGTTCGGGCTGGCCTTCCACAGCCAGCTCAATACGCCCGCCTTCGGGCGTGAACTTGATGGCGTTGCCCAGCAGGTTGATCAGAATCTGCTTCAGGCGGCGCTCATCCGCTTCCAGGATGATATTCTCGGGGGGGAAGCTCAGCACCATTTCCTGGCGGCGGGCCGTCGCCAGGTTGCTGACCATTTGCAGGCTGGCGCGGCAGATGTTGTGCAGCGAGCAGGGCCGGCGCTCCAGGGTGATCTTGTTATTCTGCAGCCGGGAAATATCCAAAATATCGTTGATCAATTCATGCAGGTGCTGGCCGCTTTTTTCAATGTTTTGAATGGCGCGGGTCTGGCGTTCATTTAACTCGCCGTAGGTGTTGAACAGCAGCACTTGCGAGAGACCCAGGATGCCGGTCAGCGGGGTGCGCAGCTCATGGCTCATAGTGGAAAGGAATTGATCCTTGGTGCGCGAGGCCTCTACCAACGCCCGGTTGGCGGCTTGCAAATCGGCGGTGCGCTCTTGAACGCGCTGTTCCAGTTCATCGTGCGCGGCCTGCAGGGCCAGTTCGGCCTGCTTGCGGGCCGTGATATCGGTCACCAGACCTTCCACAATGATTTCAGCACCTTCCTGCACGCTGCCCATGCGGCGGTCTTCCAGCCAGCGCAGGTTGCCGTGCCTGTCACGGATGCGGTACTCCACGTCAAAATTGGAACCCTGCGGAAGATTGGCGATGGTCTGGTCAATGTGCGGCAGATCCTCGGACAGGATGGAATCGTGCCAGAGCATGGGCTGCACAAGCATTTCTTCGGGGGTACAGCCAAAGACCTGCTGCACGCGGCCGGAATAATAGATGCCGCCGCGCTGGTTGGAGAAGCGGTAGACTACATCCGGCGAGGTTTCAACCAGACGCCGGTAGCGTTCCTCACTCGCGCGCAGGGCCTGCTCGGCGCGCAGGCGTTCACTGATATCGTTGCAAACTGCCAGAACGGCGGGCTGGCCCTGGTACAGCACCGGCAGGCCGGCCACTTCCGCATCAAAGCTGCTGCCGTCCATTCTCAAAAGTTTCTCTTCGATCCAGGGCGCGTATGTGTTCTGGCTTTGAATTTGGCTGACCCGGCTGGTGACCAGCTCGCGGAAATCAGGATGGATGCGCTCCATCAAGGCCGTGCCCACCAGTTGTTCCGGGCTGTCCGCGCCGAAGAAACGGGCTGCCGCCTGGTTGCACAGCAAAATGACGCCGCCGTGATGCACAAACACGCCGCTGGGCAGCTGGTCGATCAGGCTGCGGTACTGCGCCTCACTGGCCTGCAGGGCCATTTCCATGGCTTTGCGCTCGGTGATATCCAGAAAAGTGGTGATGAACTTATCATCCACAAATGGCGAGGTGGAAATCAGGAACCAGCGGTCGCTGAACGTACTCTTCATTTCAACCAGCGCGGTTTTTTCTTTCGAGCGGTGAGACTTCCAAAACTCATGGATGAACTCGTGAGACATTCCATACAGATGGCTGGCCAGGCTGCCAATCACCTGTGTATTGCTAAAATCCGCGAAATGATAAAAAGCCG
This sequence comes from uncultured Anaerolineae bacterium, assembly GCA_903910795.1. GTDB lineage: Bacteria > Chloroflexota > Anaerolineae > Anaerolineales > Villigracilaceae > UBA5195. The sequence goes on from CAIWAX010000058.1 coordinate 19,663, forward strand.
GGTTGACGTTCAGAATGCGGTAATCAACCATTTCCCCATTTTCGTCATAGACAATTTCGTTCAGCGCCAGACCTTCGGCCATGGTGTCAAACATGCTGCGTATATTTTGCTCGCTCTGGCGCAGGGCATCTTCGGCCTGTTTGCGGGCGGTATCATCTTCAAACATAAACAACAGGTGCATTTCGCCCGAGGCCAAAAACGGCACCAGGCTGCCGCGCGTCCAGATTTCCTTTCCAAAGCTGGTGAAACTGTGCGTCCCGATGCTGACGGGCTGGCCGCTGCTGAGGGCCCGCAGGGCAGCTTCATACAGCCCGTTGGTCTTCCAGGGCTGGATGGTGTGAAAGTTCTGCATGAGCAGGCTCTGGTCGGTTGCCCCGATAATTTTCCCGGCGGCCAGGTTGGCGGCCACACACTCACCGCTGGCTTTATAAATAAGGATACCGGCCGGCGAAGCCTGCAGAATGGTCTGGTTCAACTCCAGGGCATCCGCCATGCGGCGCTCGCCACGTTTACGCTCGGTGACATCGCGCACCACTGAAAGCAGCGCCGGACGGCCCTTGTAATCAAGCGGGCCGGTGACCACCTCTACATCGCGCAGTTCGCCGTTTGGCAGGCGGTGGGTCATGCCAGACTGGTTGATCTGGCCCTCCAAAACGCTCTGCATGCGCGCGGCCAACTGTTCGGGAGTAGCCGGGTTCAGTTCCGAAATTTTCCGGCTGGTCAACTCGGCGTGGCTGCAGCCGTAAAAGGCGCAGGCGGCCGGGTTGGCATCCAGGATGTCGAAATTCCCGGAATCGATGATCAGAACGATGGAGTTCATATTCTCAAACAGACTGTGGTAGAGCGCATTCGAGCGCTTGAGTTCTTCCTCGGCGGCCATTTTTTCGGTGACATCCTGCGAAATCACACTGACGCCTGTCACAGCCCCGTTTGCATCCCGTATGGGGATATGCTGGATTTCAAAACAGCGCCTGGCCGGCATGTCTTTCCCAACGTAAGTGACCAGCCTGACTTGTTCGCCAGCCAGGCAGCGTTCAAACGCTTCTCTGGCTACCTGCTGGTCGTCCAGCACGCTAAAATTATTCAGAACCTTCTGGCCGATCCCGATCTGCGCGCCATATAGAGACAGCATGCTCATGGCATGCCTTTTGTTAAAGGCCAGGTAGCAAAGGTTCCGGTCAACCGAAAAGGTGCTGACGGGGGCATTGTCGAGCAAAGCCTGCAAAGCATCGATCCGCGCCTGAAGATCGTCTGCGCCGGGCGAGACAGGTTTTGTTGTGTTTTTTGGGGCAGGGGCAGTCATTATGTTCGAAACCTCCCGCCGGGGAATGACCGGCGCAAATCCCATGACCCTATTTTACATTAAAAAATGTAACTGCTGACGGGTTGCTTCACTTTAGGCGAAAACCTATGCCCGGTAAAGCACCCAAAGCCGTCCACGAATAAGGAGCACGAATACGGTAATCCCGGTGCGCTGTCGAAGCCTCAGCCTGCCCTCTCCCAACGGAAGAGGGGCAAGTCTGCCCGCAGGAATTCGATTGCGCTGCTCTTCTCCGTGAAATCTCCGGGACGCTCTGTCTAAATCTGGCACCTGGCCTTTTCCTATTTTTAAATGAAGCGCGCATCCAAGGGCTGAGCGGTAGACCAGCTCCCTCCCCCCGGTGTAGTCCATGGGGGGGATACGCTTCTCCCCCCAAAATCCCCCCATCCTGACCCATATTAGAACTTGCGTTCTATTCAGATTGATCCTATACTGTGCTTGAAAGGACATTACACCGATGATCAAAACTCTCCCGATACTTTATTCCGAAGCCCAGCTATCCACACGCCCACCCGCGGAAGATCGAAAGACCCTGCTAGAGCAGATCGACTCAGGCGAGATCACAAAAATAGACTTCCCCGCCCGCGTCTTTGTCGATGGCCCCAACCGCAACCACCTGCGATTCTACGCCGGCGACCTTGCACAGTTCGCT
>CAIWAX010000059.1 GCA_903910795.1 uncultured Anaerolineae bacterium
AAGATTGCTTGCGCAGTTTTAGTTTCTCAAAAACCTTTCATACCCAACTATGTCAGCGTCAACCCTTTGGTTTTGGCTTGACAAAGTCATAGTATTCGCAATGACAATTTCGGAGTATGAGTGAACAGTTACATTTTTTCTTGATTTGAAACCTCAGCAAGGAGCAATTATGGAATACATTCGCTTTGGAAAGACCGGCATGCAAGTCTCGCGCATCTGCCTGGGCTGCATGAGCTACGGGCGTCCGGCCGGGAGCACATCCTGGGAACTGGACGAAGAGGCCAGCCGCCCCTACATCCAGCGCGCGCTGGAGCTGGGCATCAACTTCTTTGACATTGCCAACGTTTATATCAACGGCCACAGCGAAGAGGTGGTTGGCCGGGCGCTGAAGGATTTTGCAGCCTCGCGCGACGAGGTGGTCATCGCCACCAAGGTTTTTTTCCCGATGGGCCCCGGCCCCAACGACCGCGGCCTCTCGCGCAAACACATCCTGAGCTCGATAGACGCCAGTCTCAAGCGCCTGGGCACGGATTATGTCGACCTGTACCAGATCCACCGCTGGGACTATGAGACCCCGATCGAAGAAACGCTGGAAGCGCTGCACGATGTGGTGCAGGCCGGCAAGGCGCGCTACCTCGGCGCCTCGGCCATGTACGCCTGGCAGCTTTCCAAAGCCCAGTACACCGCCGACCTGCACGGCTGGACGCGCTTCGTCTCGATGCAGGATCATTACAACCTGCTTTACCGCGAGGAAGAACGCGAAATGCTGCCGCTCTGCCAGGATCAGGGCCTGGCCGTCATCCCCTTTTCGCCGCTGGCGCGCGGGGTACTGGCCCGCCAGCCCACCAAAGAACAAAATGACACCCTGCGCTTTCAAAACGACAGCCTGGCCACCAGCCGTTACGCCCAGGAAGATAACGCCAGCACCGTCCAGCGCGTCAGCGAACTGGCCGAGGCGCGCGGCCTGCCGATGGCGCAGGTGGCGCTGGCCTGGATGCTCGCCAAGCCATTCATCACCGCCCCGATCATCGGCGCCACCAAACCCCAGCATCTCGAAGACGCCGTCGCGGCGCTGTCCATCCAGCTCAGCGCGGATGAAATCCAGCGCTTGGAAGAACCCTACCGGCCGCATCCGATCATCGCGCATTCATAAATCTGGCTGATCCGGGCTGGCAGCACAAACACAAGGAGTAAATCATGCAAACTCTAAAATTGAACAATGGCGTTGAAATCCCGATCCTGGGTTTCGGCGTTTTTCAAATCACCGATGCGGCTGAGTGCGAGCGCAGTGTGATCGAGGCCATTCAAACCGGCTACAAGCATATCGACACGGCCGCCTCTTATATGAACGAAGAAGCGGTTGGCCGGGGTATCAAACAGAGCGGCGTGGCCCGGGAGAAGTTGTTTATCACCACAAAACTTTTTATCCAGCGCAATGGCTATGCAGACGCGCTGAAGTCCTTTGAAAGTTCCTTGAAGCGCCTGCAATTGGATTACCTTGACCTGTACCTGATCCACCAGCCCTACGGCGATGTGTATGGCGAATGGCGCGCATTGGAAGAGCTGTACCAGCAAGGCAAGATCAGGGCCATCGGGGTCTCCAACTTTCAGCCCGACCGCATCATGGATCTGATGATCCACAACAACATCAAACCGGCCGTCAACCAGATTGAAGTCAATCCCTTCCAGCAGCAAATTGAGAACCAGAAGTTCCTGCAGGAGAACAGCGTTGAGATTGAAGCCTGGGCGCCCTTCGCGGAGGGCCGGAATAATATTTTTCAAAATGAAACCCTGCTACCCATCGCCGCAAAATACAACAAAAGCGCGGCCCAGGTCATCCTGCGCTGGGTGGTGCAAAGAGGCATCATCGCGCTGGCAAAATCAACCCGCAAGGAAAGAATGCTCGAGAATATGAGCGTGTTTGATTTTGAATTGAGCGCGGAAGACATGGCGGCGATCGCCACCCTGGATACAAAAACCAGCAGCTTCTTTGACCACCGCAACCCGGAAATGGTGAAGTGGCTGGGCAGCCGCAAGCAAATTATTTAATGGAAAATGGAGATAAATAACTATGCGAGCAACAGTCATGTTTGGGGCAGGCGACGTGCGGATCGAGAACGTCCCCGATGCCCGTTTGATCGAACCCACCGACGCCCTGCTGGTCGTGACACACGCGGCCATTTGCGGCAGCGACCTGTGGCCGTATAAGGGCATGCCGCCCAGCGAAGAAGGCCGCCGCATGGGGCACGAGTTCATCGGCCTGGTCGAAGCCGTGGGCGCCGAGGTCCGCAAAATCAAGGTTGGCGACCTGGTCGCCGCGCCCTTCGCCTGGTCGGACGGAACCTGTATCTACTGCCAGGAAGGTCTGCAAACCTCCTGCCTGCACGGCGGATTTTGGGGTGGCACCGAGCTGGACGGCGGTCAGGGCGAAGCCGTGCGCGTCCCGCAGGCCGACGGGACACTCTTCAAACTGCCGGTCGGGCGGGATGACGCGCTGATGCCCTCGCTGCTGACCCTGACGGATGTGATGGCGACCGGTCATCACGCCGCCCTTTCAGCCCGGGTTGGCCCCGGAAAAAGCGTGGCGGTGGTGGGCGGCGGCGCAGTCGGGCTGTGCGGCGTGATCGCGGCCAAACGCCTGGGTGCCGGGCAGATCATCCTGCTGGATCGCCATGCGGATCGCATCGCGCTGGCCAAAGAGTTCGGCGCGACTGACATCGTCAGTGAGCGCGGCGAGGAAGCGGTTGCGCGGGTACGCGAGCTGACCAAAGGCTTGGGCGTCCAATCCGTTCTGGAGTGCGTCGGTTATGCCGAGTCGATGCTCACGGCGCTCAGCATTGCCCGTCCGGGCGGCGCCGTTGGGCGCGTAGGCGTGCCCCAGGCTGAGGTCATGCCGGCCATTAACAGTTTCTTCGGCAACATCACCATCGCGGGCGGCCCGGCCCCGGCCCGCGCTTACATCGAGCCGCTGCTGCCGGATGTCCTGGAAGGGCGCATCCAGCCGGGCCGCGTCTTTGATTGGACCGGCAGCCTCGAAGGTGTGCCGGACGGCTATCGGGCCATGAACGAGCGCAAGGCCATCAAGGCCCTGGTCAAGTTCTAAAAAGGAGCAGCGGGCATGTCAGCCTGGACAAAGGAAGAACTTACCAAAATTGGGAACGCCGAGGAGTTGGATATCGCCTCGCTGCGTGAGGACGGCACGCTGCGCAAACCGGTCATCATTTGGGTTGTGCGCCTGGGCGACGAACTGTACGTGCGCTCGGTGAAAGGCCGCGAGTCGGCCTGGTTCCACGGGGCGCAGACAAAACACGCGGGCCGCATCCGGGCCGGGGGCGTGGATAAACACGTCAACTTTGTTGAAGAACCGGACCTCGCGCTGGGCGAGCAGCTTGACGCCGCCTACAAAGCAAAGTACCGGCGCTACCCTTCCAGCCTTGAACATATCAACAGTGCCGAGGCGCGCAAGGCGGCCATCCGGCTCGTGCCACAGCCGTAAGAGCATAGGAGAAAAATCATGGAATACGCACGTTTGGGAAATACCGGCATGCAAGTCTCGCGCATCTGCCTGGGCTGCATGGGCTTCGGAGACGCGGAACATTGGACACATAAATGGGTGCTGGACGAGGCAAACAGCCGCCCGATCATCCAGAAGGCCCTGGAAATGGGCATCAACTTCTTCGACACCGCCAATGTCTATTCGACCGGCGTCAGCGAGGAGATCACCGGCCGGGCCTTGAAAGACTTCGCAAAGCGGGATGAGGTGGTGCTGGCCAGCAAGGTGCACGGCAAAATGAGTGACGGGCCGAACGGCGGCGGGCTGTCACGCAAGGCCATTATGAGCGAGATCGACAACAGCCTGCGACGCCTGGCAACCGATTATGTCGATCTCTATATCATCCACCGCTGGGACTACAACACCCCGATCGAGGAGACCATGCAAGCGCTGCATGACGTGGTGCGGGCTGGCAAAGCGCGCTACATCGGCGCCTCGGCCATGTATGCCTGGCAGTTCGCCAAGGCCCTGCATACCGCCGACCTGCACGGCTGGACGCGCTTCGTCTCGATGCAGAATCACATGAACTTGATCTACCGCGAGGAAGAGCGCGAGATGCTGCCGTTGTGCCGCGATGAGAAGATCGGCACAACCCCCTACAGCCCGCTGGCCTCCGGCAGGTTGACGCGCGACGTCGCCGCTGAAAAAACCATGCGCTCCGAAACCGACCAGATCGCCAAAAGCAAGTACGATGCCAGCGCCGAGACCGACCAGCAGGTGATTGAGCGCGTGGCGGAAACCGCCCAAAAACGCGGGGTTTCACGCACACAGGTCGCCCTGGCCTGGCTGCTGCAAAAGGAGCCCGTCACCGCCCCGATCATCGGCGCCACCAAACTCTCGCACCTGGATGAAGCCGCCGGCGCGCTGGCTGTCAAATTGAGCGCGGAAGAGGTCAAATATCTGGAAGAGCCGTATGTGCCGCACCGCGTCGTCGGGCATGTCTAGGAAAGTAATAGGAGAATATCATGGAATACACACGTTTTGGAAACACCGGAATGAAAGTCTCGCGCATCTGCGTGGGCTGCATGAGCTATGGCGGGCCAAATGAACGCTGGCCGTGGGCGCTGGATGAAGAAACCAGCCGCCCGTTTATACAGCGCGCGCTGGAACTGGGCATCAACTTCTTTGACACCGCCAATGTTTACTCCAACGGCCGCAGCGAGGAAATCGTCGGCCGGGCGCTGAAAGATTTTGCCGGGTCGCGTGACGAAGTGGTGCTGGCCACCAAGGTCTTCTTCGAGATGAGCGACAAGCCCAACGACGGCGGCCTGTCGCGCAAGCACATCCTGAGTTCGATTGACGCCAGCCTCAAACGCCTGGGCACGGATTATGTCGATCTGTACCAGATCCACCGCTGGGACTATAACACCCCGATCGAGGAAACGCTGGAAGCGCTGCACGATGTGGTCAAGGCGGGCAAGGCGCGCTACATCGGCGCCTCGGCCATGTTCGCCTACCAGTTTGCCACGGCGCTCTTCACCGCCGACCTGCACGGCTGGACGCGCTTCGCCTCCATGCAGCCGCATTACAACCTGATCTACCGCGAGGAAGAGCGCGAGATGCTCAGGCTGTGCGCCGTGCAAAAGATCGCGGTCATCCCCTACTCACCGGTAGCCAAGGGCCTGCTGACCCGCAAACCCAACAAGGAACGCAACGAAACCCTGCGCGCCCAGACCGACAACATCGGCAAGAACCTGTACAAAGAGCCGGATTTGGAAGTGGCCCAGAGCGTCTACGAAGTAGCCGAGGCGCGCGGTGTGCCGATGGCGCAAATCGCCATGGCCTGGGTGCTCTCCAAACCGGTCATCACCGCCCCGATCATCGGCGCCACCAAGCCCTATCACCTGGAGGATGCCGCCGCGGCGGTTTCCATTCGGCTCACACCGCAAGAGATCGCGCACATGGAAGATGCCTACGTGACACATCCTGTGCTCGGGTACGCGTAACAGGGCTGGCTGCCTGAAAACTTCCGAAGTCTTGCAGACTTCGGAAGTTTGGGGTGCTCCGCGAGACCCGCCCCAACACCTATCGCGGCTCAAGAGAAGAGGTCAAAAAATGCAAACATCCCCATCCGCCAGTCCAGCCGCACTCTCGCCCTGGAGCCCGCTGCGCCGGGCAGTCTTTCGCACGATCTGGATCGCCTCGGTCGCGTCCAGCGTCGGCACCTGGATGCAGACCGTGGGCGTCGGCTGGCTGCTGACCTCGCTGACGCCCTCGCCGCTGCTGGTGGCGCTGATGCAAACCGCCACCAGCCTGCCGGTCTTTCTGCTCGGCCTGCCGGCCGGGACGTTCTCAGACCTGCTCGACCGGCGCAAGCTGCTGCTTTTCACCGAGGGCTGGCTGCTGCTGATGGCCGCGCTGCTGGGTGTGCTGACGCTGAGCGGGCACGTCTCGGCCTGGCTGCTGCTGGGGATCACCTTTCTGATGGGCCTGGGGGCCGCCTTTGACGCCCCGGCCTGGCAATCCATCGTGGCCGAGCTGGTGCCGCGCGAGGAACTGCCGGCGGCCGTCTCGCTCAACGCCACAGGCTTCAACCTGGCGCGCGCGCTTGGCCCGGCCCTGGGCGGCGTCATCGTGGCGCTGGCCGGCCCGGCGGCCGTCTTTCTGCTGAACTCGGCTTCCTTTATCTGCGTACTGGCAGCCATTTATTTCTGGAAGCGCGAAAAGGTTGTGCGCAGTTCGCCGCCGGAAGATGTGCTGGGGGCCACCGCCTCGGGCATCCGCTACACGCGTCATTCACCACCCATGCAGGCCGTGCTGGTGCGCATCGGCACCTTCGCGGTCGGCGCCAGCGCGTTGTGGGCGCTGCTGCCAATCATGGCGCGCCAGGACCTGGCGCTGGATGCGAGCGGGTACGGCATTGTGCTGGGCAGCCTGGGCTTTGGCGCGGTAATCAGCGCCCTGTTCCTGCCCAAAGTGCGCGGCTCCATGCCGGTCGACCGCCTGGTCGGTATCTCCACTCTGCTGTTCGCCGCTGCCACGCTGGCCCTGGCCTACGTGCGCTTTGTGCCGCTGCTGGTGCTGTGTATGATGGTGGGCGGGATGGGCTGGCTGACGAGCATGTCGAGCATGACCACCGCCGCCACCACGGCCGCCCCGGCCTGGGTGCGGGCGCGCACACTCGGCATGTACCTGCTGGTCTTCCAGGGTTCGATGGCCGCCAGTTCCTTCGCCTGGGGCTCGCTGGCCGAAAATTTTGGCAACGCCGCCACGCTGACCTGCGCCGCGGGCGTGCTGGCCCTGGGTCTGCTCACCTTCCGGCGCTGGCCGCTGCAACCCATCCAGCACCTGGATTTGAACCCCTCCGGGCACTGGAACGATCCACACCTCGTCCTGACCCCGGCGGCGGATGACGGCCCGGTGCTGGTGACGGTCGAATACCGCGTGGCCGCCAGGCAAGAGGCCGAATACCTGGAGGCCATGGAGGATATGCGCATCTTCCGCCGCCGTGAAGGTGCGGTGCGCTGGGATCTGTACCGCGACCTGGCCGACCCAGAGCGCTTTATCGAAAGTTTCGTGACCCCCACCTGGGCTGAGCACATGCGCACGCACGAGCGCGTGACGAAGGAAGACCAGGCCACCGAGCAGCGCGCTTTCTCGTTCCTCAAGCCGGGTTTCCAACAATTTGCCACGCATCTGATCGCCGCCCGGACGTACGATCAACAGACGCCGGTGGAGCCGCCTTACAGCGAGGTATCGTAACGCGTCCGCCTCACTTCACACAAATGCTGGGGCCGGTGCCGTACCAGACGCCATTTGGTTCTTCGATCCTGCCAACGGATATAGTCCCGGAGTATGGCCCTGTGAGAAGCGTGCCGTCTTGCTTCGGCGGCCAGGTGACGTTGAATGAGAAGGTGTCGCCCGAAATCGAGCCGGTGCCCTTCCCAATTGTGCCGGTATACATACCCCGGGCGGCATCCGCGGCTGACAGGATCCCGGTTCCATAAAGGTTTGTGCCGGACTGGGTGATCTCGAAGACCGGTTGGTATCCATTGACCTGGTAAATCTTCCATTCCCCTGCCACCTCCCATTTGCAGCCGGTTCCGGGCTGTGCACCGGAGGCGGGCGGCTTCTGAGGCTGGGGCGCCTGGGCGGGTTGTTCCTCTTTCGGAGGTTCGGCCGGCGCAGGTTCTATGACAATATAATTTGACTCGACCCCGGCGCCATCGCTGCTTTTACAGATCACGATGTGTTTCCCAGGGGAGGTATCGCTGAACAGGAATGAGGCAAATTCTTCTTCCGGATCGATGGTCGCGATGGCTTCCCGGGCTGAACCGATGCGTGTCGGACCGGCGTTTGAGGAATAATAACAACTGATCGTGACAATGTCTGTCGGGCCGACACTGGTATAGCGCACATTAATGGTCAGGTTTTTCCCATCGCTCGAGCCTGGAACCACGCTGACATTTGTGAATTCCAGATGACGCGGTTCGGTCTGTTCGGGAAGGTTGCAGGCCAGTCCCGCCGCGATCAAGGCGGCCAGCGCCAGGAAAATAAACAAGGTTTGTCTCGACATGTTTTTCTCCTTTTAAGGTTGATTTAATAATATTATAGAACTTTTTCATAGACAATAAAACAGCGGAGCGCAAGCAGACAGGCAGGCACAAAACGTTGAGTTTTTTAGTAGCAGCGCAAAAAACTGCCCGGCCCGCTGCTGCTTCAAGCCCGCCGAAAAGAGTGAGCAAAATGAAAAATGCTTCCAACAACCCTGCTCCACCAGATGTAGAAGGTCTTGAATGGCGTCTGATCACTCGGAATGATCCTGGCGCGCTTGTGGAACTGGCCCAATCCGGCTATCAAGTCGACGGGGGGCTCGGCTTTCTGTTTGTGCCGGAAGCCATCCAGGCTCACTTTTTCTCAGGAGAAAACGGCACAGGCCTGGGCGCTTTCCTGCCGGATGGGCGCCTGGCGGCCGGGATCACGGTTCACCTGGTTGGCAATCCGGGTCAGCAGCGCGCAAAAATCACCGGCCTGGTGCGCCCCGGGCTGCGCGGTAAGGGTCTTGGCACGTACCTGCTGAGTTGGAGCGAGAGCCAGGCCCGCCAGTTGTGCGCGGATGAGGGCACAGCCCCGGGCCTGCTGCAGGTGGCGACTGAATCGCTCAGCGCTGCGGCCCGGCGTCTGTACCTGGCGCACGGTTTTCAGTCTGTATTTGAGGAATTGGTCATGGAGCGGGCCCTTTCCACGCCGCTGCCCGAAGCCGGCCTGCCGCCGGATGTGACGCTCGTCAACTGGCAGGCCGGCCTGGCGGAGCAATTCTTCTGCGCCTATCAGACCGCCTTCCGTGAACGGCCAGGCTTTCCCGGCTACAGCGCCGCAGAATGGATTGGTCAGACGACCGAGAGTGACTTTAAACCAGAATGGAGTTTTCTGGCGCGCGTGCAGGCTGCGCCCTCCGGTTTTGTGCTGGGCTACATCGACCTGACCCGCGATCCTCCCGGCGGCTACATCGGGCAGGTTGGAGTGGCGCCGGCCCAGCGGCGGCGCGGGCTGGCCTCCCTGCTCCTGGTTGAATCAATGCGGCGTATGCAAGCAGAAGGCGTCCGCGCGGCCCTGCTGGCGGTGCATGTCAACAATCCGGGCGCGCTCGAAGCCTATACCCGGATTGGTTTTAAAACGGTTGGCCGCCGCGCCCGTTTTGAGCGGCTCGCCGAACCGGCCTGAGAACGTATTCAGCATTTAAAAAGGATCGTAAAAATGCCAGAAAACAAAGTCATCACCCAGATATGTATTGTTGTCAAAAACGTCCAGCAGGCCAATGCCCACTGGGCCAAAGTCCTCGGCCGGCCGGAGGAAAAAATCGAAACCATTTTCCCGGATGGAATCCAGCACTACACCCACGGGCAGGCGGTAGAATAGAAGGGCATTCAGGTCGCCAAGTACCAGCTCGACAACTTTGTGCTGGAATTGCTGCAGCCGGGCCAGAGCCCCAGCCCGTGGAAGACCTTCCTGTATAAAAACGGGCAGGGTGTTTTTCACTTTTGCATCCTGGTCAACGACCGGAAAGTCTTCCAACAGGAGCTTTCCGGGATCGGCGTCGGGCTGCCCTATCACATTGGATACTTCCCGGGTGGCTCATACAGTTACGTGGATGCGAAGGAACAGTTGGGACTGGAACTGAGCGTGAATAATCTGTCGGATACCACTGACCTGCTGCAGAGCTTGCTGAACGGCACGGCCCTGCCCCTGGATGAGCTAAAATCATAGATTGGAGACAAATACAAAATGGACATCAAGACACTACGGGAATGGGTCGCGCAGCGCGATTCATTCAGCATTTTGGAAACGATGGATGTGCACACCAGCGTCCGCAGCGTGCTGAAGGAGTTCGATTACGTCATCGAGGCGCCCAACTGGACGCAGGACGGCAAAACCCTGGTGTATAACAGCCGTGGGCACATCCATACCTATGACCTGGCGACCGGCGCGCTCAAGGAAATTGAGAGCGGGATTGCGATAGATTGCAACAACGACCATGTCCTCTCGCCGGATAACACCCGGCTGGCCGTCAGCCATTTCACCTACGCGGACGCCGTCTCACGCATCTACACCCTGCCGCTGGCAGGCGGGGAGCCGCTGTTGGTGACCGAAAAGGGGCCGAGCTACCTGCACGGCTGGTCGCCGGACGGCCAGCGCCTGGCTTACTGCGCCGAGCGCGGCGGGCAGTATGATATTTACACCATCCCGGTCAACGGCGGCCCGGAAACCCAGCTCACCGATCTGCCCGGCCTGGATGACGGCCCCGAATATTCGCCGGATGGCAAATACATCTGGTTCAACTCGACCCGCAGCGGTTTAATGCAGGTCTGGCGCATGGAGGCCGGCGGCGCCAATCCGACCCACATGCTGCGGGAGGATGCCAACTGCTGGTTCCCGCATGTTTCCCCGGATGGCGAGTGGGTGGTGTACATCGCCTACGGCAAAAATGATGTGGCCGCGGGCGATCATCCGGCCAATAAGCACGTTGAGCTGCGGCTGGTGTCTGCGGCTGGCGGAGAATCAAAAGCCATCGCGCAGTTGTTTGGCGGGCAGGGTACCATCAATGTCAACTCCTGGTCGCCCGATAACCGCACCATCGCGTTCGTCTCGTATCGCCTCAAGCCGTAAGGGCTTGATCTGCCGATTTTCGCAGAGCTGCGCAGATTTGCAAACACCATTAACGCAAAGCCACAAGGGAAATAAGTCGCAAGGATTTTTTTAAGGGAAAAGGTCAGGCAATTTGAAGTATATTGTAGTGGTCAAGAAAAAGGTAAACAGAATCGCTGCTAACTCAATTGATTGCTTGGAATGTTCCGGCTTCGAGTTTGCGCCTGGCAGGTGTGAGCTGCTTGCGCAATGCGTTATCTGACCCCCTCCCCGGCCTCCCCCAAATCAAAAAGGCCTGACTTGATAAGAAACACAATGATTTGGGGGAGGGGTGCGGCGCCTATGCGATTGTAAATTATTGGGTGGGGGTCGGGCAACGGAACATGCACAGAAATGAATTATCAAACCTAGATATGCCTACTACACAATTTGGAGTATGTTTTTATCCGGGAATCAATTCAACCTGTCGATAAAAACAAACCTGCCAAATGAAGGCCGATCGAAAAAACTTTGCGCCCCTGCAGCTTTGCGGCCTGGCGTTGGGAATTTTTCAAATAAGTTCCATATCTACCCATTAACCTTCAGGAGAGAACAAACATGAAAATCAAACCAGTCAAGACAGCCATTGTGGGCTGCGGCGTGATCAGCGATGCTTATTTGCACACGATGATCAACAAATTCAAGATCCTGGAAGTAGCCGGCTGCTGCGACCGGGATCAACAAAAAGCCCAGAAGATGGCCCAGAAATATGGGCTCAAAGTGCTGAGCATCGAGGAAATCCTGGCGGATACTTCGATTGAAATCGTGGTGAATCTGACCACCCCGGGTGTGCATTACGCCGTCAGCAAACAACTGCTCGAAGCCGGAAAAAACGTCTACACCGAGAAAGTTCTGGCGGTGGAGCTGGCGCACGCGGCTGAACTTGTGCAACTTGCCGACCAGAAGAAACTGTATCTCGGCGCGGCGCCCGACACCTTCCTGGGCTCGGCGGCCCAGACCGCCAGGTACGTGGTCGAGAGCGGTATGCTGGGCGAGATCACTTCGTGCTACTGCGCTTTCACGCGGGATGGCGATGTCCTCAACCGGGCTTACCCCTTCACGGCCAAACCCGGCGGCGGAATTGGCTTTGACGTGGGGATTTACTCCATCACCGCGCTGTTGAGCATCCTGGGGCCGGTCAAAGAAGTCTCGGGCGTGGTTCGCACCAGAAAACCAGAACGGCCGGAGTACGGGCTCGAACATTTTGGCGAATCTTTCCAGGTGGAATGTGAGAATCTGATGGCCGGCCTGCTGCAGTTCGAGTGCGGCACAGTCGGGAACATCCTGTTTGATTCAAACTCGGTCTTTCTCCTGCCAGAGAAACCCAGCCTGGTCTTGTTTGGAACGCTGGGCATCCTGTCCATGGCCGACCCGAATAATTTTGGGGGCGAGGTGCGCGTGATCTTGAAGGGCAACAGCGAGCCCTTTGTGATGCAGCAAAGTCATGCCTACACGGACGAATGCCGCGGGCTGGGTGTGGCCGAAATGGCCTGGTCGATGCGCCTGGGCCGCAAGAACCGCGCCAACAAGGAGATGGCTTACCACGCCCTCGAGTTGCTGCACGGCCTCGTCAGCAGCGGCCAGACAAAAGCCAACGTGGTGTTGAAATCCAGCTTTGAAAAGACCGCGCCCATCCCGCGCGGCTATGCTGGCCAGGGCGCTTTTGAGTTCATCGAAGAAATGGAACTGGCCGGGTAACTTTTATTGATTCCACGGCAGGGTGACCGTAAAGCGGCTGCCCTGCCCCAGGGTGCTGGTCACATCCACGCTGCTTCCCAGCAGTTGCGCAAATAATTTGACCAGCGCCAGGCCCAGCCCGGCGCCTTCAAAACGACGGGAAAGACGGGCATCCAGTTGCACAAAAGGTTGAAACAGGCGTGCAAAATCCCGCTCGTCTATGCCGATACCGGTATCCCAGACCGTGATTGTAACCTGCCGGGCCGCCTGGTCAGTCGTAACCTCCAGCCCTATTTCGCCGCCTGCGGGTGTGAATTTACAGGCATTATGCAGCAGGTTTAACAGAATTTTATTCAACAGGCCTTCATCGGTGATGATGTTGATCTGTTCCGGCTGGATAAATAGTTGAATATGCTGCTGTTTCTTAACCGCCTCGCTGTTAATCGCGTTCAATGTGTTCTGGCAAAGGCTGGTTAATGAACAAGACTCCAGAGCGGGAACCAGGCTCCCGCTCTGCAGCAGGGAATAATCCAGGACATCATTGATAACGCTCAGCAGCCGGTTTCCGCTTTTCTCAATATTCACAACCGCGTTGAATTGTTTTTCAGAGAGTGCGCCATAAGCGGGCATTTGCAAAACCTGGGAAAGCCCGATCACACCGGTCAAGGGCGTGCGCAATTCATGACTCATAGCAGCCATAAATTCATCCCGCACGCGCAGGGCTTTTTCAAGAGCCAGATTCGCGGTGCGCAGTTCGGCGGTGCGCTCCTGCACGCGCTGCTCCAACCCGCTATGCGCGGCCTGCAGATCGGCTTCGATCTGTTTGCGCAGGGTAATGTCGCTGAAGCTGCCAATACGGGCCAGCGGCTGCCCATTCTCATCCCGTAAAAACGTAAAGCGATCCAGGAACCAGCGAAACCCGTCCTCTTTATGCCTGAAGCGGTATTCCACCTGGTAAGTGGCGCCGCTGGGGCCGGCGTTGGAAAGTCCAATCACGCGATCCACGAGCGGCTGGTCATCCGGATGAATGAGAGTCAGGACCGTTTCGATGGGCAGGTTCTTCAATTCCTGTTCGGTGTAACCAGTCAGCTGGTCAAAGACCGGGCTCATGTAATCATACTGGTCGGTAATTAAATTTCGTTTGTAGGCGGAATCCAGTGAATTTTCCAGCACTTCACGCAAGCGCTCTTCGCTTTTTTGTAATGCAACCTCGATGATTTTGCGCTCAGTGATATCCAGACTTAATGCCATGACCGCTGGTTCGCCGTTCAACTCAAACAATTCCATGGACATCAAGACCTGGCGAATTTCCCCGGATTTCTGGCGAAAAGCAGCTTCCACATTTCGGACATAACCGGTCTCCCGCAGGACACGCATCAAGTCGCTGCGCATGCCGGGGTCTACAAACAGGTTGATTTCAAACGCGGTGCGGCCCAGCAATTCTTCGCGGGCATAACCGATCAAAGTCAGGAAGGCCTCATTCGTATCCAGCGAGCGCCCATCGGCCAGACGAAAGATGTTGAGGCCGATCACGCTGGAACGAAACGCGCGGTTGAATCGTTCCTCAGCTTCAAGCAGTTCTCTCTGGCCCTTTTTTCGCAAAGTGATATCTTTGCTGTAGGTAACCAGACAATCCTGGCCGGCAATATTTACCAGGCTGCCGGAAACCAGGAAAGTGCCCTTTTTGCCGCTGGCCGTCTGGAATTCCGTTTCAAAATCAGGCTGGAGCTCTCCCACGGCCAACCCGCGTAAAAACTCAGCGCGCTGCTGCATATCAGCCCACAGGTTGAGCTGGCGGGCTGTTTTGCCAATGACCTGCTGGCGGGATAGTTCAAAGGTTTCGCAAAACTGTTGGTTGACATCCAGGTAGGCGCCATCTGAGATACGCAAAATGCTGATGGGGTCCTGGCTGGCATGAAAAACGGAGGAAAAACGATCCTCACTTTCGCGCAGAGCCGCTTCGACCAGTTTGCGCTCGCTAATTTCCTGCTGAAGGGTCTGGTTGTATTGTTCGAGGGCCGCGGTGCGTTCTTTGACGCGCTGATCGAGGATCGGCCAGAAGCTCAGGCTTGATTCACTTTTGGCGGGGGCCTGCGAGGAGGAACCTTCCCGCCGTCCCTGCAGGAAGGCGACCATCAAGAAAACGCAGCCGGTATACTGCGCGGCGCGGCCTGTCCAGCCCAGCAGACTGCCAACGCTCGGCTGGATGAGCACGCAGATCAGACCGGTGGCAATCAGCAGCACGGCCAGCCCATACCAGTAGGCAAATTCCGTTTTCAAGGTGTTGTTAAATTCCAGGAAGGCCAGTCCCGCCATGCCGAACAGGCAGATGGCAGTCACCAGCACAAACTGGCGCAGGGGGCTGGCTCCGCTGAGCGGGTCAATAAATACGGGCAAATTTCCGCGGAAGGCCAGAACGGCGGCCATCGAGGTCAGCAGCGCGATGCCAGCGTAAAGAAATTTATAGGACCGTAAGGGTTGTTGGGGTTTTTGATCGGTAGTCAGTACCTGGATGAAGCTGTGAACAGCCGCGAGCTGGCAAATCCCGGCGGCCAATGCTCCGAGGTTATGCAGGGTGACGGTTGCATTGGGGCCTCCGCTCAGGGGCATGACCCAACCAGCGTACAGGCTGCTGATCCCAAAAAAGAGCAGGCCGGAGCCGATCAGAAGAAAGCCTGAAATGCCAGTGGCCTGGTAGCTCCTGGCCGCGAGGATTGCCATCCAGAGCGGGATGAAACACAGGAATACGGTATTGAGGATGGCGAGCAGAAGGGGGGATTCATAGGCCACGGCAGGTTCCACGAGCCTGATCACCAACAATAAAACCAGGAAGGCTGCCACAGACAGGCTGCCGAGTATCTTCCAGAACCGGTTGGCGATTAATCCGCGAAAAGGAGGCCCCGCTTGGTTATTTTCCATATATTGGCCAGTGGATCAGTAATTCCTGCAAATTCATATTAATATCTAATTTCATTATATGCCAGAAATTACATTTGCGCTCACTTCTCGAATTGCTGTCATTGCGAAGGAGCGTCATCTGTCATTGCGAAGGAGCGTTCCTCAGCGACTGCGGCAATCTCCCCCCATGTCGAGGGAGATTGCTTCAGTCGGGAAGAGATCTGCCACAAACAACCCCCTCCCAACCTCCCCCAAATCCAAGAACGATTTGGAGGAGGGG
>CAIWAX010000060.1 GCA_903910795.1 uncultured Anaerolineae bacterium
CCAAATTTTGGCTATTGGAGTATCCAAAACTCACCGGCAGCAGTTCCCGGTTTTTTGTCCTACTTGCTTTGGCCCTTTTTCCCAAATTGTCAAGGTCTCACTTAGCGAAAACTAAAGTTTCATAAAAAGCCCAATGAAATTCTTCCTACTCAGACGTGATTGATAAGAACTTAATGGCAAAGAAAATTGATAAGGCTGATTTTGCATCACAAGTCTTTTATCTCTAAAGCGTACCAACACCGCCGCGCGCACAGGATGTGTGCTACCCACACCCTGTACGGGTCTGGTTCTCCTATTTAGGAAACCGTTAAATTGGCGTTGTTCACCTGTTCGCACACGCCGGTAAGGCCTGCCGTTATATGACCAGCTTGATCCACCAGGCGCGGTACAAATCTGGTATATGGGTATAAGTTCCGGCCGGCAGTGGCCTCGGCATAGGCGGCAACGTAGGCGACACTAAAAACTAAAAAAACGGATTTTAGCAAGAACACAGGGCTGCCTCGGTAAATGGACAGCCCTGTGTTCTTGCCGCCGAAACCTATCTTCCCTGAGCGCCCCAATCCTCATTGGATGATGAGCAAAAGTGAATAAATTTTCATTGAAATAATTTGCCATTAATGGCATAATAAATGCATGAATTTTGAGCAGTTGCTTCACCTGGTTGCCGGTCAACCGCTTTTTGAGACGGGTTTGCTCCTCTCAGGGGACGTTGACCCCAACGATATCCGCCGCCAATTATCCCGATGGGTTAGCGCAGGAAAACTAAAACAGTTGCGGAGGGGGCTGTATACCCTGACATCCCCTTACCGACAGATTTCCCCCCATCCTTTCCTGATCGCCAACTTTTTAATGCCAGGCTCCTATGTCAGCACGCAATCGGCACTGGCATACTATGGGTTGATTCCCGAATATGTAGCCCAAACCTGGAGCATAACTACAGCTCGTCCGGCGCAATGGGGTGGGGAGTTCCATTTTCAGCATATTGCCATGCCCCTCTTTTTTGGCTACCAGCGCGTGGATTTACCTCAGGAACAATCCGCTTTTGTCGCCACTCCAGAAAAAGCAATCCTGGACCTGGCGCATCTTACCCCACATGCTGACGATATTGATTACTTGCGCCAACTCCGGTTACAAAACCTGGAACGGCTGGATATGGATCGGCTGCATGAATTTGCCCGGCGCGCCGAAAAACCAAAGTGGCGGCGGGTGGTCGATCTTATTGCCAAACTTGCACAGGAAGAAATGGACAGTTACGAGGAAATTGCATGAAGGAAGAATTGCTTCGGCTGGTGAAACCAGAAAAATCAACGCCCGCAGCCCGTAATCTGGCGCGCGAATATCTGCAATCGCTCATCCTGCAAAGTTTGCAGCGGGCTGGCGCCATGACCATGCTGGCCTTTCACGGCGGGACGGCTTTACGTTTTCTGTACTCGCTGCCGCGTTATTCAGAAGACCTGGATTTCGCCCTGGAAAGGCCGTCCGCGCGTTATGATTTTCGCAACTTCCTGAAGAACATCCGCGGTGACCTGGAAGCGCAAGGATATGCCGTAGAGTTGAAAGTTAATGACCAGAAGACTGTCCACAGCGCCTTTGTACGTTTTTCCGGGCTGCCCTATGATCTGGGATTATCCCCTCACCGCGATGAGATCCTGGCAGTCAAGATCGAGATCGATACCAATCCACCGGCTGGCGCCGTTCTGGAAACCTCGCTCATCCGCCGGCATGTGCTGCTCAACCTCCAGTACCACAACCGGGCATCACTGCTCTCAGGGAAATTGCACGCCATCCTACAGCGCCCTTATCTAAAAGGGCGTGACTTATATGATTTGACCTGGTATTTGTCAGATAAAAACTGGCCGCCCCCTAACCTGGTTCTGCTAAATAATGCTCTGGCCCAAACGAAATGGAATGGCTCGGATATGAAGGTTGATAACTGGCGTCAGGTAGTTTATGCGCGGCTGAAAGGCATCGCATGGGAACAAGCCCTTGAGGATGTGCGCCCATTCCTGGTGGCGACAGAAGATTTGGCTATGTTGACTCGCGAAAATATTTTACAATTGCTGATGCCCCATGCCTAACTGTGAACAATAAAGGGGATCCCATGTCCAAGCCAAAACTGGTTTACCAACTCAAAGTAATGAATGATTCTGCCATGGATTTGGGGAGCGCTGGTTTTGGATTGATGTTTTTTATACCAAGTGGTACGATCCTGTTATTGGCTATGCCAGACCATGACAAAACAATCCATCTAAAGAAAAATATTTTCACATCGTTACTACAATAAATCCAGTGCGGTATAAACCAAATTTACGGGTATAAGTTCAGGCCGGCAGTGGTCGCGGCGTAGCTGCACTTGAATTTATTTACACGAGCGCCCTCCAAACTGGAGGGCGCTTTTTGATTGGCGCCTGCGCGTCTCCAAATGCGATGTACTTCATCCAGACCATTCACTTCGGCAGTATACTTTATATACATCACGCTACCAGTTAGTTTCTCTCGGGAAACTGTTCGGCATCTTATCTTGATTGAATGCACCGGGCATTGCGAAGAACACATGGGGCGGCCTGTGGATTTGGCGCCTGAGGGCTTTGTCCGCCACACCGGCCTGAGAATCTTACAGGGATTCCCGCCCGCAGGTGAGCCAATCCGTTGGCGGCTTAAAAATAAAACAATTGCATGAAACAGGTTTTGCTTATGCAAATACCGATAGATTGTAAAGTCATCCGCTAAGTTTGAAGGATTACCAAAAAATACAAGATAGATATGAACAATTCCAACACACAAAACCAACGTATCGCAAAAATGATCTTTGCTTCAGTTTATCCGTTGTATCTCGCAAAGATAGAGAAAAAAGGCAGAACCAAAGAAGAATTGGATCAGGTCATCGAGTGGTTAACAAACATCGATAACAAGAAGCTTCAGGAACTAATAGAGGAAAATGCAACTTTTGAAACCTTCTTCCAACAAGCGCTGCTAAACCCTGATGCCCACCTCATCACCGGAGTAATCTGCGGGGTCCGTTTGGAGGAGATCGAGGATCCTTTGACGCGGCAGGTTAGATATTTGGATAAATTAGTGGATGAGCTGGCGAAGGGCAGAAAGCTGGAGAAGATTATGCGTAGCTCGTAATATCTTGGCTGCATGAAATTGATTGGGCAGATTTACTGAAGCATTTTTTTAACCAGAAAATTCACAATAAAGGAAAACCTCAATGAGAAAACTAAAACTTCAGGTACAAATGACCGTTGATGGCTATGTTGCAGGGATTAACGGAGAAATGGATTGGACGGCGCAGAACTGGGACGATAAACTCAAGAAATATGTGGGAGAAATCACCGAACCTGTTGACACCATCGTTCTTGGCCGAAAACTTGCCCAGGGTTTTATCCCACATTGGGCTTCCCATCCCGAGCAAGAAGGCGCTGATAAATTTAATAGCACCAAAAAAGTTGTTTTCACCAAAACGCTTGAAAAATCAGAATGGGACATTACCGTTTTAGCAAAGGGTGATTTAGTCGAAGAAATCACAAAATTAAAAAAGCAAGACGGCAAGGACATCATCGCTTATGGTGGCGCAAGCTTTGTCTCGGCTCTCATTAAACACGGATTGATTGACGAGTTTCATTTGTTCATTAATCCAACTGCGCTTGGTAACGGAATGTCAATTTTCAAAGAACTTGATGACAAACAAAATCTGGTATTCGTAAAATCCACATCATTTGACTGTGGGATTGTTGTTCTTAATTACGAGCCGCAAAGTAAATAGTGAGTCCAACGGAGCCCGCGCCCGCCCCAGCGCCACGCTCCGCAGACGCAAACCATTGGGCGGCTCTTGGGATATTCGCGCGGTTTGTTGAAGAAATTTGAATACCACTTATAAATATCGAGGTTGAATATGTCTACTTTGATTTACGTGGCAAACACCTCACTCGACGGATACACTGAGGACAAGGATGGCAAGTTTGACTGGACAGAGCCCAGTGACGAATATTTTGAATTTGTCACTAATATCGTAAGGTCAACACCTGCTCATCTTTATGGCCGTCGAATGTATGAGACCATGAAAGTGTGGGAGACTGATCCTGATCTGGCCGCGCAATCTCCACTCATGCGCGACTTCGCTGAGATATGGCAAGCTGCTGACAAAATCGTCTACTCCAGAACATTGGAGGCTGTATCCACTCGCAAGACACAACTTGAGCGAAACTTCAATCCGGAAGCCGTTCGACAACTGAAAGCGGCTGCCAAACATGATATCCTCATCGGGGGCCCTGAGCTGGTTGCCCACGCCTTTCGATCCGGGTTGATCGACGAGTGTCATCTGTTCCTCGTACCGATCATAGTAGGAGGTGGCAAACCAGCCCTACCTGACAACCTTCGATTGGAGCTCGAGCTTTTGGAGGAGCGCCGCTTTGGAAATGGCACAGTTTTCCTCCGTTACCTGGTTAGGTAGGGGAACTGTTATATGACCAGTTTGATCATTCCCGCGCGATACATATCTGAAATTCGGGTATAAGTTCAGACCGCTACTTCAACCGCAAGCAGCGTGATGGTTGCTTGATTCCCTTGGCCTATCATTGAGGTCGGTCAGGGCTGAGGATTGGAACAAAGCTGCTTTTTCCCGTTGCAACTATCCAACTTGCGCCAGCAATTTAGAGCGCCGGCTATCCAGTTCCGCCAGCTCCGTTTCAGTTGCAGCGATCAAGCGATTAATTTCATCAACAGTCTTCATAAAGCAAGCCCGCCAACATACACTTCTGAATATTCCAATCCTGAAGTTTGTCCAATGCGCTAAAAGCCTATACCCAGCCTTTCTTTTTCCAGCGCCCAATTAGCGCAGTACGGGCTTTGTATTTTTCCGCCAATATTCCCAAGCGGA
>CAIWAX010000061.1 GCA_903910795.1 uncultured Anaerolineae bacterium
CAGACAAGACGACGGTTGATGTAGATATGAATGCATTCAAATAAATGAGATCGATAGCTGGGGCAGGCAAGGATTTGCCTGCCCCAGCCGCACCACGGATGGCACATATCAAATGCATTTATCAGAATCCATTACAGCTATGGGTAAATTTTCGGAAACAATATTATCACCAAGTTTTCTTGGCATTAAATTAAATTCACTTTCGTTGTTCAGTATATATTCTCCTGGAGGAAAAAACTATGCTTCTCAAAGATAAGGTTGTCATCATTACAGGCGCCAGTAAAGGACTTGGCGTGTCGATGGCCGAGGTCTGCGCAGCCGAGGGGGCGAAAGTTGTGCTGGCCGCGCGCAGCATTGAGCAATTGAAAGAGGTTGAAAACCGTATCACAACCAAAGGTGGCGTGGCGTATTCCGTGCAGTGCGATGTCAGCAAGCTGGATGATTTGCAAATGCTTGTTGATAAAACTGTTGCTAAATTTGGAGCTATTCACGGGCTTGTGAATAATGCTGGCGTAAATTATGTAAAGGCATTTCTCGATACTACCGAAAATGATTGGGAGCGGGTGATCGGTGTGGACTTGAAGGGGTCTTTCTTCCTTACACAACTCTGCGCTCGTGAGATGGTCAAACAAACTCCCAAAGGTGGTTCTATCGTCCAAATTGCCAGTGTCCACACCTATGCTTCCTTGCCAGGAGCAGCGCCTTATGATGCTGCGAAACATGGCATGGTCGGTTTTAGCAAAGCGGTGGCAGTTGAATTAGCCAAAGAGAAGGTGCGCGTCAATGTACTGTCCCCGGGTCTGTGCCGTACCGAAATCTGGAATGACATTGTCGCGGCAGCGCCGAGTGAGAAGGAATGTATCGCCTTTTGGAATGCCAATATTCCGGCGGAACGGCTGATTGAGCCGGAAGAAATCGCTAATGCGACCGTATTCCTGCTCAGCGATCTCAGCACATCACTGACCGGCTCAAATATTATCGCAGATCTGGGAATGACCAGCCAATTGATCAGTAAAGAGCCTTACGGCTCAAAGGTAATTGACGGGGACCGCTGAAATCGAAGCACTTCAAATACCTGTTTTGACTGACAACATTCAGAATCGGCGCTGAAATAATTACATCTGTAAGACAACCTTGGTGGAGAAATCATGCAAGTCTGGCGTGTAAATGTAAATAACCAAACCCTGAAACAAGAATCTGTGCCAGAAACCTGGGAGAAGCTTGGGGGTCGCGGACTGCTCGCGCGAATCATGCTTGATGAGGTTGAACCAACCTGCGAACCGCTTGGTCCCAGAAACAAGCTCATTTTTTCTCCTGGCCTTCTGGTTGGGCACATGCTCTCATCCACAGACCGGATTTCGATTGGCGGCAAGTCCCCATTAACAGGTGGTATCAAAGAGTCTAATGCGGGTGGCCGCACGGGGTTGCATATGGCCAGTATGGGCATTAAGTGTCTCATCATTGAAAACATGCCTGACAAACCCGGCCTGTGGGTGCTGCACCTGAGTCTCGCGAATGAGTCAGCAAAATGGGAAAATGCAACTGATCTCGCTGGTATGGGCGTCTATGAAACAGCAAAAAAACTGGTAGAAAAATATGGCGACAAAGTGGCCATTGCCTTGATTGGTCCCGGCGGCGAAATGAAGCTGGCAGCAGCAGGTATTCAAAATTTGGATAAAGATAAGATTCCTTCTCGTATAGCTGCACGCGGTGGACTGGGTGCGGTGATGGCGAGCAAGGGGCTGAAAGCCATAATATTTGATAATAACGGCGGGCAAAGACCGCCCATAACCGACCCAGAAGCCTTCAAGTTAGCTCAGAAGGAATACACCAATGCGCTGATGAATCATCCTCAGACCGCGGTATATCGTGATTTTGGAACGATTGCTATGGCGCAAATGTGCCAGGCTTTTGGCGGACTACCCACGCGCAACTTCTCCTCAGGTGTTTTTGAGCAGGTTGAATCGATCAGCGGCGAGGCATTGCGCGACTTGATACTGGATCGCGGCGGCGATTCAAATCCTTCGCATGCCTGCATGGCCGGCTGCGCCATCCGTTGTTCCAATATTTTTGGTGGCGAGGATGGGAAAATGATCGTCTCACCGCTCGAATTTGAAACCGTTGGTCTGATGGGTTCTAACTTGGGAATTGGTTCGCTGGATGTGATTGCGCGGCTGAATTGGGAAGTCAACGATCAGGGACTGGATGCCATCGAAATAGGTGCCGCCCTGGGTGTGGCCTGCGAGGCTGGCGTAATGCAATTTGGCGACGGTGAGCGCGCCATGCAACTGCTGGCCGAAATTCGACAGAATACCCCGCTTGGGCGCATTCTGGGCATGGGTGCCACCATTTCCGGCAAAGTACTTGGGGTTGAACGCGTGCCTGCAACCAAGGGTCAGGCAATGAGTGCTTATGAGCCGCGGGCCATTAAGGGGATTGGGGTGACCTTCGCAACTTCACCCCAAGGTGCGGACCATACATGCGGGCAGACCATCCGCGCTAAGATCAACCATCTGGACCCTTCGGTGCAGAAAACCGCATCACTTAGCGCGCAGCTTAATATGGCTGGCTACGATACGATCGGCGCTTGCATTTTCTCAGGTTCTGGGTATGCCACTGTGCCTACCGTAATACCGGACTTGATCCACGCGCGCTATGGCTGGGATGTTCCCGCCAGTTATCTGCAAGACCTGGGCAGGGAAACCATAAAAATGGAGCGTGAATGGAACCGCCGTGCCGGCTTCACCAAAAAAGATGATCGACTGCCGGAATGGATGACGCGTGAACCTCTCCCTCCTCACAATACTATTTTTGATGTTTCAGAGGAAGATCTGGATAATATTTTTAATGATCTGTAACCGGTTGAGTGGATGAGTGGTTTTGGATTTGGAGACCAGATGGATATTGAAGAGTCGAATTTGATCTTTGAAGCGCACCAGGTTGTTAAGAATTATCCCGGAACATGTGCCTTGGATAGTGTCGATTTTTCCCTTAAAAAAGGCGAAGTTCATGCCTTGGTTGGGGAAAATGGGGCTGGGAAATCTACTTTGATGCAGATCATGGCAGGTGTTTTGAGGTCAGACAATGGTTCGCTGTGGTTGAATGGGTCAGAGGTTCATCTTCACGATCCAAACCAGGCACAGCACCTGGGGATCAGCCTTGTGTTTCAGGAGCTGGCGCTGTGCACCAACATGAGCGTGGCTGAAAATGTTTTCACAAACATTCAACCGGTCAATCATTTTGACTTCATCAACTTCACAGATATGTATGAAGAGACGCACAAATCTCTGCAGGCCTTTGGGGTGGAGTTGGATCCAAGGATCCCATTACGAAATTACAACCTGGCTACCCAACAGATTGTTGAAATTGCTCGCGCCATCCAGCGTAATGCTTCCGTCCTCCTGTTGGATGAGCC
This sequence comes from uncultured Anaerolineae bacterium, assembly GCA_903910795.1. Classification (GTDB taxonomy): domain Bacteria; phylum Chloroflexota; class Anaerolineae; order Anaerolineales; family Villigracilaceae; genus UBA5195. The sequence goes on from CAIWAX010000061.1 coordinate 3,416, forward strand.
TACATCATCCATAGGAAATAGAGAGACAGAGCGTCTTTTCCAGGTAATTCGTTCGCTGCGCGAGAGGGGGATCGGGATTGTTTATGTAAGCCACAAATTGGACGAAGTCTTTGAAATTTCCGAC
>CAIWAX010000062.1 GCA_903910795.1 uncultured Anaerolineae bacterium
CCTTCGTGGTTAATATGCTTGCTTTTTTGTACAAGGGTTTAATTTATAAGAACCTGGCTGTGTTCACCCTTTCGATGCCTAGCGCTGAGAAGAGTTTTTTCCGCCCACCTTGCAAAAAGTTAACAAAATTTTTTCACAATTACTTTATTATGTCAATACCTAATTAGTATGATATGATTTTAATATCCTTCAGGATTTCATAATTTCTTCGGCTATATTAGCTTTGCGTGATACCAATCACTCGTGAAAGGCGATGGAATAAAATGATGAATATTGAAGTTTCCGGCGCCGAATCCGAAATATCTCTTTCCCCTTTCCTGAAAATAAAAAATCTACTCGCTGTGATCGGGCAAAACCGCGAGCTATTTGATGATCATTATGCTTCGATGATCGCTTCCCTGGATGAGCTGGAAAAGGAAAACATCAGCCTGCGTGAACGGAATGTAGACCTGACGGCGCTGCAGGTATTCTCTGCCCATGACCCGCTTCAAATCCCAAGCCTGCCTGTCTCGAATGTCGCCCCAGCGGTGGCGCTTGACAATCACGCCTATGAGAAGGACAGGCTGAATTTCATCATGTTGAGCCTGCGAAAACTGGGCATATTAACCGAACGATCCAGGGAAGGCTTTTTCCTGGCGGATGTGGATGGACGTATTTTTGAGTGGAACCATAGCGAAGAGCAAATCACCGGGCTGCCCAGGGATGTTGTTTTGGGTACGTTTATTTGGGATATCGATATGGAATTATGGGGCGGAAAAAACTCAGAGAAACCTGAAGAAAAACTGACCTCTGAACAAAAAAAAGCCACCTATATGGATTTAGTTCAGACGGGGCTCTCACCCGTCTTTGAGAGGATATTCGAAATTGAGACTCAACGACCGGATGGCACCCGGCGCAGCGTACAAATATCGTTTTTCCCCATCCAGACCGAGAAAGGTTTTGTGATGGGTGGTATCACCCGGGATGTCACCGAATTAAAAAGGGCACTTCAGGCACTAGAAGACAGCACACAGGAGCTTGCCAGTCAGAAGCAATTTATCGCCCGCATCATCGAAAGCATACCCAGCAGCCTGGTGGTGATCAATCGCTCCATGCAGGTTGTCTCGGTCAACCACAATTTTCTGGAAAAGATGCGCCGGGAAGAATCCGCCACGCTCGGGCATAAAATGGATATCGTTTTCCCGGAAGCCTTGTTGAAATACATGCACCTCTCACAGATGGTTCAAGCCGTCTTTCAATCAGGCCGCAAGGTGGATGGCGGCAAGGTGGCCTACCATGCCCCTGGGTTTTCGAATAAGATTTTCTATTTCCGCTTATTCCCCATCTTCCGTTCTCCGCGGCCTTCCGGTGGCAATGCCGGGCTGCTCGAGCGTGTTGAAAACGTAATGCTGTTGATCGATGACGTGACGGAACGGGAACAATTACGCGAAAATGTCCGCCGCATTGAGCGGCATCTGGCCGGTGTGGTGGAAAGCGCCAATGACCTGGTGGTTTCCCTCGACCCGGGCGGAAAAATCGTGACATGGAATCGCGCCGCGGAGGTTGTCTCGGGCCTGGCCAGTGACCAGATCATCGGTCGAATGCTGGTATCAGTTTGCAGCCCGGATCAGCAGCCCGCCATGGAAAGCATGTTGGGCAAGCTGCTGCAGAGCGGGAACGTCCAACATGCCGAAATTGACCTGCTGACATCTGATGCAAAACAAGTGCCGATTGCCTGGAGTTGTTCGTTGATGCGCGATGATCTCGGCCAAATATCCGCCATTGTCGCGATCGGGCGGGATCTGACTGAACGCCGTCAAATGGAAGAACAACTCTCCCGGTCGGCTGATATGGCCTCATTGGGAGTTATGGCGGGCGGCATCGCCCACGAACTGCGCAATCCGCTGGGCATCATTTCGGCCAGCGCCCAATTGATGATGGAAAACCCGCGTGATACCAGGCTGCGCAGGCAAGGTCTGAATAAAATCTACGCCTCCACCCGCCGCGCCTCCCTGATCATCGAAAACCTGCTTAAGTTTTCCCGGCCAGCCGGGAAATGGATGAAGAAGGAAATTAACCTGCGCCTGATCATTGACGAAACGCTGGCGCTGCTGGAAAATCAGATCTCCTCCCAGCACGTGGACGTGTTGGTGACCTGCCCGGAGACCCTGCCGCGCCTGGCTGGCAGCCATGAGATGCTCCAGCAAGTGTTTACCAACCTGATCCTGAACGCCTGCAACGCCATGCCGGCCGGCGGTCTGTTGACCATTGCAGTGGCAGTCAATGAAAACGGCCAGGTGGGCATCAGTTTCAAAGATACCGGTCACGGAATTTCCCCCGAGAATCTGGAAAAGATATTTGACCCCTTCTTTACCACCATGCCGGTCGGAAAAGGGGTTGGCCTGGGTCTTTCCGTCACTCATTCCATCGTGCAGCAGCATAATGGCTCAATCGAGGTCAAGAGCGAAGTGGGGAAAGGCAGTAACTTTACCGTCTTGCTCCCACGCGTATTTGAGGTCAGAAATTGAACATGATAGATGCAAAGGTGCATGTTCTGGTGGTGGATGATGAGCCTGATTTGTGCTGGGCCATCACACAGGCGCTTCGCCCGCTTGCGTATATTGTCAAAAGCGCCACAAGCGCGGCGCAGGCCTTGACTTACCTTTCCCAACACACCTACAAGGTGGCTTTTGTGGATGTTAAAATTCAGGATATGGACGGACTGAAACTTGCCAGCCTGATCCGCCAACGCAGTCCTGCCACCCGTATCATTCTAATATCCGGTTTTTATTACCAGGAGGATAGTGCCATCATCGAGGGTCTCAAGAATAATCTATTCACCAGCTTTTTGGCCAAACCTTTTAATTTGGCAGAAGTGAGAAGTCTGGCCCAACAGGCAGTTTCATTCGGGGAGCTCTAAATGCTTGGAAAAACAGTTCTGGTTGTAGATGATGAAGTCGATATGGTCTGGGCGCTGCAGCGCTGTCTGCATAAAGCCGGTTACGAAGTATTGACCGCGCATAATGGCCTGGATGCGCTCGAAATTGCCCGGACGCACCGCCCCGCGCTGGTTGTTCTGGATATCAACATGCCCGTTTTGGATGGGCTGGGGGTCTGCGAACGCATGCGCGCAGACATCAACCTGCTTTCCATCCCGATCCTATTTTTGACGATAAAACAAGCGATTGTTGACCGGGTATTTGGGTTGGATCACGGCGCTGATGATTACATGACCAAGCCGTTTGATCTGTCGGAGTTTCTGGCGCATATTCGCGCCTTGCTGCGGCGCGGGCAGCCTGCCTTGAGTAATTCCACGGATGAACCTGCTCTGGCTGACAGCATAAACAGCGGAGAAATAAGCTTATTTACGCAAACACATCTGGCCCGGGTGGCTGGCAAAGAGATTGAGCTGACCCCGATTGAATTTGACCTGTTGTATTTTTTGATGGGTCACCCGCAGGAGAATTTCAGCAGCAAACAGCTCCTGGAAACTGTCTGGAATTATCCTGATGAATTCGCCAACACCGGCCTGGTGCGCTGGCATATTAAGAATTTGCGCTGCAAGATTGAAAGTGATCCAGATCAGCCAACCCACATAGTGACTGTGGGCCGCCAGGGCTATCGTTTTAACTGATCTTTGGTGGTGGCCTGAGGTCATTTTGACACCATGCCAGGGGTATTTTGACCTGCTTTCATGCCAGTTTTAGACACGGTACGGTAAATCACCATTACAATTTCCGCTGCTGACATTCGGCGGGCTAACCGCGCCGTACCTCAGCCATGTCATTGCGCGCGAAGCGCGGCAACCTCCAACATGGAGGGAGATTGCTTCGGGGAAGGGCGTCCCTACCAATAACATAATTTTTTGACGAACCCGCAGGGCAAGTGAGCCGGGCTTCAACCCCAGGCTGGCCGGTTTTGTACGAGGATTTGCCTTTATCCATTGGTTGCATTACTAGGTACTAACCCCTAAAAATACCTATTCCCTAACGCTAGGCAAACACTCAATTAGTACGGTTTGTACTATTATAGGTACATGATCAATTGATCAAATCTGCAAAAAGGAAAAGGTGAATAAAATGGCTGTCGAGAAAACTATTGCTTCAACAAGTTTGGCCGAAGTGATCGATCGTATTCTGGACAAGGGCATTGTGATTGACGCCTGGGTTCGTGTCTCCTTGGTCGGTATTGAGCTCCTCGCTATCGAAGCTCGTGTCGTAGTTGCCGGTGTCGATACCTATCTGAAGTATGCAGAAGCTGTTGGTCTGACCGCCGCTTCCGCAATGCCTGCATAACCTGTAAAAAACCCCTGTTACAGGTCTGGCAGCACAGATGCTGGATGCTGGGGAGAGGTTAAATTCTTCTCCTTGGTATCCAGCATCGTTTTTTTTCTTGAAATGACAATTCCATTCGAAGATACCCGAATTCCAATTGGAGTTCGTTTAGATGTTATTTCAGCGGTAACCACTGTAAGAAGGAGGTAATACGATGACATTACTCTCTGGGGATATGCGGACACTTGCCCAAAGTCTTCTGCAAGATTATCACGCCCGGGTGGATGCGGTCGCCGATTTGCGAACCAACGTAAAGGCGGAGCTTAATCACTACCGGAAAACTCAACAGGCCATGTCTGCTGAACAAGAGAAGGCCCTCGATCAGAATATGGAAGCCCTGCGCCGGGAAGTTGCCGAAGCCGGTCTTGCCACAAGTAAATTCCTTCAAGAAGTAAATTCGCAGCACGAAGCTGTCACGGCTGAGCAACGCCAGTATCTGGCTGACACCATGCAGGCTCTGCGGGCTCAGGTTGCCAAGGCCAGCCAGTCGACTGTGGATTTTATGAAGGAAGTTGATCTTGAGCGGAAGTCCATGAATTCGGAACAACGCAAGAGTCTGGAAGCGCAGATGAATGATTTGCACAACCAGGTGAATAGCTTGCGCGAATCCGCCGCCAGTTTTCTTGGGGATTTGGATAAATCCAATCAGAGCATGGCCAAAGAATTGAGCCAGACTTTGACATCCCAACGGGCCAGCCTGTCCACGGAAACAGCTACTTTCCGTAAGGAAATCAGTTCTGCGCACCAGAAGATGAGCGCCCAGCAAGCCCGGAACCTTGGCATAGCCTCCATGCGGCTGCATAAAAGCGTCAGCGATTTGCGGACGCATGCCGCCGCCGCGTTGAAGGCTTCCGGAGACGCTCACCGTTCGATGGCAGCACAGCAGAAGCACAGCCTGGCGCAGGATCGCAGCCAGCTTTCAGCGGAAGTGGTGTCGACACGCAAAAACATCATTTCACAACGCAACTCGGTTCGCGCAGATCTGGCCGAAGCTTCCCAAATTTGGGCTAATATCAGCGAGCTTAAAAAAAAGAATCGTCAGATAATAAAAGAAGTGGCTGAACCCGTGGCTGCCCCCAGTACTCCTTGGGAAGCGGTTGCCTCCGTGGAAGCGGAAGTTCAGAATTCGGTTGATGATTTGCAGGTAATTCAGGGCATTGGCCCTGGCATGGCAAAACATTTGGCAGATGCTGGTTATTTCTCCTATGCTCAGTTGGCTGACAGCTCACCGGAACAGGTGCGCGAAGCTTTGGGCAAAGTTGGGAAACTGGCCAAGGTTGAATCCTGGATCGACCAGGCTCGTGAATTAATGAAATAAAAATAATCGAACGTTCAATTATTTGAGCGTTCGATTATTTTTGCCGGTATTTCTGCTAGAAGAATAGCTAGATGATGTAGCGTAAAGGAAGTAAAATGCACCTGGGTATGCGCAAGATCAGATCCGCAGGTCGAACAAGTGGCAGCGTGGAAATTACACTCCCCACCATGTTGCAGGTGTTGGAAGGGACGGAATGCCAGTTGATCGTCAGGGATGGCCCCCGCCCAGAAATAGTGCTCCAGCCGGATTTAAGCCTGGCCCAGGATTTATTCCTGGCGCTCTGGCGCAAAATCCAGATCGGGTTAGGAAGTGTTGGCGAACTTCCCGATTTCTCGCTGGCCGATTTCACGCTTACTTTTTTCCCACTTCAACATTGGCAGGAAAGACCTCCCCTGGCGTATGCAGATGCCCTGACCATCAGCCAGCAGCACAACCCGGCCGGTGTTGCCAATAACCACCCGGTGGGGAGTGAGGATGCGCTGGCGCGTATTCTGGCTTCGCTGGTTGTAAGCGCCGGGTATCACCTGGGGCTGCGCGGCGCGATGGCCCTGGCGCTGGGTGATTCGCTGGTCTACCTGGTTACAGCCAATCCCACCAGCCTCGGCGCTGATTTCGAACGCGGGATGGCGCACCGTCTTTTTTGGGGCGAAAATAGTTTGCCACACCCTTTCACCAACCCCTTTGATGATCGCGATTGGCAGCAGGCTCGCCAGGGTTTCAAAAAAGTATTTGACCAGTTACTAAGCTGGCAGGAAACACCCACCATTTGTATTGGCGCCCGCGACCAATGGTACCGTGCCCTTACTGTTGAATTAAAGAACTTTTAGATAGGAGCAATTTCATGGCTAAGAACAACCAATATGATGAAAGTCCCGCAGCACTGGTAGTACACGCCCGCCCTGATTTCATCGAAACGCCCACCGTTGAAGAAATTAAAGAACGCTCCCTGGCCTATCTGATGGCGGGCTTCCCGGTGCACTTCCGCGGCCCGGCCGGCACAGGCAAAACCACGCTCGCGCTGCATGTCGCCGCCAAAATCGGCCGGCCGGTCATGTTCATCGTCGGCGATGAAGAATTCACCACCTCAGATCTGATCGGCGGGCAAAATGGTTATCGCTATCGCAAAGTTGTTGATCGCTTTATCCATACCGTCACAAAATATGAGGAAGACGCCAAGCAGCAATGGGTTGACAATCGCCTGACAACTGCCTGCCGCGAAGGCTTCACTCTGGTGTATGATGAGTTTACCCGCTCACGCCCCGAAGCCAATAATGTGTTATTGGCCGTGCTGGAAGAGCGCTTGCTGGTGCTGCCGGGCGTCAGCCAGAAGGAAGGCTACCTGAAGGTTCATCCCGAATTCCGCGCCATTTTTACCAGCAACCCGCAGGAATACGCCGGGGTGCATGATGCCCAGGATGCACTCAGCGACCGCCTGGTGACCATGGATCTGGATTATTATGACCGCGATACAGAAATTCTGATCACTTCGGCCCGTTCAAATTTGGGCGTTGAGGAAGTATCGCGGATTGTAGATATCGTCCGGGATTTCCGCGCATCCGGGGAGTTCGACCAGATCCCCACCATGCGAGCCTGCATCATGATTTCGCGGGTGGTATCCCAGCAAAAAATTCATCAAAACGTCGATGATTCGCGTTTCGTCAACCTCTGTCTGGATGTCTTGGGTTCCAAGACGGCCTACACCAGCCAGGCCAAGGACAAGCGCGTGCAGCAAAATAAAATGCTCCGCAATCTCATTGATCATTACAGTGTTGAAGGGAAAAGGAAAAATGAAAACGTCGAATATTCGCAGTATGCGTGATGTTCCCACCATCCAGGGATTAAAGAACCGGTCAGTCCCCGATACCACCGAGCAGGTGATGAGTGAATTGGCCCGCCTGGAACATGAAAAGGCCCGTCTCGAACGGGAAAATACCATCTGGCTCTCCAACCAGAAAAAAGCTCAGACCCGCATCAACCAGGCCCAGGAACGCATCGATATTTTACGGCGTTTGTTGGACGAGCTTTCACCCCGGCCAGGGATCGGAATAACCCCGGCGGCCGAGGAAGTTGTCAAAAAAGATCGCAAATACAGGGAAGTCAAGCTGGAATATTAACCAACACGGAGAAATGATATGAAACCAACCAGATCGATCGGTGGCATCCGAACACTCAAGCACATCCGCACCCGGCTTTCAATCCTCACCAGCACCGGCCCGGGTCACAACCGCTGGCTGCGGCTAAAAGAAACCGAGCAGCTTCGGTCACAGGAAGTAAGTTTACCCGCGCGCGCGCGCCGGAATTGGAGAATGGATCATGTCTGAGCCTAAAAAAAGCAAGAAAAAAGCGGATGATGACATCTCGATTGATCTGGGAGTAGGCGGTCTTTTCAAAGGACTTGGCAACTTCCTGGATTTGCTTTCCAATATGGTCGAAACATCCGAAGAGACCGGTGAAGAAACCAATCGCACCGGTGAATTCAAGGTGAAAGGCATGGGGGAGAAAGCCCGGGGTGTGTACGGTTTTTCAGTGCGTACCGGGGTTGGCGGCGTCCCGCATGTTGAACATTTTGGCAATATCCGCTCGACCGAGAGCGGCCCGGAAGTGGCCGAGGTTCGAGAACCCCTGGTGGATGTGTTTGACGAGAAGGATGAGATCGTCATTGCAGCCGAACTGCCTGGTGTGAGTGAAGAAGAAATCCAGGTTGAGGTACAGGAAGATGTCCTCTCACTCCAAACCAACGGCGCGCGCAAGTATGCCAAGGAAGTGCTCCTGCCCGCCGCGGTGGAAGCCGACTCTCTGAAAAAGACCTATACGAACGGAATTCTCGAATTACGCTTGAAGAAGAAGTAAGTTTCAACGGAGCCCACCGGCATGTTACGAACAGTCAATCACTTCAGCCTGCACCGCATCAACTCAACCGAACTTCGGGTTGTTTCTGATGTTTCGGAGGGAGTGCTGCCGGTGATCGTGGCCGAAGAGAACGTTGTTCGAAAATACAGCCAGGCGCCGGATTGGCCCCATCATTCGATCACCTTGTTTGTGCTGGAAGATTTACAGCCATTACTGAAGCAGTTTCGCACCAGCCCCGGTTCAACCGTTTTGGGGCAAAAAAGCCTTTCCGTGGCAGACATTGTCTCTCTTAGCAGCCGGCCGGTGGTGAATGTATATGACCTGACAGATTTATCCACCTGCAACGTATTTGTCAACCGCGACGAAATGGTTGCCCAGCGCTACTGGGGGGATAGCCAGGCTATGCTGGCTTTGTTTGCCCACGAGCATGCCCACCCTCTTTCTGAAAATGAAGCTACCGCAGCTTCACGCGCTATCCATTTCCAGATGCTGGGTATCCAGGGTGCCGATCAAAAGGCAGTTGGGCCGTCCCTCTCAAAAGTTGGCAGCCTGCTGGGTCAGCTTGCAGAAAAGTTGAGCCTGTTGGCTCCGCGTGAGATTTTGACCAACCAGCGGGCCATCCAGGGTGGCTTTTCAGACGAATTGCTTCATTTAAATACCCATAATATTCAAAATGCGATCGCCAGCATGGTTGGCCGGGTGGGCCTGTCAAAGCATCTCCAGCAGCAAGTCGAAAAGGGTGAATTGACCAGGGATGAGATCGAACTGCTGCTGCTGGTGGGCGATTTAAATGTATTTTTGCCCCTGGCGATGGAAATTGCCCCGTTTTTCCGGGCCGGACAGCCGGACGCTGGCCAGATCCTGGAAAATCTCCTTACGCAGGTTGTTTTCCAAGCTTTGGATCCCGTGGCGGTTCGCTGCTTTATAGAACTGCAAAAGCATTATGTCGCCATGCCCGTAGACAAAGTTACCTTGCCTGAGATGTTGGCCTGGGCAAATGAGGTAATCCAAATTCTGTACCGGGCTCTGTCCGCCCGGGGGTTTTCATTGCAGTATGAAATGAGTTTGTTGGAGAAATAAAATGCCCAAGACTGAGACCAGCTTAAAAAAATACCTGTACTGCATTATCCATACTCCCGAAAATTTCCAGGTTTCCAACCTGGGAATTGGAGAGCGCGGCGACAAGATCTATACCATTGACCACATGGGCATGTCAGCCGTGGTGAGCGACACAACCTTTTCTGAATTCGAGGAAAGCCGCCGCAACATGATGGCGCATACCGTGGTGCTAGAAGAAATCATGCGGCAATACACCCTCCTGCCCATCCGGTTTGGCACGGTTGCTCCCAGCGAAGGAGCGGTGCTGGAGCAGGTGCTGAAACGCCGCTACGGCGGGCTGATCACCGAATTTGAAGAAGTCGAGAACCGGATCGAACTGGGCGTAAAGGCTTTCTGGTATGAAGAAATTATTTTCCAGGAGATTCTCGAACAGAACGCCTCTATTCGCTCCTTGCGCGACAGCCTGAAAAATCGCCAGGCGGAAGAAACATTTTACGAACGCATCCGCCTCGGTGAATTGATCGAAGCCGCCATGGAGCGAAAACGGAATGAAGATTCCGAAAAAATTCTGCAAAAGCTGCGCCCGCTTGTTTACAAAAGCCGGGCCAATAAAGTCATTACCGATAAGATGGTATTGAACGCTGCTTTTCTGGTGGATCGTCAGCGTGAGCCTGAATTTGACATCGCCATCAAGGAATTGGATGCCGAAATGCAAAAAAGGGTCATGTTCAAGTATGTTGGGCCGGTGCCTCCGTACAATTTCGTCAATCTCATTATTCATTGGGATGCGTGAACGACAGGAGACGAATTGCCACGGCCGGCTTAGCTCCGCGATAGACCCGGCAAAGAAAACTGCGAACTGGAGGCATGCATGGGTATTTTGTTCGATATAGTTGCCTTTCCACTGATGGGCCCCATCAAAGGGGTCACCTGGATTGCACAAAAGATGGTCGAACAGGCCGAAAAAGAGCTTTATTCTGTAGATGCCATTCGTGGAAAGCTGCTCGAGTTGGAACTCCGCTTTGATATGGGCGAGATCCCCGAGAAAGAGTATGAGGCATTGGAAGAAACTTTGCTGGGTCTGTTAAGGACTGCCCGTGAACGCCAGGCGCATGAATCGGATTGAACCTGCGCCTCTATTAGGAACCTGATTAAGGAAGGAATTATGAAGACTGGAATACAGATCGCACATTTAATCAAGCAACAGTTGGTGGAGCTTACTCATTTCAAAAGCGACACGATCTCAGCCATCTCCAAAGATGAACAAGGCTGGCATATTTTTGTAGAGATGGTCGAGATGAAACGTATCCCGGAATCTTCCGATATGCTGGCGACCTATGAAACCCTGGCAGATGACGAAGGAAATATGATCAGTTTCCACCGCGTCCGGCGTTATTTGCGCCAACAAATCATGCAAAATGAAGAATAGAGAGGATTAACATGCCAAAACAGAAACCATCCACCGTACATGAATCAGTCAGCGCCTCACTACTTACCATGGCGATGACACTTGAAAAACTCGGCAAAGTCCACCAGGCGCTCAGCCCCTACTTGAAGATCATCGAACAATACTCGGATACTGCCGAAGTTCCCATGGCGATTGAAAAAGTATTGGCAATCGCTGACGGTATGCGCCAGCGGGGCCAGTTCCACGTTGCCATGCGGGTCTATGATCGACTGGAAGCCGCAAACCAGGTGGAGCATGAAGACTAATTCGCCGGAGGGTATTGAATGCCCGATCAATCTCTTTTATGCACAGGAACGCGAGATTGAAAAGCATACCCGCTTGGTAAATCAGGCGCAGGGGGCTGTTGACAAAGCCGCCCATGCCCAGGTAATGATCGAGGCTGTCAATGTGCTGGTGGATTGCCAGTCCTATGACCAGAAAAATCCAAGTTGTCAGATTTGCCGAAACATTTCAGATTTGCGTTTAAAGACCTATAACCTGATCGTCAAAGCCGGACGCATGGATGAAAGTAGACGGCGCTCGAAATAGAACAGATATTTAGTAGTAAGGAAAAATTATGACAGATCAGCGCATGCAGCATTCCGTCCAGGGTAGCAGCCTGGCTGATATCCTCGAGCGGGTGCTTGACAAGGGCATCGTCATCGCCGGGGATATTACGATCAGCCTGGTGGGCGTGGAATTGCTTAATATTAAAGTCCGCCTGTTAATCGCATCGGTTGATAAAGCCATGGAAATGGGCATCAACTGGTGGGAGAGTGATCCTTATCTGACGACCCGCGCTAACCAACTCGAGGATGAAAATCGCTCCTTGCGTGAGCGCATGGATCGTCTCGAAGCCAAGCTGGGATCATCGGTATGAGCTCAACGACGCGCCAGGCCACTGTTGTAACCTGCTCTTTTTGTGCCGGGCATGGGAAAGACCCGTTTGGCTTAATGTCACCGTTGTCGATCTGCCAGGTATGCGGGGGCTCTGGTGAGCATACGCTTGATTTGCCAATCGCACCCTGCGCTTTTTGCCATGCGTCGGGTGTGCATCCCCATTCCAGATTAACCTGCACCTGCTGCGGTGGTATTGGCCAGGTAAGCGTCCCTGAAAATGCCGTGACCTGCCCGGCTTGCAAGGGAACCGGCCAGGCCGCCAGCAGTTGGCCGGATAGTCCGCTTTCTTGCAGCAGTTGCCGTGGAAGCGGGTTGGTCAGCCAGGAATACTCTACAAAATATGGAGCCGAAAACCATGACAAATGAAGATGAAAAACTTAGCTTGCGCGTGGCAGAAGCTCCCCAGAAAGACGTGGGGCGTGGTTTGGTTCGTATCGACCCGCTTGATCTGACGCAACTGGGTGTCAGCATTGGCGATGTCGTCGAAATTACGGGCAAGCGCACAACCGTGGCGCGCGCCATGCCGGCTTATCCCGAGCAGCGCGGCCAGAAACTGGTCCAAATGGATGGCATTCTACGCGCCAACGCGCAGACGGGTCTGGATGACCGTGTCAGCGTGCGGCGGGTGGTTGTTCAGCCAGCGCGCAACATTGTATTGGTTTCGGCCCAGGCCGAGCCACGTTCCGCCGCCGCGCGCAAGGAAGGCTCCGCCCAACATGGGGGCAAAGTGACAGAAGGCCGTTACCTGGCGCGCTTGATGGATGGCATTCCGGTTGTTACCCGGGATCAGGTGCGCGTGGATTTGTTCGGCACCCGCGCCCAAACTTTTACCGTCACAGAGACAGTCCCGCCTGGCCCGGTCTTGATTGGCCCGGCGACCGTCATCCGTATCTCCGCACCCGGCAAGGAAGGCGCCGCCGGTTCTGAACGCGGCGCCATCACTTACGAAGATATCGGCGGGTTGAAACGCGTTATGCGCCGCATTCGTGAAATGATTGAACTGCCCATGCGCTATCCAGAAGTTTTCGAGCGCCTGGGTATCGACCCTCCCAAAGGTGTGCTGTTGCATGGCCCCCCCGGTTGCGGGAAAACGTTGATTGCTCGCGCCGTAGCCCATGAAACCAGCGCCTACTTTATCCATATTAATGGCCCCGAAATTGTGGATAAATATTATGGAGCTTCGGAAGCCAACCTGAGAAACTTTTTCGAAGATGCCCGCGCACATGCGCCCGCCATTATCTTCATTGACGAGATTGACGCGCTGGCGCCGAAACGTGAAGAGATGAGCGGTGACCGCCAGGTGGAACGCCGTGTGGTGGCGCAGTTATTGGCTTTAATGGATGGGCTTGAATCACGCGGAAATGTAATTGTGATTGCGGCTACCAATATTCCCAATACATTGGATTCAGCCTTACGCCGTCCCGGACGGTTTGACCGGGAAATTGCCATCGGGGTTCCCGATCGTGATGGACGTTATGAGATCATCCAGGTGCATGCCCGTGGTATGCCGTTGGCGGACGATGTAGACCTGGTGCATCTCGCGAATATCACGCATGGTTTTGTTGGCGCCGATCTGGAAGCGCTGTGCCGTGAAGCCGCCATGAGCGCCTTGCGGCGCTTGATGCCCGATATTGATTTCGCCCAGGCCAGCATCCCGTATGAACAGTTGATGGCCTTGGAAGTCACCCCCACTGATTTTGTGAATGCCCTGGCTGAGGTTGAACCCTCCGCCATCCGCGAGGTGTTTACCGAAATCCCGGATGTGAAATGGGAAGATGTGGGCGGCCTGGTTGATGTCAAGAAACTCATTATGGAAGCGGTCGATTGGCCGATTCACCATACAGACCTCTTTGCTCATGTCGGCATTCAGCCGCCCAAGGGTATTATCCTGCACGGCCCTCCCGGTACGGGCAAAACCTTGTTGGCAAAAGCCGCCGCGCGCCAGAGTGAAGCCAATTTCATCTCCATCAAAGGCTCACAGTTGCTCAGTATGTGGGTGGGCGAATCCGAACGTGGAGTACGCGAAGTCTTTCACAAGGCCCGCCAGGCGGCTCCCTGTATCATCTTCTTCGATGAGATTGAGGCCCTGGCCCCCACTCGCGGTAGCAGCAGCGACTCCCAGGTGACTGAACGGGTGGTCAGCGCGTTACTGACCGAGATGGATGGTATTGAGGAACTCAAAGGTGTGGTGGTGCTGGCAGCCACCAACCGGCTTGACCGGGTTGACCCGGCTTTGCTGCGCCCCGGCCGTTTCGATTTCCTGGTGGAGTTGCCCATTCCCGATCTGCCATCCCGTTTACACATCCTTCAGATCCACACCCGGGGCATGCCTTTGGATAGTAGTGTCAATCTGGATCTTCTGGCGAGCATGACGGAAGGGATGACTGGCGCGGAGTTGGAAGGACTTTGCCACCGGGCCGCGCTGCAGGCCATTCGCGAATATCTCGAAGTTCAATCCGCTTCCGGGAAGGCTGCTCCGGAACAAATTGATAGTTCAAACATCCGTTTGACTGTCTCTACGCTGCATTTTAACATTGCGCTTTCCAATCGAGAAAGGTAAGAAATCATGCCAGCCATGACTGCTTCCGAATTGTATTTGTACGCCATTGTTCCATCGGGGGATCAGGTTCTGTTCGATATTGCCGGTGTGGGCAATGATAGTGGCGAGGTTTATACGATCCCTTATCACCCTGCCGACTCATCGGCGCGCCCCCTGGCGGCGGTTGTCAGCCCCAGCCCGATTCCAGATTATCATGGTCTCAAACGTCCCGAGGCAGCCGCCTACCTGATCGCCCACCAACGTGTGGTTGAGCTTGTCATGCGTGGTTTCTCGACCCTGCCGGTCAAGTTTGGAACTGTCATGAAAGACAAAGATCAGGTGCTGCGAATGTTGGCCCAGGGTCAGGCCGGGCTTCTGCATGCCCTGGACAAATATGGCAGCAAAGTCCAGATGGAACTGGTTGTGTTGTGGAACATTGAATATGTCTTTCAGAAAATTTCACAGGATGAGCGCATTCAGGCTGCGAAGGCGCAGGTTGTTGCCAGCCCGGCTGAGGATAGTCTCGCCAAAAAAGTCGCTCTTGGCAAGCTGGTGCAGGCGATCCTTGAAGAGCAGCGGGCAGCTTTGGCAAATGATATCCTGCCGTATTTACAGGAGATTGCTGGCGAGATCATTGCCAACCCGCTCATGAATGACGGTATGGTGCTCAACCTGGCCTTGCTGTTGGATGAAGATGGCACACATAAACTGGATCGCACCCTGGAAACCCTGGATGCATTATTCGAAGCCCGTGGATACACAGGCGGCGCATCCCTGGTGTTTCGCCGGGTTGGGCCATTGCCGCCTTATAGTTTCACAACCATCGAGATTCAATCTCTGAATTTCGAAGTTGTGGATAACGCGCGCAAGCTCCTGGAGCTGCAAGAGACCACTACCATAAAAGAAATCCAGCACGCTTATCATCGTCAGGTAATCCGGCAGCATCCTGATTTGCACCCTGAACAGTTAGAATCGGATGATGGCATTACCCGGCTGACCCAGGCTTATCGCCTGTTGAGCAATTATGCTGAAAGCCAGTACAAAATGACCCCGGATGTATGCAGCCTGGATCGTGAATCTGTCTCGCAGGCTATTCTTATCTCAGTTCAAAGGCCCGATAGTATTCCCGCGTAGATGTGAACGTATGAGTAATCAATTGCCATCCTTTTTGAATGCTTCTGCCACCGGGCTGCTGCTCTTCGGCGGCAAGGGCGGTGTCGGAAAAACCACTCTCTCCGCGGCAACTGCCATTCATTGGGCCAGGCAGGCTGTAAATAAAAAAATACTGATCGCTTCCACCGATCCAGCTCACTCCCTGGGCGATAGCTTTAACCAGCAGATCGGAGATTCAATCGTCCCGCTGGCAAACTTTCAAAACTTGTTTGCCATGGAGATGGATGCGGCCAGGCGCCTGGACGATTTCCAAAAGGCGCATGGCGCGGTTCTGAAGAAGATCATGGATCGCGGTACGTATTTCGACAACGAGGATATTGACGAATTCTTCAAGCTCTCCCTGCCTGGCATGGATGAGCTCATGGCAGTCATCGAAATCGCGCGCATCGTTCGGGAAAAGAGCTTTGATCTTGTAATCCTGGATACGGCCCCCACCGGCCACACGCTGCGCATGTTATCGTTGCCCGGTTTGATGGAACACTGGATTGAAGTGTTGAATTTGATGCTCAAAAAGCATCGTTACATGGCTTCCACGTTTGGGCGCTACCGGCCAGATGACACAGATGCCTTCCTGGTCTTTATGAAATCCGACCTGGATTTGCTCGAGTCCGTCTTGCGTGACCAGACAGTGACCTGCTTTGTGCCTGTCATGATCCCAGAGGCCATGTGTGTTGCCGAAACCACCCGCCTGGTGGCTGGCCTGGATGAGCTGGGCATCCGGGTGGATACCCTGCTCATCAATCATGTGGTGGAACCTTCCGGCTGCCCGTTTTGCGAGCGGCGGCGCCAGGAACAGGCCCCTGCCCTGGAAGAAATTCGAAGACAATTCCCCAACATTCAGTCGCTGACCATTCCTTTGCTTTCACACCCGGTGCGCGGTCAGGCAGACTTGCTTGAAGTCGGCGAACTATTATTGGGAGGCCGGCCCGCTCTGGTTCAAGCGCCAGCCCATTTGCCAACCCCAAGCGGCGCCAGACCAGTCCCCTCCTTTGAGTCACTGGCGCGCACGCGCCTGCTGCTCTTTGGCGGCAAAGGCGGGGTTGGGAAGACAACCATTGCCGCGGCGACTGCCATCCATATCGCGGCCAAATCCAACCCTTCAAAAGCCGAAAAGACCCTCTTGTTTTCCACCGATCCGGCCCATTCGCTTTCGGATAGCCTGGCTCAGCCGATTGGCAACCAGGTTACGCAAGTGACTGGTGTTCCCGGGCTTTTTGCCATCGAAATGAATTCTTCCGAATTGTTGGAAGAATTAAATATAGCCTATATCGAAGAAATCAATGAAGTATTTAATTCATTCATGGCG
>CAIWAX010000063.1 GCA_903910795.1 uncultured Anaerolineae bacterium
AAATTGACAAAATATTTACATACCATTTTTGATCGCAGGTCGGACATAATTTTGATCTGTTTGTGTGACCCCGAATTCAGTAGTTGAAAAATGGTGTGCTTGAGAGCGCGCTCACGACAAATCCTTTAAATAACAACAGGTAAATATGTTATTCTCAATCTTATTGCTGATTGCATTCGTGTATATTTCTTTTCGCATTGCACCTGTCGAAAAAGAAGAAGATAAACATGTGCATGGAGCCGGACAAATTGGCCTTCTGGCAGCCCTGGCTCTGTTTGGCGTGGATTACTTCACCTCTTATTTTTATGCCACTGGCGAAATGATGAGTGCTTTGCACCCTTATGGATTGCAGCAATACGGGTACATCGCAGTGATAGTCATCGCTTTTGCGAATGCTGTTTTTGGCGGTCTGTACATGTATTCGTTGGGAATTTTTAACGAAGGTGGTGGTTCATACACCGCTTCGATGCGCTACCTGTCTCCAGGTTTGAGTTTGGTGGTGGCGGTTGTTCTCATTCAGGATTATATTTTCACCATCGTAGTATCCTCACTATCGGGTGTGGATCAATTGCTATCGATCACCGATTCGTATGCAATATATTGGGTCTGGCGCTTTTTAATCGGAGCCTCCCTGGCTGCCATCACATGGTATCTGACCATCCGTGGGCGGGGCGAATCTTCGCGGGTGGTATTTATCTTGCTGGGTGTTTTCATTTTTATGACAATCGTTATGGCAACTGGCTTGATCATAGCAAATAACAAAGGTGTCACTGCTGCGCCATATCTCGAACCGGTTCAAACTGCTTCCATTTGGGAGGCGGCTTATCACATGTTGACGGCATCCATGAAAGGTCTGGTGGCCCTCTCCGGTCTTGAGGCCATGTCGAATGGCATCCAGTTTGTAAAAAACCAAGATTTTTCCCTGGTAACCTGGGGCAAAAAACATTATCCCAAACTGGGCTGGTTGTGGAATTTTTACAGCGGCAAGTCGGGAATTGGACGCATGGTGCAAACCTCCTTTCTCTTTTATGGTGGCATCACTACTTCATTCCTGGCTTATTTTGCTTTCCGATTCAATGTATTTGATGGGACCCTGGGGCGGTCTTTGGTAGCCAATTTATCTTTCATCGGTTTCAATGAAATTCCCGGAGGCCAAATCCTGTACTGGACTTATCAAATTCTGGCGGTGGCCCTGCTGGCAGCCGCGTCCATGACCGCATTTCAAGATCTGCAGGCCACTGCCTGGCGGGATGTGGCCATTGGCGAAATCCCTGAAATTGTGGTTTACCGGAATAAAGCGGGCACCTTTACACGTTCTGTGACTGCCGGATTTATTGTGGCTGTTTTCATACAATTGCTGGTCAAGGGCAATACCAGCGCAGCCGTGCCTTATTATGGCATCGGTGTTTTTATGCCGATCATGGTAATGGGCTTTGCCATTCGTAAACACATCCTGGAAAATTTCAAGGGGAATACCCGCCGCTGGGGAAGCCTGGCCGCTGGCGCCGCTGGGGTTCTTTCGGGCATCGTTTTTGTTGGTCAAATTGTTGGGAAGTGGTCCGAAGGTGGCTGGGTGGTTTTGATTTCGTTCTCGGTTCTGGTGATCGCTGCCAATTTATTACTCATTTCGCCAATTGGATATCGCGATCCAACTACCATCCACCGTATCGTGCGCGAAAAAGCGCGTGTTCAAGGCGCAATGGCTTCCATTGTTGAATGGCAATCCTTGCGAATGCAGGAATATCGTGGTTCTTTGCGCAACAAGGCTTTGATCAGGGTCACCGATTTCTTCGAATTGTTTGGTGTGCGCAGGCCAATTCGTTTCGAGCCCGAGCCCATTGTTGCAGGTGATTACAACCATGCCTTGCATGCTGACAACCCAGATGCACCGTCATTGCTTGAACAATATCTTGATCATTCATCCCAACCAAAGTTGGGTGGCGCACCAAATGAAACCGAAAAAGGGGATAGGGACCTTTAATAAAATCAGTATGGTTGCACAGGCCCTGAGGGTTCTTACCTTCAGGGCTTTTTCTTTGCCAATCTCCATCTTGACACTTTCTTGATACGTAAGGCAATTATCTTGCGCTAAACTTGATGCCGCTGGCCGTAGAATATACCCGTTCTTGATGTTTTCTTGATAATAAGGCGCCCGATTTTGTTATGTGCTTGACGCTCACCTGATCCAAAGGTGTTTATCAAGACTAAGCAAGAATATGGAGTTGGCTGGTTATGTTGAAGAAGCAAGTCAGGAAATACGTCCGGTATGTAATTATGGCCTCGCCTTTGGCAGGCGTGGCTTACACCAGTTTTTTGCCAATCTCAGAAAGAGCACAGCAATTCCTTGTCTTGATCACGCTGCTCTGGTTGCAAGCTTTTACTTTGTTTGAAGTATTCGTGATCGGAAAATAGCGCGTGATTAAAAACTCTTTCTTGCGGGTTCTGGTGGTGGATGATGAACTTTCCATCAGGCGTTTTTTGCGGATTGCCCTGTCGTCTGACTATGCCGTTCTGGAAGCCGAAAATGGTGCCCAGGCGCTTCAGATGGTTGCGTTGCAGCACCCTGATCTGGTAATCCTGGATTTAGGTTTGCCTGATATGGATGGCATTGAAGTCACCCACCGGCTGCGTGAGTGGAGCCTGGTTCCAATTGTTGTTGTTTCAGTGAGGAACCGCGAGCAGGATAAGGTGGCGGCCCTGGATGCTGGCGCAGACGATTATTTGAGCAAACCCTTTTCAATTGGCGAACTGATGGCGCGTTTGCGCGCCGCGCTCAGGCACCGGGCCAGACGCGAAAACGATCCGGTCTACAGAAATGGCGCCCTGATGGTCAACCTGGCCGGCCGGGAAGTTTTGGTGGGGGGGCAGCGGGTATCTTTGACCCCAACCGAATATGATCTCCTGCGCAATCTGGTGACCCATTCAGGAATGGTGCTTACTCACCAGCAGTTAATCCAGGCAGTTTGGGAAGATAACACTGATGCCGATTCGCATTTATTGAGGGTCAATATCAGCAATTTACGAAAAAAAATTGAACAGGATCCTTTACGCCCGAGTTATATTTTGACCGAGCCGGGGGTGGGGTACCGCTTGAACGAAATTGAGGTAAGAAAATGACAGATTTTCCAACACCTGCTGATCATTTAAGGCAGGAATATGAACAATACAAAATGTTGTTTGACGATCAGCCGGCCATCGTCCAGCGCTTTGTAGAAGGACAGGCGCGGCAGATTGCCGAGGCTCTGGTTTCCAAAACATATCGACTCCAATTCAGCCTGCCAGATCGGGTATCTATGACCCTCAAGCAGGTTGGAAAGAATGCTGTTGTCACTATTCCGGAAGCACAGCGCCATCAACATGTGGGGAATTTGGGAAACGGCCTGGTCGGACACGAAATTCGAGATGCGGTTTTGATTCGGTTGCGCGAGTTGGAACAATCGCCGGATCAGGCGATTGCTGCCGGCGCCAACCTGACCCGTTACGCTGCTGCTGTGCACCTGGTGATGAATATGCTGCCATCTGGGCGGAATGTGTCATACCGGCCCCAGGCAGATGAAGCCATTCCTTCGATCCCGGTTGCAGACGATGCTCTCGAATCGGCCATTACCCAGAATAGCGATGCGATTGCGGAAGAGGGCCAGGCTGATGTTGGGCGAGGAGAACTCCAAAGCCCTTTTGTCCCGGCGGCTCGGCGGTTTTATCTGCCGCAGTGGGTGGCTTTTGATTTGGATGGAAAAATGCTGGCCGGTTCTGAAAAAGAAGCCGAAGCTCAGATTCAATCAATGCAAAGATATGTGCAAATTTTGCATCGTGCCAGTTCACTGGCTTCTTACATGGTAGCTTGTGAAGATTACCAGCGCAAGCGCTACGGTATCCTGGGCCAATTGATTAATCAGGGACGGGCGCTTGCCAGGTACAAAACGGCCGAAATCATCCGCGAAATTAAACGGCGGGCCGATACAGGAAATTTGAACCGGGGTCTGAGTGTTTCGATGCCCTATTTCGATGATCAAAACCTGATAATGGTTGAATTGCGTTTTGACGTTATTCCCAGCGGCCGAATTATGTTTGTGCCAGCTTTTGTGGTGCGAGCTGCCCGTAGCGAACAGGCCAAGGTAGCTCAGGATACACGGCTAAATTCATCAACGCGCAAACACCTGCTTGAGCAGCTTAGGGCTCTTGAAGCAGCGTTCCAAATACAATAATTTCCAAAGAAAAGGGTTTGCTATGATTTTCTCAATTGGTATATTGATAGTATTCATATTTATCGCCTTCAAAATCTCTCCAGTAGAAAAGGCTGAACATGCACACGTGCATGGCGCGGGCCAAATCGGTTTGTTGGCTGCAATGGCTTTGTTTGGGGTTGATTACTTCACTTCATATTTTTATGCCACTGGTGAATTGATGAGCGCCCTGCATCCCTACGGTCTGCAGCAGTACGGCTGGATCGCGGTTGTGGTGATCGCCATTGCCAACGCTGTCTTTGGGATCCTGTACATGTACTCTCTTGGAGTTTTCAATGAGGGCGGCGGTTCTTATACGGCATCCATGCGCTATTTATCCCCCGGCTTGAGTTTAATCGTGGCGGTGGTGCTGCTTCAGGATTATATTTTTACGATCGTGGTATCCAGCCTTTCGGGTGTGGATCAGCTTCTCTCAATATTCAACTCCTATGGCATCGAATGGTATTTTCGGGTTGGATTAGGGATCTTCCTGATGGGTGTTACCTGGTATCTGACGATCCGCGGGCGAGGAGAATCGGCGCGGGTGGTCTTTACCATGCTCGGGCTTTTTGTCATGATGACGATTGTCATGGCGATTGGATTGATCTTGGCCAAGGCGCACAATGTCCCGGCGGTGATTTACCCTGAGCAGGTTCAACCAGCGTCTTTCTGGCAGGCCGCTTTTCACATGCTGACGGCTTCCATGAAGGGTTTGGTAGCCCTCTCCGGCTTGGAGGCCATGTCGAACGGCATCCAGTTTGTGATCAATGATGATGCCGGAATTGTTAAGTGGGGTAAAAAGACATACCCTAAACTGAAAGGTTTGTGGGAATTCTACAGCGGCAAGGCCGGGATTGGTCGATTGGTACAGACCTCTTTCCTTTTCTATGGTGGCCTTACCACTTCTTTTCTGGCTTATTTTGCCTTTCACTTTAATGTTTTTGATGGTACGCTGCAAAAATCCCTCGTAGCCAATCTGGCTTTAATTGGATTCAACCAGATACCAGGCGGTATTGTTCTTTATTGGGCTTACCAGATTCTGGCGGTTGGTTTGCTGGCCGCTGCTTCCATGACAGCTTTTCAGGATTTACAGGCAACAGAATGGCGCGATGTAGCCATGGGCGAAATTCCAGAAATCATTGTTTATCGTGATCCGCGCGGGACTTTTACACGCTCAGTGACCATTGCGTTCGTTGTCACGATCATTATCACTATCCTGATTAAGGGCGAAACCTCTGCGGGTGTGCCATACTATGGCATCGGTGTATTCATGCCGATCATGATGATGGGTTTTGCTATTCGCAAGCATATCCTGGCAACCTTTACCGGGCGTGCCCGTAAGTGGGGCAGCTTCGCGGCCGGTTTTGCGGCGGTACTTTCTGGGTTTGTCTTTGTCGGGCAGATCGTTGGTAAGTGGCAGGAAGGCGGCTGGGTGGTGCTCATTTCGTTCAGTATTCTGATCATTGTCGCAAACCTGGTTTTGATTTCACCTACTGGGTCGCGCGACCCGGTTACCATTCACCGCATCGTTCGTGACAAGGCGCGCGTGCAGGGCGCTATGGCTTCCATCGTTGAGTGGCAGTCCATGCGTATGCAGGAATATCGTTATTCGGTGCTGGTGGTGATTGCCCGCGTGTTTGGATTATTCGGTGTTCGGCGGCTGGACCGGCTGACGGTTCCAACTCCTGCTGGTGATTACAACCATGCTCTCCATGTTGATCACCCTGATGCGCCTTCGCTTTTGGAACAATATCTGATCAAACCGGAGCCCACAGTGGGTGGGGCGCCGAATGAGACAGAAAAAGGCAATGAGGAAAAATAAATAAAAAAATCCGGGTCCATTGTGGCCCGGATTTTTTTATTCCTGCTTATCGGGTCAACCTTTTTGTCAAAGCCATCCTGGGTAATTTGAATTTTCAAACAATCTTGAGGTTTTTGAAAACCTCAAGATTGTTTGATTTTTTTAGGAGAACAAATTGACCTGTTCTTGACAACCATCTCACAATTCTTATGCTGTGCTTGATTTGACCAGGAATAGAATGACTTGGTCGAAGAAAAAAAACAGGTGCTTTATGGCAAGTGAGAAATTTCATAAGACTTTTCGAAATGTGATCATGGCCTCGCCCTTGGTTGGAGCGGGATTAGCAAGCTTGCTGCCGCTTACAGATTTCGAGCATCAATTCCTGGTGCTAATCACACTTCTCTGGTTTCAGGCTGTTGTTCTGATCGAAGCTTTTTCTACTGGAAAATAACAAATGACCGAAAACCCTTCTCTGCGTGTGTTGGTGGTGGATGATGAACGCCCCATCAGACGGTTTTTACATACCGCACTCGCAGGTCATTACACGATCTTTGAGGCTGAAACTGGTGCAGATGCTCTCCAAATGGTGGCGCTTCACCGGCCTGATCTTGTATTGCTTGATTTGGGTTTGCCTGATATGGATGGCCTTGAAGTTACGCGTAGACTGCGTGAATGGAGCCTGGTGCCGGTGATCATAGTATCTGTCCGCGACCGCGAACAGGATAAAGTGACGGCTCTGGATGCGGGTGCGGATGACTACCTGTGTAAGCCATTTTCGATGGGCGAATTGATGGCGCGTATGCGCGCCGCTCTGAGGCACTATTCTAAACCGGAGAATGAACCATTTTATAAAACCAGCGGTTTGACCGTGAACCTGGCGACCCGGGAAGTGCTGGTTGGCGGTGTCCGGATTGCTTTGACACCCACCGAATACGATATCCTGCGCATCTTGATAACTCATGCCGGAAAAGTATTGACGCACCATCAATTGATCCAGGCTGTTTGGGGCGATGGTTCGGAAGCAGATGCACATTTGCTTAGAGTCAATATCAGTAATTTGCGCAAAAAAATTGAACAGAACCCTCTAATGCCACGGTATATATTGACCGAACCAGGCGTGGGTTACCGTTTAAGAGAAGAGGTTGAATCATGAAAGAATTTCCAATGCCTGCCAATCACCTAAAGCAGGAATATGAACAATTTAAAGCACTTTTTGAGGGCCAACCTGCCATTATCCAACGTTTTGTGGAAAGCCAGGCGAGGCTAGTTGCCGAAGCCCTGGTTTCCAAAGCTTATCAAATTCAATTCAGTCTGCCGGATCGGGTGAATATGTCTGTCAAACAGGTTGGACAGGTTGCCACTGTAACCATCCCTGAAGCGCAGCGTACCCAGCGTTTGGGCGGTTTGGGGGAAGGCATATTGCGACACGAAGTACGCGAACTGATCCTGCACCGGTTGCGGGAACTGGAACAGTCTCCAGACCAGGCGATTGCCACCAGCGGCAGCCTGATCCGTTTTGCGGCTGCCGCACATTTGGTGTCGAACATGCTGCCGGCTGGGCGCAATGTAGAGTATCGCGCGGAAGATGATGAATCTATCCCAAGTATTCCGGTTGAAGACGATGCGCCAGAATCAGCCATCACCCAGGGAAGCGATGCAATCGCTGAACAGGGCGCCGCGGACCCCCAGGGTACATATTCCAAGCGTGGAGAGTTTCAATCGCCTTTTGTCCCTGCTGCGCGCCGCTTTTATCTGCCCCAATGGGTGGCCTTTGATCTGGATGGCAAGCTGTTGGCGGGTTCTGAAAAAGAAGCCGAATCCCAAATTCAATCAATGCAGCGCTATGTGCTGGTTCTGCATCGTGCCAGCTCCCTGGCTTCTTATATGGTGGCCTGTGATGAATACCAGCGTAAACGATACGGCATTCTTGGGCAGTTAATCAACCAGGGTCGGGCGCTGGCCAGGTACAAGACCGGTGAGATTATCCGCGTGATCAAGGAACGCGCAGAGAAGGGCAGCTTGAACCGTGGTTTGAGCATCACGATGCCTTATTTTGATGACCAGAATCTTGTGATGGCGGAACTTTCTTTCGATGTCATCCCGCGCGGGCGGATTATGTTCGTGCCGGAATTTGTAGTGCGTGTTGCGCGGGATGAACAGGCCAAGGTGACCCAGGATACTCGCCTTAATTCATCGACGCGCAAACATCTGCTCGAGCAGCTTAAATCGCTGGAAACAGCGTTTATACATAAGACCGGGAATTCTAATAAGTAGTTTGAAAGGTAGAAAATTATGCTATTTGCAATTGCTCTTTTGATTGTAGTTACTTACATGTCCTTCAGGGCTGCGCCAAAAGAAAAGGATGATTCGAACGAACATGTGCATGGCGCTGGTCAAATTGGCTTATTGGCGGCCATTGCTCTGTTCGGGGTGGATTATTTCACATCCTTTTATTACGGCACTGGCGAGTTGATGAGTGCGTTGCATCCATACGGGCTGCAACAGTACGGTTATATCGCTGTGGCAGTCATTGCGCTGGCCAACTTTGCTTTTGGCGCGTTGTATATGTATTCGTTGGGTGTCTTCAACGAAGGTGGCGGTTCGTATACAGCCTCCATGCGTTATCTCAAGCCAACCCTCAGTTTGATTGTGGCCGTAACCCTGATCGAAGATTATGTTTTGACGATTGTGGTTTCGGCACTTTCCGGCGGAGACCAACTTCTTTCTCTCTTTCCCCAGTTTTATGAAAATTGGATTTTGCACTTCGCGATTGGCGCTGTGCTGGCCTTTTTTACCTGGTATGTCACCATCCGGGGCCGCGGCGAATCTTCCACAGTGGTCTTTACGATGCTTGGTATGTTTGGCAGCCTGACAATTTTGATGGCGATTGGGCTATTCATCGCCAATTTCACAGGTTATGCCGCGGCTCCATCCGTGCCATCTTTACCTGCCACTTTGCTTGAAGCGCTATTGCATTTGTTGACTGCTTCGATGAAGGGTATGGTAGCCTTGAGTGGGCTGGAAGCCATGTCCAACGGCATCCAGTTTGTAAAGAATGAAGACTTTGCGCTGGTTAAATGGGGACGCCAGCACATGCCCAAATGGGAAAAACTCTGGGATTTTTACAGTGGTAAGGCGGGTATTGGTCGTATGGTTCAAACCTCCTTCCTGTTTTACGGCGGCCTAACCACCTATTTCTTGACGGCTTTCTCGATCCGCTTCAATGTCTTTGATGGCACTTTGGGACGTTCGCTGGTCGGGAACCTATCATTCATTGGGTTCAGCCAATTCCCAGGCGGTGAGATTTTATTCTGGGCTTATCAAATCCTGGCAGTGTTTATGCTGGCTGCTGCCTCGATGACTGCTCTACAGGATGCACAGGCTACCGAATGGCGCGATGTGGCTATTGGCGAAATTCCAGAAATCATTATTTACCGCGATAAACGCGGAACATTCACCCGTTCTGTCACGATCACTTTCATCGTATCTGTGGTGATTATGCTGCTGGTCAAGGGCCAGACAACCATTGCAGCCCCCTTCTATGGCGTGGGTGTCTTCATGCCGATCATGGTGATGGGACTGGCAGTACGTCAGCACTTCCTTCAGAATTACACTGGTCGGGCCCGCGTGGTGGGTTCCACGTTCGCAGGATTGACGGCAGCCCTTTCTGCGGCTGTATTTGTGGGCCAGATTGTAGGGAAATGGGAAGAAGGCGGCTGGATCCGGTTGATTTCTTTCAGCATCCTGTTTACATCTGCTCACCTGTTGCTGCTTTCACCTCTGGGGCATCGAAGCCCGGAACAGATCCGCCGCATTGTGCGAGACAAGGCCCGTATCAATGGAGCCATGGGTTCCATCGTTGAATGGCAGTCAGTCAAAATGCAGCAATACCGTTATTCACTTCTGGAAATAATCTCTCAATTTTGGAGTTTATTTGGTGTCATACGTCCAGTTCGGTACGACCCGCCGCCACCCGCAGGTGATTATGACCACGCTTTGCATGTTGACCATCCCGAAGCCCCATCTTTCCTGGATCAGTACATTGATGCGAATAAACCCGAACCCCGCGTTGGCGGGGCGCCAAAACAGACCGAACCGGGAGAAAAGGAGTAGGAATACCCGATCAGGTTAATTGAAACTTCTTGAGAGACTTACACACCCGCAGTTATCAGGCGGGTGTGTTTTTTTATGTCTTCACGCACTGAGGTTATGCTGATGGATTCTGGAATCACAATAATGGTTGGATCTATAACATGAGTACTTTAGAATTTTAGTTCTAAAATGCTTGCTTTTTTGACGCTATTAAGTATAATTAGAACATAGTTTCTAATTAACCTCGGAAAAGGAGCAGAAAATGGAAACAGGTATGTTGTGGTTTGACAATGATCCCAAAAAAAGTCTCAACCTGAAAATTCAACAGGCCGTAGATTATTATCGGAATAAATATGGATGCAGCCCCAACCTGTGCCTGGTCAATCCTGGGAATCTGGTTAAGAGCAATCAGCCATCTGAAACTAACCTGGTTGGCAGTGTGATGATCCGCCCATTTCGTTCTGTATTACCTGGTCATTTATGGATTGGCATGGAGGACAAGCATACGGCTGTGGCTGGTTAATCACACTCAAAAAAATTACCACTCAACGTGTCTGCGCCACGACGGGGTCTTGCGCGGATACTGATTTTGGTTAAAACAGCAAAGGCAGCTCTTTCGAGCCGCCTTTGCTCATGTAATGAGAGCATATCTGGCGAAATCCAAAAATAAACAATTGTTACCTGGCCGGTGTAAAATAATAGTCAAAACTGTTTGGAAGGAAATTTCTGTGACTTATCCGATCATTCAACGCGAACTTACTGTTCATCTTCAAAACGGAAATTGGTATTTGCGACCTGTTGAAGATGAGCAGGCTGTGCTTGGCCCAGTGGATTATGGTTGGCAGCGTTTCAACCTGTATCCAGATAGTTTTACTTTTGGCGAAGGTTTGCTGGCAGGCAGCTCCATTCCTGGCTCGCGCCGGTTGGTATTCAGTGCCTGGAGCCCACAGTGGGATGGGTTTTACGTTTCCAGTATGGGCGGGGCGGCTTATACTTTTCACGGGGTGGGTATTAATTATGTGGCTTTACGCGGGACGGCTTCCGAACCAAGCGTGGTGCTGCTAAATCACAAGGCTGGCGAAATCCAGGTACGGCTGGAGCCGGTCAATGCGGAAGCGCTGTGGGTGGGTTATGCCAGCCCGGATGGCAGCCCTCTGAGTGGTCTGTATGCTCTCCAGCAGGCTCTTTATGACCGTTATGCCAGTGAATATACACGCGGGAAATTACGTATTTGCACAGTTGGCCCGGCAGCGAAATATACCCGCGAAGGCGCCATTGGCTCAAGCCCGATCAGAAATGGGGTTTTTAGCCCTGTGATAGACTGGGCCGGGAGAGGCGGTCTGGGCAGTCGTCTATATCAGCGCCATAACATCGTTGGGATTATTTTCGGCGGCGATTGGGAAGATCCTGATCTGCGCGATTCTGTGGAGATCGATGCCTATTTCCTGGAACATTTTGGAAAGAAAACCATCCAGACCGATCTGGCTGTCACTGAGAAATATCGCTATGTGCCCGAATTTGAGACCGGGGGAACTTTTGGGGTGAACATGCGCGATTTGAATGAGCGCATCCTGAGCTTCAATTACACATCTATTTACCAACCGATAGCGGCCAGGTTGCGGCAGCATGAAAATTTTATCCTTAACCATTATCTGAAACAGTTTAACGAAGAAACGATCAAACCGAAAAAATTTCAGCACTGCGGCGAACCATGCCCTGTTGTCTGTAAGAAATTAAACGGCCCATATAAAAAGGATTACGAACCTTACCATGTGCTCGGCCCGCAGGTGGGAGTGTTTGACCAGCGTGCCGCAGAACTTCTTAACGATCACATTGATATGCTCGGTTTTGATTCAATCCAATGCGGTGGCACGCTGGCCTGGATCATGGAACTTGTTTCGGATGGTTTGATCAATCCGCTTGATTATGATTTCCCCCCAGCGGATGCTTTGAAATTCCATTTTGTGGATGATCCCGAAAAGTTTGACCTGGTCGCGGACAGCCTGCTCAATGCCCAATATGCCATGGAAGTCGCCAGTGCAATTTTATTCAGTAAAAAGGCTGAGATTTTTCGTGCTGGTATTCGAGCAGCAGCGATTGCCCTCGACAAAGAGCTTGGAATCCGCAGTGTTGATCGGGCTGTTTTTATCGGACACGGCGAGCAAGGCTGTATGGTACCCAACCAATATTGGGTGCCTGGCATGCTGAGTCCCATGCCGATGATGGGGAAGTATTTTGTGCATTACGGGGTGGAATTTTTGGCGCCCGAAACCCTTGGGCGTAAGAATGTTGAGCGTATGACTTACGAACTTTTCAATGAGAACAGTGGTATTTGCCGTTTCCATCGTAAATGGTCTGAGTTGATTACGGATGAAATTTTAAAAGCGCATTACGGCCTGGATGTTGATTACAAAGCACATCAGTTTTATTTATCGCGCGAAATATTTAAGCGCGAATCCACAAAGATCACTTTCTGGGAGAGTGAAAGGGTGATCGACATGGTAATGGGTTACCTGGTGCAGTGGGAAGCCGATGGCTTGAAAACCCCGGAACTTACAGACTGGCTCACGCGTTTTCGAGCAGATAAACATACCGCTGCGAAGGAGTATTGGAAAGCCATTCGCACTGGCATTAAGGCTGGGTTTGATGATGGTCCAGATGTAATTCCAAATAGTCTCACCCCCGGGCAGCAGGGCAAATTAGGCGGTTAATCTCGTCCGACCCACAGGCCACGTGTGCTTATCCGCTTGCCACTACTGAAGCGATGGCATATTCATGTGTGTGGCTGAGACTGATGGCCCATTCGCGCAAGCCCAGTTCTTCTGCCAGGGCGAGCGCTTTTCCGCTTAAGCGCAGTACGGGCGCGCCAGAATCTGCTCGCAAGATTTCGATATCAACCCAGGCCACAATTCCCAAACCTGTACCCAGGGCTTTGGCAGTGGCTTCCTTGGCCGCAAAACGCGCTGCCAGAGAAGCAGGGTTGCCCGCGCACAGCACTTGTTCAGACTTGGTGTAGATTCGCGCCAGAAAACGCTCGCCGTGTCTCTCCAGGGCTCCTTCCAGCCGATCAATTTCCAGAAGGTCAATGCCGGTTCTGAGTGTCATGGGGTTGATCCTATTGATCCGGCCCCGATGTGGCAATTGCAAGCGCATCGGGTTTCAGGTATTTACGCGCCGCTGCCAGCACCATTTCCGGGGTTATGGCCCGTACCTGCTTCTCATAATTCTGATAATAATCCAGGCCCAAGTTATGGCGTTCGATGTTTATGAGCGCGTTGGCTACTCCTGCGTTAGATTCAAGAGATAATGGCAGGCGGCCAACAAAATTATCCTGACTATCCTGAAGTTCTTCATTCGTGACGCCTTTTTCAACGAAGCGGCGTAATTCGACAATAATCAATTCCAGGGCTTTTTTCAGGTTGGCCGGATTCACACCCGCGCTCACATCCCAGGTGCCCGGTCCAATACCGGCGCTCAAACTGGATGATGCATAATAGGCCAGGCCGCTTTGTTCACGGACAACTTCCCCAATGCGTCCCATCATTCCGAATTGGCCCAGAACAGAATTTCCCAATGAGGCGGCCAGATATTCCGGTGCGAGGCGGGTTGGCCCCAAAACGCCCACGATCAGGTCTGTTTGAGATTTCCCCTGTAACGCGATGTGCTGGCGCACGGTTCGAGAGAGTTGGCGTACTTCTGGCAGCGGCGGCAGGCTGGCTTGTTGTGGATTATTCCAATTTCCCAGCACTGCGTTGATTTGTTCAATCGCCGTGGTGGGGTCAACAGCGCCCACCACGGCGATAGTCATTTCTTTTGGGCCAAAACACCGTCGATGGAATTCAACCAGGTCAGCGCGGGTGATGGTTTTGATCGTTTCAGGGTAACCATCATCGGGTCGGGCGTAAGGGTGTTCTCCAAAAATGAGTTTGTCGAAAGCCATGGAAGACATGTCACCAGTATCCTGGGCACGCAGCGCCAGACCGGTGAGTAACTGGGTACGCAGCCGTTCAACCTCGTCGGGAGGAAAAATCGGGTTCCGCAAACAGTCGGAAAGCAATTCAAGCACCAGTCCCAGATCTTCTACCAGTGCACGGCTGCTAAAACCAGTGGTATGAGTTCCAGATGCAATACCAAGGTGCGCGCCAACCGTTTCAAGAGCATCATAGATTTGTTCGAAACTGCGGGTTTCTGTTCCTCGCATTAATGAGGTTGTGGCAAAATCTGCCAAGCCAAGCTTTTCCTCAGAGTCGAACAGGCTGCCCACGTGCAAATAACCATTCAGGGTGACCGTTGGGCTGTTGAAGTTTGGACGGACCAGGATGTTGATGCCATTGGGGAGCGCAACACGCGTAACATTATCTGGACCTGGCAGTGAGTGGGAAGTGATCATTCTTGTTCTCCTGTCGGGCTGTAGGTGCCCACAACCCGGTTGCGCGACTGGAAATAAGTCTGGGCAACACGCAGTACATCCTCTGGAGTCACCTTGCTCAGGTTCTCAAGATAATTTGTGAACCAATCGTAATTGGCAAACATCTCGGCATAACCAAGCCAGAAGGCCTGGTTGGTTATATTTTCAACTCCGAATGCGAACATTGCCCTGGCTTGTTTGATGGCGCGCGCCACCTCATTCTGGCTGACTATCTCATTTTGCAGGCGCGCAATTTCATCATCCACAGCAGACAGGGCTTTGTCCAGATGGCTGGTTGGGTGCCCGGTTAGCATGATGGTATACATAAAAGGATCAATCGTGGCAGAAGAGCCCCCATTGACACTCACAGCCAGCTCTTTATCAACAATCGCGCGATATAGACGCGAGGTTTTGTTGGAAATTCCGCCTCCGCCAAACATATTCAGGTTGCTTGGGCCCGAAAGAAGGCTGTCAAGCACGGCCATGGCATGGAAATTGGGGTCATTGGCTTTCGGGGCGCGGTAGGAGATTTGCAGAAAAGCGGTTTCACCAGGCCCTTCAACCGTCAAGCGCACTTCTCCTGGTTGTTCTGGCTCCGGTCGCTGCAAGCGCGGAGGTTTGGGGCCGGCCGGGATGGCAGTGTAAAGCTCGCGGATACGCGCCAGTATGTCGTCAGCGTTAAAATCTCCGGCCAGGGCCAATACCGCGTTATTCGGCTGATAGTAAGTTTGGTAATGATGAAAAAGTTGATCGCGTGTAATCGCGTGTAAGTCAGCCATATCACCAATCACCTCGTGATGATATGGGTGAACGCGGAAGGCGGCCTGTTGCATGGTTTCGCTCAACAGGAAAAGCGGCTCGTTTTCACTGCCTTCTCGTTCGGAAATGATCACTGTGCGTTCGGATTCAACTTCTTCCGGTGTGAACTTGCTGTTCACCATGCGGTCAGCTTCCAGCCGCAGAGCCAGATCAATCTTGCTGGAAGGCATGGTTTCGTAGTAGGTTGTCCAATCCAGGAAAGTAAAAGCGTTCCACTGTCCGCCCTCACGCGAAATGGCTTTGTCAAGCACCGATGCCGGAAATTGCGGTGTGCCTTTGAACTGCATGTGCTCAACCCAGTGAGAAATGCCAGTCTGTCCGGTCGATTCATCTTTCGAGCCAACCCGGTACCAGACCCACTGGCTGATCAGTGGCGCGGTGTGGATCTCTTTTAGCAGTATTTTAAAACCGTTTTCGAGTGAGACTACATTCCAGTCTGTCATCAATTCTCCATACTTTATTTGATGTAAATGGTAATATCAATCCAGATCTTTATTAGTGAAAGAAAAATGAACAAAAAGCCGAATTTGACCCGCAGAGTTGCAAATCTTGCGGCTTTTTTATCTGTGGCTGGAGCATGTAATAGAAGGGTGCAACCACCTGTTGAAGTCCAATGAAAGGTTTATGCAGATCAGTCTCCTGGAGGGGAATGTCAACTGGCACGTTCAGATTTACAGGGACAGTTGTGTTCACAGGTACTTGAAGATTCAGGTGGACTGGCAGGTTTGTGCCGGCAGGCAACACAATGTTTGCTGAACTATTGATGGATATGCCACCGGTATTGATGGTTACATGCGCGCCGTTAATGGGTGTGTTCTGTGTCAGCACCACCACCGTATCCTGGCTGATGGGCAGGGTGAAATTGATTGGAATCGTATCGGATACGGTGATATTGGTTTTGATGTGGGCTTGATCCATGTAAATAAAGTTTTCATATAATCCGCCCAATAGATTGTCTCCAACCATCGCTTTTAATACGAATACTTCGCGGCCCAACAATATCAATGCCGCGATTAAAATAATGTTCATGCTAAACGAAAGCAGGCTGGCAATTGTCCAGAAGGTGGGCAATATCTTGCTGGTATCAAAGAAAGGTTTCCGGGGGGTAGTTTGTTTGGCCGGAGCGGCTGCGTGTGTGCTTGGCTCATAGAAAGGTTCTGGTATTTTATCCGCGATTGATAACGGACGGGTATCTGAGGGAGTGGGTGTTGGGGGCCTGTTTATCTGCGGGTCGTAAGTTTCCGTGTTGGATGTAATAGTTCTAAACCTGCTGGAGGCGGTCTCCGCTGGATTTTGTTTTATGGCTGATGTCGTGTTCGCGCGCCTCTGCCGGCTGGAAATTGACCGAGGTTCTTGGAGCGGCTTTTGTTTTGGCCTGCTAAAGAACTTCTTAATCAATCCGGTGATGCCATCGGATTGGGGTTTCTGAGGTGTATTCATACAATTCCTCCTGGCGCGTTTGTTATCTGGTCAAATAAGTAATAATTGTAACTGCCCACGGGTTGCTTAATTGTTGGCGATGACGACCTAACCCGCTAAGAACACACGATTTGCTTGGCAAATTACACCGGAACGCAAGTGCAGGTGTGCGGGGTGAAAGAACCCCCGGCCCTCGCCAAGAGCGTGCGAGGTGAAAGAACCCTTCCCGAAACGGGAAGGGGGAGACAGT
>CAIWAX010000064.1 GCA_903910795.1 uncultured Anaerolineae bacterium
AACTGGAATTCCATCAAGATAACGCCTGTTTTGCCATTCACCTTTTACAACACCGAGAAGCGAAACTCTAACAGCAGCAGCTCCTGGCCAGGCAACTGATCTGTTAGCAAAAACAATATTCCCGTTACGACAAACAACTTCTAGGCCACCTTCACGTGTGTCACCCTGTGCAACTGTATTCGTCGTAATGATTGAAAAAAAACCTCCAGGGCGAAGTAATTCATAAATTCTTCTGACAAAATATGTGACTAAGTCAGCCCAACCTTGAGCAGGAAAAAATTCCCAACGAGCATACCGCAAGAAGCCATCACCATACGTCCCACTCAACTTTTGACCACCAAGATACGGAGGATTTCCAAGAATGCAATCAAAGCCGCCTTGTTCGATGATCTCAGGAAACTCCAGAAACCAGTGGAAGAAACGTTTTCGATTCGACAGCGCCCATGCCATAGCGGTGGCCTGCCCCTGAGGGTGGCGCTTACCAGCCAGATAACTATGGTATTCCTCGTCAGTAATTAGCTTGGGCTGGTTTTCTTTGATCTTTTCAATATAAAATTGGGCAACAGGAATAGCAGCAATCTGGCTCAGTAACCAAGAATCCTGACTGCCAGCAAACTCCTGGTAACGCTTTTTCTTGGAATCAATCTCGGAGGGGGTTCGCTCAGGCAGAGCAGCAATAGAACGCCATCCATTCAGCACTTCGGACAAGTGTTTCTCAACTTCAGGTGAAAAGGAAAGGCTCTCCTGCTTGACGAGCTGTTTCTCGTGAATCTGACGTTCTTCTTTATTTCGTTTGCGGAAGCTTGCTGCAATTTTCTTGTCATCCCCCGGCATGGTGGCAAATGCTTCATCAGGCACTCCACGTTCCAGTTCATCCCGTCGAGCAAAACCAACAATGGCGTTGCCGCACTTGATGTGATGATCGAGGAAGTTGAGTGGTTGTCCGGGGATGTGAGCCTCCAGCCAGAGGGCAACCTTGCACAACTCCACAGCCAGCGGATTCAGGTCCACGCCATAGATGCAGTTGCAGATTACATCGCGAACGGCAGTGCGGAAGGCAATCGGTGATGGTTGTTCTTCACCAGTCCGTACAACGGCCAATTCGGTGGCAATGCGACGAGCTGCGGCAAGCAAGATATGTCCTGAACCACAGGAGATATCTGCCACGCGCAGTGACAGCAGTGCCTTCTCCGGATCAGCTTCCTTCAGCTTGCCAGCAATCAGGTAATCGAGGGAGTGCTTAATCAGCGGCTGCACCAAATCATCTGGTGTGTAATGCGAACCTGTGGCAGCACGTTCATCACCACGTGCAAAAGCAAATTCAACCGAACTGTCAGTGCGGATAAATACCGGCTCGTATTCCAATAGCCCTTCGTAGACTGAACCAAACTCCTCCACATTGAGGGCCGCGTAGTTGACCCTAATAACTTGACCATTATTCGGGTTTTCATAGAGACTCAAGGATCGGAGACAATGCAGCAGGGTTTCGTTATCAAGTGCACAGCGGACAAAAGGGCCGATAGCATCGAATCGGAACAGGTCACCCGCCAGTGGTGCAATACCAAGCTTACTGCCAGGGCCGCCATCCTCAAAAAGATTGAAGGTTGCCAGCAACGCCAGCCAGTGGTCATCATGCCGCTTGTCTGCCAGATAGCGCTTCTCAGAAAGACGGCGCAGTCGCATCAGGCTGTAATAGCGATCGTAGATATCACGCTTGGCAGCAACTTGTGAGAGCGGATAGATAAGATTGCGCTCTTCAATGACCATCAGGAAGAGGAGGCGATAAATTAGCCGAAGCAGGTAGTGATAGTATTCTAAAGGCTCAAGTTTGCCGGAATTGATCTCGTCCATCAACTCTGTGTTGTTGGGGTGCATCAAAAAGCCGTTGGCAAAGGTGCGGATGGCATTTTCTA
This sequence comes from uncultured Anaerolineae bacterium, assembly GCA_903910795.1. Taxonomy (GTDB): domain Bacteria; phylum Chloroflexota; class Anaerolineae; order Anaerolineales; family Villigracilaceae; genus UBA5195. The sequence goes on from CAIWAX010000064.1 coordinate 1,914, forward strand.
CAGCCTTGCTCAGTCCATCGCGAATACGAGCACCGGAATCAAGAGAATCCTGGTGGTAGCGTTCGATGATGCTGTCAGCTGAGTTATCCAACTGCGCTGGCAAGCGGGTAACATGCAGAAGCCGATAAAGGATAGCAAAGTCGGCAAAAAGACCATCCGTGAAGATTCGATCAAGATCGAACTCCAAGTAAGTGAGTTTCACCAAGCGTGAACTGTCCCGCAACAGACGCAATAACCTGCCATTGGTGACCATGCCATAGAGCTGTTCAGTGAGATTTAAGTACACCTGCATCATGGCATGGGCCGACATCTTCAGTGCGACCTTCTCTGGCTTACGATCCAAACCGGCCGGTTCGCGACTGCCACTGATATGGATGGCTGCATTGCCACGATTAGTGACGCGGTGGGATATCGGATAGAGCTTGCTGTTCAGCTCAATGCTCTTGGCCTCATATTCAAGCTGATAACCGAGTAGTCCCAGCAGCGGAACAATCCATAGGTTGCGGGTTTCGGTCGTGGCGGGAGAGTCTTCTTTGAGGGTTTCCAGCTTGCGATTGTAGATGCGCCAGTAGTCCTGGGCATCGGCCCACGCCCGGGCAATCTCGTCTTTTACCTTGCTTGTCGCTTCCAGTCCAAAATCGACAGGGCGCTGACCGTTGGCATCATCGAGCTTTTCAAGAATGTCAGGGGAGAGGATCGAACCTTCAATGCGGATGGAGGGGTAGTTCATGCGGCACCTCCAGTCTGTCCACCTTCAGGTAAGAGTACGTATACCCCGAGCAGATCCATTGGTAGCACCGGATGCACTACCTGGAAGCGCTTGCCGTCCATGAGTGAACTGAACCGTTCATGGGCCTCCACCAGTTTTTGTGACTGCTGTTCAGCTACACCATCGAATTCTGTCGTAAAGCTTTGCAGCAGCTTCAGTTCGTTATCAAGGAAGCTCAGCCTTGCTGGTGTTGGTAGATCGGAACTTGCCCGAGCTGAGGACAACAGCTCACGAGCCTGGTCATGATTAAGATATTCCTTCTGTTGAGGTGTACCTTTCCAGCCCCAAAGAATCATCTCTTCAGCTACTACCTGTTGATGCCCCTTCCGATCCTCAATGACGTTTCGACAGCGGAAAAGTAACAGAGTGGTTTTGGTGGCAACCTGTCTGGTACGGATAACGGCTGTACGGGCGGCACGCTTGTCCACACGGCTGACCGTGTTGGCCATGACCAACTGACAAAGCTGCTCCACAAAACGGTGGTTACGCCCCATATAGTGGTAGCCTTCAGGTGTGGGAGAACTGAAGCTGATACTTACCATATCTCCGGCTGGCAGAATTCCACGCAACTGATCCGGCATATTGGCGGTGACGATTCTGAAGCCCTTTGCCTCTGGCATCACTTGAACACCGAAGAGGTTATTCAGAGCGGTAGTGACAAAATCTTTAACGGCATGGGGATCACCAATCGCTTCATCGACTTCTTTCAGGTCGGCTTCAATCTCATGTGCCTTGATGGCATGCTGAGCAAAGATACTGCGGGATGCCTCTTCACGCTTGGCAGCTTCTTCCACCTTGCGGGTGACGTTAATTTTGGCTTCTTCTGCCTCGTTGAGTTCACCAAAGTCAAACGTCATCTGATTGCTGCGATCACGCCCTCTGGTAATTTTTCGATCAGGACTGATGAGGAGCGCCTGGGTAATGGTGTCGATAATGCTCTGGGAGTCCTCTGGAAACGGGACGTTGATGCCTGTGGAGCGCTTGATCTCGCGAACTTTGCGCAACAGAACATCCAGTACGATACCGTCGATAGGGTTGTCAGCACCATAGAGCAGACAAGCTTTCACCTCAGGTGCATTCTGACCAAAACGGTCAACACGTCCTTCTCGCTGCTCAAGCCTGTTTGGGTTCCAGGGGAGGTCGTAGTGGAGGACGGCAGTAAATTGGTCCTGTAAGTTAATACCTTCACTGAGACAGTCTGTTGCTACAAGCACCCGCAGCTTCGATTTTCCCATCTCCTCGATCTTCTGCTTGCGCAGTTCATCCGGAAGTTCACTGGTGATGACCTGGATGTCGAGCTTCGGGAATTTCTTTTTCAACGCTGGAGCAAGCAGTGCGCCTACATAGTTGGCGGTGGCAATGTAACGGCAGAAAATAACCGGATTGAAACCTGCTGCCAGCCATTCCTGTAGAAGAGCTTCGGCAGTGGCAACTTTTTTATCGTCCTTGATTGTTGAAAGAGCTGCAAGCTGTTGTGAAAACGACCGCAACTTTTGTCGTTGGGTTGCGCTCCAGTCATTCTGCTCGATCATCTGGATGGGAGTACTGTCTCCCTCGAACCCGAACTCAGTATCCCTCACCGGGTTTTCATCAAGAGCATCAGCAGTCCATGATGTCTCGTCAGCGGCTGCCTTCGCCATGTTGGTAAGACGGGTATTCAGCATTTCAACCCCGGCAGCGGGGCTGGACATGACGCCACGCAGTAAAGCCAGAGCGGTCCAATATTGTATTCTACGCTGACCCGGCTTGCCCGGATCAACAGAGATAAGTTGCTTGGCAAAATCAAGTATCTCTTCAAAGAGGTTTCGATACCCCAACGTCAGGGAATAATCGGCTTCAAAGGCATCGCGGGTCGGGAATGGCGTGTCCTCTCCCATCCACTTTTCCACGTCACCCCTCTTGCGCTGGATAAAATGTCGTGCCAGATCGCGGCGTTGGTTTTGCGAAGAGCTCGGCAGATCCAATGTTTCGAATTCCGGCTGCAGTAGGCCGAGGAGAGAATGGAATTCCTCCGGCTTGCCGCTGTGCGGAGTCGCTGTTAGCAGGATCATCTGCTGATGGGCTTTCTTGGCCAGTCGGCTGATCAGGTGGTAGCGCTGCTGCTGGCTTGCTGAAGCACCAG
>CAIWAX010000065.1 GCA_903910795.1 uncultured Anaerolineae bacterium
CCGATACAAAAGTCACCTACTGTTTTGCGTTATACCCTTTTATTACGGATTTTGCAAAAATTAAGCTCGGCGTGCTTCGTGGTCTCTGTGGTTAATGGTTTTTACAGTGAATATATCGTTGATTACCGATATATTATATCATTAAAATTTAAGATTTTGCGTGCGAATATTCCGCGAGTATCGGCCGAAATATGCTTTATTTCCGCTGGCCTTGCATACTTTCGATATAAATTTCCAGCAAACGGCTAAAACTCTCATCGCAGTCGTAGGGCAGACCGAACCCACCCGCCGCTTCCAGCAGCGCGAAACCGTGCACCAGCGCGCGCAGTCCGCGCACATAATGCAGCGCGTCAACTTCGAGCAGCCCAAACGCGGACAACGCCGCCAGCGTGACCTGCAGCAGATGCGCCTGAACTTGCTCCAATTCCAGGTCGGGCGCCGGCAGCAGGGCAGAAGAACGCACGCCCATCAGGTACAGCCCTGTATTTTCCTTGATATAAGCGCGGTAGGCCTGCGCGATCTGGCGCACGGCCTGCGCGCCGGAAACCCCCAGCGCCGCGGAAGTCAGCCGCGCGGTCAGTACGCGCAGCGAGAGCAGGTTCAACTCGCGCTGCAGGCCGCCCAACCCGCCGATATGGTTGTAAAGCGAGGGCGTCTGGATGCCCAGGCTTTCGGCCAGGCGCGCCAGATTGAGCCCCTCCGCGCCTGCATGCTTGAGCAGTTCCGCGGCGGCCAGGACAACTGTGGCTTTATCGAGATTTTTTCTCGAAGACATGTGCGCCTCCTCAAGCGGTCAGGGCTTGCAGGAAGGTCAAAATGGGCGGGCAGGCTTCATCCGGCATCTCGGCGTGCGGGTAATGCCCCGCGCCGGGGATCATCTGATATTTGCCGCGCAGCGCCCCGGCCACAAAGGCCGCTTCGCCTTCCGGGTTCTTGAAATCGGGATCTTTGCTGCCCATCAACACCAGCGTTGGGGCTTTCACTTCGGGCAGGCGCTTTTCGACCGGGGTCTTGGAAGCCAGCAGCATCTGCTGCAGCGCTTCCAGGCGGCCCGGCTCGGACAGGTTGGCGCGCAGGTCTGCGCTGTAATCTGCGAAGCCGGTTGGTTTGCGGGATGGGTACAGGCTGGTGTAATACATCGACCAGGCCGCGGCGCCCCACGGGCGGGCGAAGAGCAGTTTGTAGAAGAGGGCTCCGGCTGTGCTGACTTCACCGCGCACAAACGGGTCGATCAGCACCAGCCCGCGCAGCGCGGCGGGCCGTTCGGCGGCCGCCCAGGCCGCCGCGCCGCCCGCCATCGAGTCGCCGATCAGGATGGCGGGGCCGCCCAGGGCCTCGATCAGCGCCAGCATGTCCGCGCCAACCGCCGTGGCGGAATAGTCATCCTGGCCGGTGCTCGATTCGCCCAACCCGCGCAGATCCATGCAGGCCACCCGGAACCCGGCCGAAACCAGGCGCGGCGCCAGAAAGCGGTATTCGGCGCGCACATCGCCCATGGAGGGCGCGCAAATCACCAGCGGTCCGCTGCCGCTGATGTCATAAGCGATCTTGCCGCCGGAAGTGGATAAGAATTGTGTGTTCATGTGGGGTCTCCTGTTTTAACTAATTATATTAGTATAATAACTAATATAATTAGTTTTGTCAAGAGCGAAAACCCCCCGGTTATACCCTGATGGGTGGCAGCCAGGACAACTGCCATCGCGCATTGATTCGATCCCGGTAAAATAGGATCCGAAAAGCGGGGGATCATAAATATGCCATTCATCCTATAACTGTGGAGCATAGTATAAATGTCGTGACTACTCACCGGTGGCGCATTTCAGTCAAAAACATATTACGCAATACTGCATAACTTGCTTCTTCTAATTCTTTCGGGACGCCGACGAGTGCAACGAGCGAGGAAAAAGCTAAAATATTAAGGTCACCCGCAGGGCGTCCGCGTTCAAATGGTTTTTCTCTACTGGTTTAGCGCTAAAGGTTTTCAAGCCACACTCGTGACGACACTAGAAAATAGCAACTTATGCGGTATTGCCATATTACTTTTGGTATAAAAGTGAGACATAATCGTTTGTTTTCTCCGCAAAAAAAGTACCGTCTCCTCGCGCGTTCTTTGCGAGGATGGGTCATCGCCCGCAAATTACCTTGGAACCAGGCTCGAATCGCGCTATGATGATAGCTAAAAGGCGTGCTTATGTCCCCCGTTTTAAAACGTATCTATCAACTGCTCTTGATCGTCCTTGTGCAAGCCGCCATCCTATTCCTGTGCGCCGGGTCGCTGACCTGGGCCGCGGGTTGGTGGTATGTTGGCCTGTACCTTGCCCTTCTGCTGGCCGCTTCATTTAAAATGATCCCCAACCACCCCGAGGTGATCGCCGCACGCAGCCGGGGCGCCGAGGGCGCCCGGCCCTGGGTCTGCTGGCGCTGGCGGGTCTGGATGAGCGCTGGAACCTGACCCCGCCGCTGCCGGTCTGGCTGAGGCTGGCGGTCTGTTGTTTTGCAGCGGTTATGCCGCGCTGGTGTGGGCCATGTCCAGCAACCCCTTCTTCTCAAAAGTCGTGCGCATCCAGCCTGAGCACGGCCACATCCTGGCCGAGGGCGGCCCTTACAGGTTTGTCCGTCACCCGGGCTATGTGGGCATGCTCATCTCGATGTTTGAGGCGGTGTACTTGCTGGACAGCCCCTGGTGCCTGGTCTGTTTCGTGCTCTACATGGCGGTGCTGATCGCCCGCACCGCGCTGGAGGATCGCGACCTGTGCGCTGGACTGCCCGGCTATCTGGCATACACCCGCCGCACCCGTTACAGGCTGCTGCCGGGCGTCTGGTGATTTTTATTCACCTGACAGCTCACCATTGCGAAGCCTTCTTTTAAACACTCTGTCTAAACCCAGGCTGGGTTTGGATTCCGGGTCTGCTTGCGGCTGGCTGGCAACGGCAACCAGCGCTTCACGCCAGGTGGTGTAATAATCCCCATTTAATTTGAGTGCGATCCAGGTGTTCAGGTCGATGCGCCCCCAATAATCATATCCAATTTGCGAGATTCCATAGATTGTCACCCGGTTCCCGTATACTTTTGTACCGGCCTTTTTGGAGCTTTTGGACGGCGTCAGGCGTATGTTCAACACGCCCACGGTAACACTGACCTGGCTGTTGACCAAATGGTAATCCGCCAGGTCGTTCACATTCATCCAGAGCTCCTCGCCAGGGTTGGCGATCACCAGGATCTTGGGCCAGCGTCCATCGGTAGACATGTCGAGATAGGTGTTGTACTGGGTTGTGAAGAATTGGATGACCGGGCTCAGGTTGGCGATGCTGAGGGTTGGCGCGCTGGCTGGCGGGGTATCAGACAGGAAGAAAGCGTCGATGTACGCCCGCCCGTTTGAGACGCGATTGACTTTGACGATATTCCCGCTGAAGGTTAACTGCTCCACCCGCACCATGTCACCCTGGTTATGCCAGCCGGAGGCGTCCTTGAAGATGTAACTGTACGCGCTGACCGTGTTCAATTTGGCGACATAATTGAGCCAGGAGGTTGTCAGTCTGACAAAGCCTTTGCCGCCGCGAATACGCACGGTGGAAGGCAGCCCGTTTCGCAGGAACGGCCGCGAAAGGCTGCCCGCTTCCAGGTCATCCTTGACTCGCATCAGGCGCGGGTAGGTTTGACTCGCTGCGGGGAAGCTCACGAAGTACTCCGCCAGGTTGGTTTCCGTGCCGTAGAAAATACTCAGGTTCAGCTTGTTGGCGCAGCCCGGCAAAACAAAGTGATTTCCCGAAAACTGCCACATTTTCAGGGCGCCGGGGATGCTGGTGGAATTATTGGGAATGTCCAGGGCCTCCAGGGCGGTTTCCAGGCTGGCCCAATCGCTGACATTGGCTGCATAGCCGGTTGGCGAAGGCCACTGCGCCCACCAATATTCTGCTTTTGGCCAAACGGACAGGAACGGCAGGCACCAGGCCGCGGTGTAGATGATTGTCTTCCATCCGCTCCCGGCGCACAGTTTTAGGAATACATCCAGGTTGGCGGCATATTTCGTGGGGGAGAGTGTGCCGTTTGGAGCAACCACATCGATCGCCACGCTTTTGGCATCACTGGGCAGGTTGGCAACCAGCCAGTCATGGTTATCCTGGCTGCTGACGGCTGGGCTATAGGTAAAGTGCGGGAAACGCACCAGTGTACGGGCTTCATCCCACTGTTTCACAAAAGCGGTATCCATGTGATGGCCGCCGTTAATGTCGTTCAGGCGAATCCCGATGCCTGCCACCCCGGAACTTTTCAGAACACTTTCATCGATTGCCCCCAGGTTTTCCCATGTATCGATCAGCAAGCAAGTATTGGGTTTCATTGGTCAGACCTTTTCGTTGTGGAATATGCTGCTCGTTATACCTGTTCGTGATAACACTCCACCTGGTTCAGGTCGGAGCGCCTGGCGATAAATAAGGCTATATAGGCCTGGCCGATCAAATCATCCAGGCTTGCTTCACTCATCGGGCAAAATTCCGTCACCCCAACGCTGGTTGTTACCGTGATTTCGCCTTCGGGGGTTTTGAATTGTAGAGCGCTGATGGTTTTCTGCAGTCGCTCTACGATCTGCAGGGCGGCAGCCTGCCTGGTTTCGGAAAGCAAGGCAATGAATTCATTTTCACCGAAGCGCCCCAGGACGTCCTTTTTCTGCAGCTCTTTGCGCAGTGCCTCAGATACACTCACCAGGATGATATCCTCCAGCTTCTGCCCATGGCGGTTGGTAACCTGTTTGAGTTGGTTAATAGCCAGCAGCAATACACACTGCTGGCTGCCAAGCTGCCTGGCGCGCTCACTTTCCTGCTCTGCCAAAAGATAAAAATGTTCCGGATTGAAAACACCGGTCTGGGGGTCCCGGATGGCCAGCTCAGCCAGCAGGGACTCAACCTTTTTGCGCTCCTCGACTGCCTGTAAAAGATCCAGGTTGTTCAGATGGTAATTGTTCGCCGCCTGTCTGTCCAGTTTTTTCTCCTGTCTGGCATTCAACAGGCTGATTTTACGGGCGTTTTCTGCGCCCAGCAGTTCCACTTCCAGGTTGTGAAACTCCTTGTAATGTTCCAGTGCCCTGGAATTCAAGTTCATGCGTTCATAAATGGCGCTCAATTGCTGGTGACAGAGCATCTGGTTATATTTTAAGTTGATTTCTACTGCCAAATCCAGTTCCTGCAGCAGGTAAGATTTGGCCTGGCGGAATTTTTTTAACTCCATGCAAAGGTTTGCCCGGCCTTGCAAAATATGCATCAGAGTACGCGGGCTGTTCAGCTTTTTATGCTGGTATGTCATCTCAGCGCAGCGTAAATTTTTATCAGCCAGCGTGTAATCCGGTAGTTTTCCCAGGATATTTGCGATGGTGGTCTGGATCAAGATTTCTTGCGTTACCAGTTTCTGTTGGCGGGCCAGCTCCAGGGCCTTTTCGGCGTAATGAAGAGCCTCCTTTGGGCGCCCCATTTCGTTAAGCGAATTAGCCAGATTGTTGTTAAACACTACATCGATTTCGATGATGCCGATTGTTCCCACCAGCTTGAGGGCTTCCTCATGCCTTTCCAGGCTTTTGGCATACTCACCCGCCTTGCACTCCAGGAGCGCCATCAAATCCAGGGCAAGCGCCAGTTGTTGCTGGTCGCTAAAATCATGGGCGGACTGGATGGCGCGCAGCGCGTAATGGCGGGCGTTGGTAAAATCGCCCATCAAAAAGAGCACCTTGCCCATATTGCAGCAGGCTTCGCTGGTGGCGCGCAGGGTTGGCAGGTTGTCGAGAAGTTCCAGCGCCTGCTGCAGATCCTGGAGAGCCTCATCCAGATTATTCTGACGCTTGTGAACATGGCCGCGGATGGTCAGGCTGGTTGCCAAGCCTGCCAGGTAAGGCTGCGGTCCAATTTCTTCCGATAGGGCAACGTCAATGGCCCGCTGGCTGAGCAGGGCGCTCAAATCCATTTTCTCGTAGCGCAGGTGCCAGGCCAGCTCATTCATGGCATCCACCCTGCTGGAAAGCGGTGTAATATCCGTGTAAACGTCTTCAGTGATTTGTGTCTGGTTCATGTCCACTCTGGCCTGTTTGCAAATATGGAAAGTACCCATAAGTTCGGTAAAGACAATCTCAGTCGTAACTGCCAGGCTCAAGCTACAGTCAGCCCCTGGTTGATGGCAAATTTCACCAAATCTACGTGGGAAGTCAGGCGCAGCTTGGACATGATATGCGCGCGGTGTGCCTCCACCGTCCGGACACTGAGCAGCAGTTTTTCAGCAATCGTGGCGTTGGTATTGCCCTCGGCGATCAATTGCAATACCTCAATCTCCCGCTTGGAAAGCATATCGAGCGAGTTGGTATTTTCCAGGCTGGCGTGCAGCAGCATACCCAGCACATCATCGGCGATCAACGGGCTGAGATAACGCTTGCCGTGCGCCGCGTTCTCAATGGCCTGTTCAATCTCTGTAAAATCAGAATCCTTTAAGACATAACTTAAGGCACCGCCCAGCAGGGCGCGCACCGCGTATGTGGCATTGGCGTGCATTGATACAACGATCATCTGGGTTTGCCAGCCGTTTTCCTTGACATGTTTGATGACCTCCAGCCCATTCAGACCAGGCATGACCATATCCAGAATGGCGACATCCGGATGCAGGGTTTCGATCAATTGCAAGGCTTCATTTCCGTTTTCCGCTTCTCCCAAAACCTGGTAATTTGGGTTCGCATCCAGTAAAGAGTGCATGCCTTGCCGCACCAGTTTGCTATCTTCAGCCAGGATCAGTGTTATAGGATACATGTTTTTATTCCTCTGAGGTGATATCAAAATCGAGCAGGATCAAAGTGCCCTCGCCCGGTGTGGATTGTAGATAGAAGAAGCCCCCGGCCAGGTTGGCCCGTTCCTGCATGCCCGAAAGACCGCTGGACCTGCCGGGAGATACCCGGGCCGGGTCGAAACCGCAGCCCGAATCCAGCACGCTCAACTGTAAATGATCCGCGTCAATCGTCAGGGTCAGATTGGCTTCTTTGGCGCCAGCATGCCGGACAATGTTGGTCAACGCTTCCTGAGCCACCCGAAAGACGGTCGTTTCGATGATTTTATCAACGCGCCGTTCGGAAAATGGGTCAAGGTTGTGGAGAATGCTCAGGCCGCTCTGCTGGGAAAAGCGCCTGAGATACCAGTCGAGCGCGGCATTCAGGCCGAAGTCATCCAGCACGGTTGGGCGCAAGTCCAGTGTCAGATCGCGCACCCGTTTGAGCAGTTCGTCTGTCACGGCGCGCGCCTGTTCGAGCTGGGTTGGGTTGTCGCGGGCAGGCTGCTCGAGGATATACCTCAGCCCGGTGATGATCTGGCCGATTTCATCGTGCAGTTCCAGGGCCAGGTTGCGGCTGAATGTTTCCTGTACCGCCAGCACCTGGCGGGAGAGCTGCTGGAGCTGATTATTTTTTATTTTCAGCTCCTCGAGCGCGATGTTCAGGTTCTCGCGTTCTTCGCGCAGGTGACGGTAGCGATTGACGCCCTTCAAGACCTTTAACCGGGTGCGCAGCTCCAGGTCATCGATGGGTTTGATGATGAAATCATCCGCCCCAACCGATAAACCAGTCAGGCGGCTTTGCCGGTCATCCAGCGAAGTGAGCATGAAGATCGGCACCTCCGCCAGCTCTGGATCGGCGCGCAATTGCTCACAAACCTCAAAGCCATCCATGTTTGGCATCATAATATCCAGGATGATTAAGTCAGGGTGGATTTCTCTGGCTTTTTCCAGACCCTGCATGCCGCTATCGGCGAATTCAACATGGTAATCAGCGCCCGCCAGCATGGCATCGAGCGTCAAGTGCATATAGGGTTCATCATCAATTACCAGAATCGTGCTGGTTTTTTCAATCATTGTCGCCACCTTTCAGGCGGGCTGGCTCAGCCGTGCATGCAAACCATCCCATAGGGCACGTGTTGGAAGACACTTTGACCCTCGCATTTCCGCCGGATTTTCCGGGTGGGCACAGGCCATAAAATGAACTGTGCTTCTATTATATAGGTTCATACCCTTTGTATGACGATCGAATTCGGTTCAGACAGGGCTACCCCCGGGTTCCATGATCATTCTGGGCTGGGGAATGGCGGCCTGACTGGGTTCGCGCGCACATTCAGAACCGCTACCGTAACCTTCACCTGGCTGATGGTCACATCGTATTCTGCCAGGTCATTTATATCCATCCACAATTGTTTGCCGGGGTTGGCGATCACAAATATTTTGGGCCAGCGGCCTTCAGTAGATACATCCAGGTAGGAAGCCGCTCTTTTGGAAACCGTAGAGTCTCTCGACTCAGGCAGTTCCGGGTCTTTCGATAAAAAACTTCCTGGCAGGAGCTTTTTACTTGCCGCCAGGGCCTTGCATTGTTTATGCCCGTTGGACAGCCTGCGCCGTTATTAACAGACCGGAAAATCCCGATCCTATGAATTAGTGAAAAAACCAATTCTGACCTTTATAAAATTCTACCTGTTCCATCTTTCGTTGGCAATTCGCATAAATACGGTTTTTTCGAGATAATTCCCCTTATATTTTTTCGTAAAACGTCAGCAAAAATACTTAAGTGTGCAGTTTTCTTTCGCGTAACCACGGATGTTATTGCGAAGATCGGACTCGGACTATTTTTATAACATTGACGGTTTTCAAATCCCTGACGCTTTCATCAGTGATTTGTTCCTGCCAATCCGGGCCAAGCAGCCTTTCGATTTCATCCAGCGCCAGTTTGTTTTTCTCCGGCGTCATGTAGACGGAATGGTAGGGGAATAACAGGTAGGCTTCAGTGCGCCTGCCGTTTTTAAGTTGCTCTACAACCTGATCGATGTTCTCACTCCCCTGGTTGAGCTGAAACAAAATACCCGGTTTTCCGTTCAAAAAACAAATAATCTGGTTGTAGACGCCCCAATCTTCGGCAATGAAATAGGCTTGCTTCGCCTTGCTGGCCGCTAATTCTCCGAGCTGGTTATAGGATGGGTCAAAAGAGATCGAAGCGTCGCCCCGCGCCAGAGATTGCTCTACGGTTACCAACCCAATCAGGCGTGAAAGCGTCATGGTCACCAGCAGGATCGTGAATCCATATCTGAAGATTTTGTGCTGATCTTTTCCTCCCCAGAAAACCAGGCTAACCGCCAGGTATTGAAAAGGCGTGCCAATGATCCAATGATGAATCCATATATTCTGTGGTAAAAAGTACAGGCTGACCATGATGGCGGCATAGCAAGCCAACATGACCCCGGCCAGGCGAAAGAGATGGGAGTCTTTTCTGAATCGAATCATCCCGATCACCATCAGGATAATAAGCAGGGAGACTTGAAGCAGTTCGATCTGGTTGAGTACCGGCTGCCCATTCCCCAGGATAAAAAATTGTGCTTCGGTACCTGCCCCCAGCGCCAGATATTCTTGCGCTGCGTCCAGAAAACCAGTCAGGGTGTAAACGCGATGAATTAATTCGTTTTGCAGTGAAATAAAGCTGCCCTGATTGATAAAGGTGTAAATGTTTGCGTAGATCAACGGACTTGCCCCAATCATTCCACCGGTGGCGTAGGCGGCTGTGTACCGCCAGTTTTTTCGTTTGGCGCTCAGGATAATAAAAAGGGAAACTGGAATAACCAAAACCAGCGAACTGAGCTTTTCAAATAGCATGATACCGAGTAAACAACCAAGCCAGAATGTATTGCCCGCAGAAGTTTTGTCCGACAACTCACCGGCTGCCCATAGCGCGATGAATATGATCCGCAGCGCCAGGGCCAATGCCACTGGGCCCCAGTCATGACGGGCGGTTAACATCAGGTTCATGTCCGTTATGGTCAAAAAGTAGAAACAAATCAGCCCGGCCGGTGGAATGATCTTTCGCAGAATGACCCCAAACAATAGCAGGGCAATGCTCACAAAAATGAGGCCAACCAGCCGCCAACTGACAACACTGAAGCGTTTTCCCGTCAGGCGAAGATACAATCCGTATATACCTGTTTTCAGGGCTCCGCTGTAATTCATGTTTAAGACCGGCAGGCCATTAATCTTCAGGTTTGCAAATTGACCGGATGGCTGGTCGATGTAATTAAATGAGGCCGTCGCCTGGTGTACTTCGTCGAAATACAAACCCTGGCGATCCAGTTGAACGCTGCTCAGAAACAGGAAAAGCAGCGCCGCAATCAGACTGATCAGGATGGCGGCGCCAGGCTTATTCACACGAAAGGCATTGTCCGCTGAAAGATTCCAGAAATCTTTTATCGCAAGGTTAAAATTCTTCATTCTTTTTCCATCTGGTAGGGCAGGTTTCGCATGCTGAAGTTAAATATTATCATATCCCGGGTAATTTGAAATTGGCCGGTTGTCGAAATTTAAGAAAAAGATTTCCCTATTTGATAAATGGTTCTATTGCCAGCAGCACCCAGGCCTTTTCACACCTGGCGTAAAAAGGTGAAATGTCACGAGCTGGTTTCGACGTAACTACCCAGCCTGTTTCGTCAATGACGAATAAAGTTGGTAAAAGAACTATATCATGTGCCCTGAGGGTTCGATGGTTTGCTCCGCCTGCTGGAAAGCCCCCGCTGGTCAACCAGTAAAATTACTATTTCACACAAGCCCTGTGGGTTTGTGAGCGTGAAAGGTATAACGTAAAACCGGCGCTCAAGCCTGAATGGGTTGGTAGATGCGCAGATCAATGACCGGCAGCAGTTTTGACCACCCTGGCACGATCGTTTCGATGGCGTTGCGGTAGGCTCCCGGAATGGCGTGCATCTGGCGAATGGCTTTGCGTGAGAGATAATCGGCGTTTTTGTTGCTGCGGCGTGGAATCCAGACCCATTGCAGCCAGGCGTAATGAACAGCCAGGCGTTTTGCGCGCCTGAAAAACGGCAGCGTGTTTTGCGAATGCACGGGCGCGAGCCCGGCCATTTGATCGATCACCCCGCGCGCATCTCCGCGCACTTCCACTTTTTGATCCTTTATATTGATGTCGAGCAGCGCTTCCAGCCCTTCGATCAAGGCCAGGTATTCGGCAATATTGGAAGCGGCATTTTTCCCCTGGGCGAACGCTCCCCAACCCCGCGCAATCTGACGAGTATCCTGGTAGATCAACCAGCCGTAGCCCATCAAACCGGCGCGGGCCAGATTTGGCTGATCGTTGTCATACCCGCAGGGCACATGTTCGTGGAACTGACCATCGAATTGAAGGGTAACCATTTTGTTTTCTGACTCCTTCCCGCCTTTGGGGATCGGACAAGACCAGAGGCAGGGTTAGATTTTCTCCCAGCGCGGACGGGAGCGGTAGCCTTTGCGGATCTGTTCAAGCACCGGCATGGAGGTGCGCAGCAGCCGTTGGCAAATATTGGCGATCCTTTTGGCGGATGTGCCGCCGTTTTGAATTGGCATCAGCCGGTTGAGTTCTTTTTTATCCAGAAATGAGTGAGTTTCCTTGTTGAGCGCCAGGGCTACAAAGGTACAGGTTGATTGCTGGGTGATGACCACCTCGGCATTGGCGATCATCGGGTTGATGTTTCCCTGGGTGTAGACCTGCGCGCCAGGTGCGTATGTGTTGATTTCGCGCGTGGCGCGCGTAGTGTTTTCGGTGGGGTGCAGCTTGAAGATCAGCGGGCGGCCGGCCGCAATCTGAACACAGTGCTGGATGAAAGCCGGGCGGTCATCTCCCCGGAAGGTCTCGCGGTAGGGGGTGGTTGCCACCAGCACATAATCGCGGTATGGGAAACTGTTTTCGAGGTGTATGCTCAGGTTGTCAAAATTGGGAATGCCGGTCACAGCTAATTTTTCCAGCCGCACGCCTTTGCGTAGAAAATGTTCCAGGTAACCTTCGGAGGCCACGCAGAACAGATCATAGGCATTCGAGAGGCCATTGGTGGCCGTGTTGGCGATATAGCGTGGCAGCAACGGAAAGGTTTTGTAGAGTTTGTACAGCCGGCCTTCCGGTTCGGTGATGCCTTCCTGGATCAGCACGGTGCGCCTGGCGCGGATGTTGTTCTGTATGATCAAATCCGAACAGGTCACCACCAGGTCATATTTGTGTTTTTCGCCGCGATTATCCAGTGCCAGCCCATTTTCCGCCAGATACTTGCGCGTCTCGCGCATATGTCGTCCCCCCAGGACCGTGAAATCCAGCCAGCCCAGGTGCGCGAACAGCCTTTCAAATCCATCGGCATAATATGGCGTGAAATAACAGTTGAAATCGCCCATTTGCTTGGCTATTTTGTGCATTTGCGTGGTTTGATTCAAAGAGCCACAAATGAATAAAATATTCTCTGTCAAATTGGCCTCCAGTTTTTAACAAATGTGTTCATTTGTTATTATTGTAGGCCGGCAGTGTTAACCGAGCAAAAACAGCAGGTTAAGGTCAGGTAAAACTCGCCATGCGCTGAAGAAGTTTTGGTTACTGACCTGAAAATAGGTTTTGATGAAGACCATTTCAAAAAGCCTTCTCCACAGAGTTCGCGGAGATTACACAGAGAAAGGCATTTTTTGCTTCTGGGGGCGCCATTCCTTCCAAGTTGCCCGGGTTGCCCCTCCTCCAAATCGTTTTTTGATTTGGGGGAGGTTGGGAGGGGGTGGTTTTGGCCCTTGCCTGCCGAGAGTGCGCAGGCGAGATCGACCCCAAACCACCCCCTTCCCGGCCTTCCTGCGGAGAACACGCAGGCGAGATCGGCCCCAAA
>CAIWAX010000066.1 GCA_903910795.1 uncultured Anaerolineae bacterium
CCTGGGCGGAACCGAACAGTTCACCCTGCTGCCCGGCATCTCCTTTATTACGATTGACGCGGCTATGCATAACTACTACGCCAGCCTGCCCTGCAACATTCAAAAAAGCGGCACCATCAACCTGAACGTGAACAAGGAACTGTACTTCTTCTGCCAGCACACCAAGGGCTTTGAGATGTACAACTACTCGCGCCGCTATGTAGCGCCGGTCTATTGCCTGCCAACAGCACCGATTCGATTTGGTGCTTCCCCGATCTTCTGCCCGTAATAGTCATCCACCAGCCCCCACACTGATACTTCGCCGCTATTCGATTTTCCATTCACAGTTTTGGGAGAAACGATATGAAAAAGTTTGCAGCGTTTTTGAGCATTTTGATGGTTTTGGCGTTGATGGTTGGATTTATGCCGACCGGCAGCGTTTTTGCCAAGGCCCCCGGGACGAGTGTCCTGGTGGTCCACAATAACACCAACGGGAATGTCATCTTCAACCTGGGCGGAACCGAACAGTTCACCCTGCTGCCCGGCATCTCCTTTATTACGATTGACGCGGCTATGCATAACTACTACGCCAGCCTGCCCTGCAACATCCAAAAAAGCGGCACCATCAACCTGAACGTGAACAAGGAACTGTACTTCTTCTGCCAGCATACCAAGGGCTTCGAGATGTACAACTACTCGCGCCGCTATGTAGCGCCGGTCTATTGCCCGATCTTAGGCCCCATCCGCCAGGACTTCCCGTTTGGTTTCTGCCCACCTGCCTAATTAATTTCGACAATTTCTGCACGTGTAATCTCAATGCTGCCCGGCCAACCCCCGGGCAGCACTTTTTCTCCACAATTTGCCCATATCCATATTAAAAACATGGCAGGAGGGCAGACCAGGTTGATTCGAGGGTACTATTTGAGCATGAACACCACGCAACCAACTGCCTCTGAATGTCTTAAAAATTCTCAACAAGCCTTTGAACAGGGCAATGTGCCAAAAGCGCGCCACTGGGCGCGGCTGGCAGTCAGCCTTGAACCCCGAAACGAGGAAGCCTGGCTGTGGATGGGAGCGCTTGCCAGCCCGCAGGCCAGCATCGGCTACTTACGGCGCGCGCTTGAGATCAACCCCGCCAGCACCCGCGCCCAACAAGGCCTGGCCTGGGCCCGCAAACGCCTGGCCGCCGGGCAGATGGCCGAGACCCGCCCGCACAAAATCCACCGGGTAATGGCGCCGCTGCCAGTCAGCACCCCGCCCAGCGCGCCCGTTCCGGCTGAGCCGGGACGCCGCCCGCCCGCCCGGCTGAACCTTTCCAGCGCGCTGGTCATCCTGACGGTCTTATGCCTGGCGGTCGGCCTGCTGGCGCTGTTGAATACCTCCAGCGCGCAAGCCTTCCTGCTCGGATATGGCACGCCGGTTGCCAGGCAGCCCTGGGCCAACGTGCAGCTCGACGAAACCAGCCCCACGCCCCTGCCCACAGACCCAACGGATGGGAACGCTGCCGCGCTGGCACAGGCCACGGATGTGCCAACGTCCACACCCGCGCCAACGGATACGGCTGCCCCAACTGCCACGCCATCGGCCGCAATCTCTACCACCGTCCCCAGCGCACCCACCCAGACAGTCGTACAACCGGCTTCCCCCACCCCCCTGCCAACCGACACCGGCGCCCCAACCAGCGTGCCAGCCGCAGCCAAACCGGTAGATTCGGCGCAACAGCCCGCCTCCAGCGGCACAGGCAGGCGCATCGTGGTCAGCATCTCGCAGCAGCACATGTGGGTTTATGACAGCAGCGGCCTGGTGTACAGCTTTGTGATCTCGACCGGTATGCATAACTCCACGTCGGTTGGCACGTTCGCCGTCCAGGATAAAATCCCGAACGCCTATGGCTCCACCTGGGATCTGTGGATGCCGGATTGGCTGGGGATCTATAAAGTCGGAAATCTCGAGAACGGCATCCATGCGCTGCCGATCCTCTCCAGCGGGAAGACGCTGTGGGCCGGTTTGCTCGGACAGCCCGCCTCCTTCGGCTGCGTCATTCTCGGCACCGCGGACGCCCAAACGCTCTACAACTGGGCCGAGGTTGGCACACCGGTCATCATCCAGAAATAAACGTCTTCAATGTAGGTCAAAAAAGGCGTCCGATTTCAGCGCGAGATCGGATGCCTTTTTGTAATGAATTTGATATGATCTTCTTTGCTCAAAAATTAGTACAATATTAGTGCGTTGTGATTCGTATCACAATTGAGCCTTCATCCGAGTGGATGAGTCAGGTTAAAGCTTCACCACCAGACGCAAAAAGTAGCGCAATTGTCATCGAAAACCAAGCGGATTGTGAATGGGCTGTTGAAGTAATTTTTTAACGGGATGTTGTGTTTTACGCAAGTCCCGTCCATTAAGTTTTATATTCAGAAACGCTTTTAGGAGATGGGAGATGAGAAAGTTAACTGGAATTTTGAGCATCGTGATGATATTGGCGGTCATGGCCGCCCTGTTACCGACCAGTCCGGCTTTCGCCAAGGACCCGGGCAGCATCACCCTGATCATCCACAACCGCACCGACAGACCGATCAATTTTGACCTGACGGGGGACAACGGTATCCACAACCACTCCACCCTGGGCGTGGGCGTCTCCACCATGACCCTGGCGCAAGGCGATTACAGCTTCTTCGCTGAGCTGAAATGCGGCCACCGCAGCGGAAAACTCAGCCTGAACGTCAGCAAGGAATTGACCTTCGTTTGTGGGTTCGAGAAATCAACCGGGACTGGCAATATTAGCATCTCGATGAAAAATAACGCCTCCCGCCACCAGTACTGCTATGACGTGTACGAACCCTTCCAGGATTGGATCAATACCGGCAATACCGATCACTGGGATTATCAAGGAATCCACTGCCAGGATACCCAGGCTCAATACTGGGATACTTTCTGGAACCAGGAAGCCCCCCCCTACGATAACTGGTACTCGCTGGATGTTTATGTGCACACAGGCGATGATGCCTGCGCGCCTAATTTTGGCAGCGGGTATTATCACTGGAACTGCTGATATAACCAGACCTGACTAAAACCCGCACAGACCCGGAACGTCACCCCCCCGGCTACCCGGGCCTGCGCGGTAAAACACACGCCTCGAAGGTTAAATACCCGCCTTCGGGGCGTGTGTATGTGATCAGCGCGCCCACCCCCAAACTTCCGAAGCGCCAATAACCGGCCAGACTTCGGAAGTCTGATTCTGAGCGACTCTCAAGTATAATTACCTTCACAACCCACAGGGTTGAGACACTCTACCGGTAAAAAATCATTCAAGCGTACTGACTGGATCCCCTCATGCAATTATTGGAACTCGAACCCGGCAAACAGGCCATCATCCGCCGACTGGAAGGCGGGCGCGCGGTCTTGGCGCGCCTGGCCGCCATGGGATTCACCCCCGGCGCAGCCGTGCGGGTCATCCGCAACAGCGAGCACGACCCGCTGCTGGTTTCGCTGCGCGGCTCACGCGTGGCGCTCGGCCGCGAAGAGGCCGCCTCCATCCAGGTGTCCTTCAACGAAAAAGACCCCCCTATCAAAATACCCGCCATCCCCACCGCCAGCCTGTCAATCGCCCTGACCGGCCAGCCCAACGTGGGCAAATCCTCGGTCTTCAACCAGTTGACCGGGCTGAACCAGCACGTGGGTAACTGGACCGGCAAAACCATCGACTGCAAGATGGGCACCTACAAATACAAGGGCAGCGATTTCTCGATCGTTGACCTGCCCGGCACCTACAGCCTGACCGCCAGCTCGGAAGAAGAGCGCCTGGCGCGCGATTACCTCATCCAACAGCACCCCGACCTGACCGTGGCGGTGGTCAATGCCGCCTCGTTGGAACGCAGCCTGTACCTGGTCTCGGAACTGCTGCTGCTGCCCGTGCCGGTCGTGATCGCGCTGAACATGACCGATGTGGCCGAGCAGGAGGGCATCCAGGTGGAACCAAAGGTGCTGGAAGCCGCGCTGGGCGCGCCAGTGGTGCCGATGGTGGCCGCCAAAGGCCTGGGACTGGACGAACTGCAAGAGACCATCCTGCGCATGACCAACCATGAAATCCCCTACCAGCCCAAACGGCCCTCCATTTTGCCCGCCCACCAGGCCGTGCTCGACCAGCTCAAAGGCTACATCGCCGAATACGTTCCGACGATCTACCCGCAGGAATGGGTGGCGCTCAAGCTGCTGGAGGGCGACGAGGAATTGACGGTCATGATGAAAACCGCCATGCCGCCCGAAGCCTGGGAGCCAGTGCACACGCTGCTCTACCAGCACGAAGACGCCATCCTCGACATCGCCGGGGCGCGCTACGAATGGGTGGCGCGCATTATCCGCGCCGCGGTGGTCGAACCGGGCGTGACGCGCGTCGGGCTGACCTCGCGCCTGGATCGAGTGCTGACCCACCCGCTGTGGGGTATGCTGGCGCTGGTCGCCATCCTGGGCGTGGTCTTCTGGCTGACGTACGCAGTGGGCAGCCCGATCCAGACCTGGCTGACGCACCTGGTCACGCAGCTTTCGGGGCTGCTGCGCGCCGATATGCCCGGCCCCAGGTGGCTGATGGAATTCTTCGCGGGCGGGGTACTGGGCGGCCTGGGCATGGTGTTGACCTTCCTGCCAATCCTGGTGATCTTCTTCCTGATCCTGGGCTTTATGGAGGATACCGGCTACATGGCACGCGTGGCCTTCCTCTCCGACCGTTGGATGCACATGATGGGGCTGCACGGCAAGAGCTTCATCCCCATTCTGCTCGGGTTTGGCTGCAACGTGCCCGCCATCCTGGGCACGCGCATCATCGAATCACGCCGGGCGCGCCTGCTGACCACCCTGCTGATCCCGCTGGTGCCCTGCACCGCGCGCATGGCAGTCATCGCGGTGATTGCGCCCATGTTCTTTGGGTCGAACGCCGTCTGGGTTTCGTGGGGGTTAATCTCCTCCGGTCTGCTGATCCTGGCCGGGCTGGGGCTGCTGCTGCACACCTTCTTATTTGAAAATGAGCATGTGCCCTTCATTATGGAGCTGCCGCTCTACCACCTGCCCAACCTGCGCACCATTGGGCTGTATGTGCGTGAGAATGTAATCGGCTTTATTTCAAAAGCCGGCACCACCATCCTGTTCGCCACCCTGATCATCTGGGCGTTGGCTTACTTCCCGGTTGGGGAAGTCAAGACCAGCTACCTGGGCATGGCCGGCAAGCTGCTGGAACCGATCGGGGCCTGGATGGGTCTGCCCTGGCCGGTGCTGGTGGCGCTGCTGACCAGTTTCGTGGCCAAGGAAAACACCATCGCCACCCTGGCTGTGCTATATGGCGACCCGGCGGTGCTTGCCACCATCATCACCCCGGCCGCGGCCCTGGCTTTTTTGGTTTTCCAGATCCTGTTCATCCCATGCGTGGCCACCGTGGGAGCCATCTATCAAGAGACGCGCTCCTGGCGCTGGACGGCCGCCAGCATCGGCATGCAGCTTGCGCTCAGCCTCAGCCTGGGGGTGGCGGTTTACCAGATCGGGAGATTGTTTTAAGATGTTATACCGCTTTTTAAAGGTCATGCAGAGCGGCGAAATGCACAGCCTGCTGGGGATTGCCCACGCGCTGGGCCTTTCGGCAGGCATGGCGCAGCAGATCGCGCTGGATCTGACCGCGCGCGGCTACCTGTGGGAGGCCGGCGCGGATTGCGACACGCCGAAAAATGCCTGCACTGACTGTCCCGTCACCAGTGCCTGCCACATCCCCACGCGCTACTGGTCGCTGACCGAGAAGGGCCGGCATGCGCTTGAGACGTTGGAAAAGACACAGGCCGCAGCCTGAGACCCCGCAGGACTATCGCGCGCGGTTCTTACGCGGACACCTCGCGCAGCGCCCCAGGCGCTCTTCCCGGGGAAACACCTGACACCTTAATTATCAAACCAGCTTATTATTTGCCCATAAACTCTGCACAAATCTGGGTCAGATTCTTATCCTATTTTTACCAATATGTGTTTTAATAGCACGTTGGACAATAAAATGAATAAGAAAACAAAACCTCCCAGTTGTACCCGTGCGTTCGTAGTCGCCAATATCGGCGATGAGGTTGACTCCTTTTGCCAGCGGTCGGATCGATATAAAGAACTATTATTCGAATATGATCTGCTCTCCGAAAGAGCCCTATTTTGGCCGATGGAAAGTGACTTACTGGTCGCTTCGCAGCTAGCCATCCCCGCAGAGTTTGTTGAATGGGTTGCCAGGCTATTCAATAAAAGCATAAAGGTGATTTCCCCACCCAACAGCGCTCAACCCCTATTAGAGTTTTTGTCTGAAAAGAAACAAATTGAAGAAGTCAAGGAATGGATGGGGCGCGACAGCCAGACACCAGTTTCCCTTGTTTCCTATTCTATCTCTGAAAATCTGAACAAATACGTCAAGCTTCTGGGCAGTCAGGGAATCTTCCTCAACCCGAAAACGCTCCCAAGCGATGATTTTGTGCAGAAACGTAGATATTATTCCTCAAAATTCGGCTTCAAGAGTATTATCAAAACGCTCAATCAAAACGGCCATCCGATCCTGGGTTCAGCTTATCGCTGCTGCAACAACCTGGGGGAAGCCTATCAGGCCACGATTGATTTCCTGGCATCCGGCCGGGACGTGATCATCAAACCCACGGACGGAAACTCAGGGCTGGGTTCGCTGCGCTTTTATACCGATGATCTGAACAATCCCAGAATCATCAGGGCGCAGTTGGAAGAAAACACTTACCTGAAAAACAATAAAATCATGGTGGAAGAGCTGTTGAAAGTAAAAGCGGGCGATTTGCAATCTCCTTCGCTGGAAATTTACGTCCCGGCCGAGCCTGAAAAGCCAGGCATGCTCTACTGGTCCCAACAGATTTTATCGCCGGAAGGTAATTTTCTGGGCGTGGTGATGGATCATATCGATCATCAATCCAGCGCAACCCGGCAGGCGGAAGAAGACGCCCTGGCAATCGCCGATTTCCTTCAAAAGCAGGGCTATCGCGGTCATTTCGACACAGATTACATCATCCGTGAAGATGGGCGCTACATCCCGATCGAGATCAACATCCGGCGCACCGGTGGGACGCATGTTTACAGCGCGATGAAGACCCTTCTGGGTGATGATGCGGAGAACCTGGTCATCATTTCACGCGAGGAGTTCCGCACGGGCGCCCCGCAAAGTTGGGAAATTGTGCGCGAAAAGCTGCACGATCTGTTCATCACAGATGAGAAAAAAACCGGCATGCTGCTGATTAACGTCAACATGCTGCGAGTGAACACGATCGGGTTCATTGTGATCGAGCGCACGCTGGAGAGAGCCTTCCAACTGCAGGATGAAATCCGGATGCGGCTGATGAGCGACCTGGCGATGAAGGAAGTGCTTTCCGTTCCGGTCGTTCCGGCAGTGCCAGTGGTAAAGCCAACCCGCTACCCCGCGGGGTATCACCCGAGACCCGGCGCCTCGTATTAGTCTCCCCTAAAAACCAAACTTCCGAGTTCTTAAAGAACTCGGAAGTTTTTTAATTCAAGTCGAGGGACACTATACAACAACCCGTAGTAGCGACTTTAGTCGCGTTCAAACGGCTAACCCGCAGAGCCGTGAGCCGTTACGACAAGGACGCTTTTTTAAGGAGTTACGGTGTTTGTTCAACACCATCAGAATTATTTTCTGGCTCAGTATCTATGTCAATCAACATCACTTTAACCGGTACAGCCGGGAAGTGACGTTTGAGCCGCTCAATATCATACACCAATTGTTCGCCATAAGAAACTCCGCTGGACATCTCTTTCTGCATGGCGTGACAGGGCACAATTTCAACCCCAACATCAGCCTTATTTTCGTTGAAAAAATATTGAAATTTAGCCATGTCATAAAACATAAAAGCATACTTACCAAACTGCACTTCAACCAGGACTTTTTCCTTTACGAGGTCAACTTGTTTGAATGCCCCCTTTATTTCTATATCACTATTGGGGATGGTAATCGTATATTGATCCCATATTTCTT
Source organism: uncultured Anaerolineae bacterium (assembly GCA_903910795.1). Classification (GTDB taxonomy): domain Bacteria; phylum Chloroflexota; class Anaerolineae; order Anaerolineales; family Villigracilaceae; genus UBA5195. The sequence goes on from CAIWAX010000066.1 coordinate 7,994, forward strand.
GAAAACCGAGCCGGTTGAAGGCCACTTCAAACCGGCTATTCAAATCTTTAGGAGCATATAACATCTTGCCAGTTTTCGTCTTCTCTTTGCTTTTTTTTAATTTTAATGGGTTGATTTCGGCAATCACCCCATAAATTTCCTTGTTTATTGCTGGATAGCGAACTTGCAAAATTTCCGATCCACCGAGGTGCGAATATTCATAAACAACTTTCATGATATCCCCTGATTTTCTTGTTTTCACCATTATCTACATAGTTTCCGACCTGCCAGCAAATACTTCCATCCGGAGCCAGCTTGTCGTACATGATACGGATAACCTGTTCCTGCCTCTCAAGATACTTTTCTATCGAAGTCTTTACTTCGTATTCTTTGCCGACATTATAAGGCGGTGAAGTGACAATCAAATTTATCGCGCCATCAGGCACGGAATGTAAAAATTCAAGAGTATCGCCATGATACAAATTAAAATTTTCATCGTTTAAATGCGAATTTGTCAGGTTTGTAATCATAAGAAAAATTATATCAGAACACGATCATGTATTACACCCAAATTCGGAGCTTTCCTGCAACGACCCCTCCCGCCCTTAGCATAAGAGGCACGGCCTTTGCAACAGCTTCAGAAACTTGTTTGTACCAATTTCTATAAAACCCTTGACTTGGAGTTAACTCCAGGTGATACACTATATTCACGAGGTGACATGATGAAAATTGCAGAAGTAAGTGAAAAGTTCGGTATTTCATCCGATACACTGCGCTACTATGAACGGATCGGCCTGATCTGGCCCGTTAACCGCACAGCCAGCGGTATTCGGGACTACTCCGACCTGGATCTACGGCGGGTGGATTTCATCAAGTGTATGCGCAGCGCCGGGCTGCCGGTTGAGGTCTTGATCGATTATGTCGCGCTGGTCCAACAGGGTGATGAAACCATCCAGGCCCGCAAGGAGATCCTGAAAGAGCAGCGCGCGCTGCTGGCGGCCAGGATGCAGGAAATGCAAAAAACCCTGGACATCCTGGATCACAAGATCGAAGTCTATGAAAACGCGGTCTTGAAAAAAGAAAAAGAGATCATGCAGGAACAGGCCCTGGAAATCGCCTGAACAGACTATTGCAGCCAAAACAAGAAGGAAAACCAATGAAAATCAGCGCAACAGCTCTAAAAAACCATGAGGAATTGTTCCCCAACCACACTTCCAGCCTGGCGGTCAGCGACCCGGAACTGGTGGAAATCTTTGACAATTTCGCCTTTGACGAAGTATTGGCCTACGGCAACCTGGACACGCACACCCGCCTGATGGTCATCCTGGCCGCCATGATCGCCTGCCAGGCGCTGGCCGAATACCGCGTCATGCTGGGCGGCGCGTTTAATGTGGACGTCACCCCGGTGGAAGTAAAGGAAATTGTCTACCAGGCGCTGCCCTATGTGGGCATGGCCAAAGTGTTTGACTTTATCCACGCCACCAACGAGATACTGGAAAGCCGGGGCGTCAAGCTGCCGCTGGAGAGCCAGTCCGTCACCACCCCCGAAACGCGCTTTGAGAAGGGCTTTGCGTTTCAAAAGTCCTTGATTGGCGCGGAGCGCATCGACCAGATGTACGCCGATGCGCCCGCCAACCAGCTCCACATTCTAAAATACCTGTCGGCCAATTGTTTTGGCGATTGGGTCATGCGCGGCGGTGTGGATGTAAAGACCAGGGAACTGTTGACGATCTCCATGCTGATGTCGCTGGGCGGCTGCGAGCCGCAGTTGAAAGGCCACATTCAGACCAATGTAAATGTAGGCAATGACAAGCAAACCATGCTGAGCGTGGTCACCCAGCTACTACCCTATATCGGCTATCCCAGGTCATTGAACGCCATCCGCTGCATCAATGAAGTACTGCCTGAGTAATCACCCTGACCCGCAGCTTGCACCCGAGGAGAAAAGCCCATGACAACCTGGACAAATGAAGAACTGGACAAGATCGGGAACGCGCAAGAATTGGAGATCATGAGCCTGCGCGCCGATGGCACGCTCAGAAAGCCGGTGCCGATCTGGGTGGTGCGCGTGGACGACCACCTGTATATCCGTGCCTACAAGGGCCGCGGCGGGCCGTGGTTCCTGGCAACCCAGGAGCGCCGCGCCGGGCGCATCCGCTCCGGCGGCGTGGAGAAGGATGTGCGCCTTGTGGATGAGGCTGACCCGGCGGTCAACGACCAGATCGACGAGGTTTACCGCGCCAAGTACCACGAAGATGGCCCGGAGTTCGTCGATCCGATGGTCGCCCCGGATGCCCGCTCCGCGACCCTCAAGCTGGCGCCGCGCTAACAGGGTAACTTAGCCTTCATAAGAGGTGCAACGCACTTTCCAATTGCGCCTGCACTGGGCCAGGCCCAGGCGCCTTGAAGATAAGCCTCCCTTGCCAGCGTGAAAGTGCGTTGCACCTGATGAAGTCTGATCTCACAACCGGGTGAGCAGTTACATTTTTTCGTTACTACTCAGCCATGTCATTGGAGCGAGCGATCTCCAGCGAGTGTGGCAATCTCCTCGCCGGAGCAGGATTGCCACGCCGCCGCACGATTTGCTTGGCAAATCGTGCCTTGTTTCACCCCTTGTTTCACCCCTTGTTTCACCCCTTGTTTC
>CAIWAX010000067.1 GCA_903910795.1 uncultured Anaerolineae bacterium
CTTTCACGCAGATAAGCTCTTACCGCCTTTTTGGATTTCTTTCCTATGAATACTGTACGTGGTTTTCTACCCTTTCCCATTCGAATGACAATGGATCCTGTATCAAGATCCAAGTCGGCCAAATTAATATTGCAAAATTCCTGAGCACGTGCTCCGGTATCTAACAAGCATAGGAATATCGCTTTATCTCGCAAACTAAAAATGTTCTGGCCCTTGCAAGAGTTGATAAGGGTTTCAACATCTTGCATCGAGATAGGCTCAATATTTTCTTCAGGTACCCTTGGCCCTTTGACCTTCAAAATAGGATTCTTCCAACTACTATCCATCACATCTTCAAAATCCAACCAACGAAAGAACGCTCTCAAAGTGCGGAAAGATGCATGGATTCCGCCAGGCTTCCATATGCCCTCGTAGGAAAGGAGGTATCGGCGGATAAAGTCTGGGGTGACCTGAGTAATGTGAGTAACTGATTGGCGATTGCAATAGGAAAGAAAAGCATCCAGATAACCTTGATAAAACTCGATGGATTGTTTAGTCAAACCGGCGGCCCTGCGATCAATAATAAAGGAATCAAACGCGATTTTTAAATAGCCTCCTTGAGCAAAATCAGGAATCGTCTGGTTATGAATTGAGTTATTTTTTAACATTGTGCAATTCTCCCCCAGCAAATACAGGCTAATTTCCATAAATAAGCTTCTTTATCCCGTATTTAGGTATATTTTCGTCTACCGAATACGGTACGTTCTCAGAGCGATATTCGTAATCGTCAGGTCGTGGGTTCGACTCCCACAGGTGGCTCCTTTGATTTAAAAAGGGCCAATATACGGAAAAAAGGCTTGTTTTCAATAAATTGACTGTATTTGCTGGGGGAGATTTTTCAAATGTTAAAGGAAAAACCAGCAGATAACCAGACGATTCTTTAAATTGTTCAAAGCGTTTTTTTAACAATTGTCATCGAATCCTACCTGACCGATCGCAAGGCAGCCGGGCTTTCAAAACACTCCATCAGGTTCTACAGCAATTATCTCAAAACCTTTGAGAATTACTGCGACAACCAGGTCGTGACCCAGGTCAGACAAATCACCCCCCGATTTTCTCAGGCGCTACCTTAATCTCTCTGGAAGGGAAATGGAATCCGGGTGGAATTCATTGCGGGTTTCGTACTATACGCGCTTTTTCCCGCTGGCTGGATTTTGAAGACATCATGGAACCCGATTGGAAAAACCCCATTCTGAAAGTGAAAGCCCCCAGGTTACCCCAGGAGCCTATCGAGCCAATCCCCCTCGAGGATGTTGAAACCCCGGTTCACTCCTGCAAAGGTGATGATCGTACCAGCCTGCGCGATAAAGCCATCTTCCTGCGCCTGCTGGATACCGGCGCAAAAGCCCAGGAATTTTGCAATATTAACCTGATAGATTGGGATCCCCGGTGGATAAGAGTCTGTAAATAATCAATATCACAAATTTACCCTACACTCAAATTTTTTATAAAACCTTACCACGTAAAATTAATTACTGAGCACCTAAAACTATGACCAAATGTACTCCCAACAAATTAAATATAGATCATCAGCATTAAGTTGATTAATTGGAGGTGTCACCTGGGGATCAGGTTCATTTATATTCCCACTTTTTAGAACCGCATCGAGTAATTGATTTTCATCCCGAACAGATTGGTAAATACTAAAAGATACCTTAAGCCTTCGAATAAGAGATCCAATCATTGGCTGGCTCAGGATGCGCAAAGCATTGCGAACCCGGCTACGATCATGGTTCGGGTTGTTTAGATGCGCCCTTAATACGGCTGAAATGGTTTGCTGGATGGGATCGATAATCTTGGGCGCAGCTTCCATAGCAACCTGGTTTTGAATGGAACGCAAAATATCGGTTTTAACCTTTTCCTGGATTGCGAAAACGTCAGCATCGCCCAAAAAGCGCGGAGTATCCGGGGAGCAGGAAATCAGGCTCGCGATGGTAAAACGATTATCAGTGATGCGCTGAGTGTGAATATCATAATAGCGCCAAAAGTGCTGTCGAGATTCTGGGCGAGTTATATCTGGGACGGTAAAGTAAAAGAACAACCCGCGATACCCGGCATGGAACAAGCCAGAATGAATTCCATCAGGCAGATTTTCCAGGCGTTCCTGCGCACCGCTGGCAAGCAGAAGCTTGAGTTGTTGAAGCATGAATTCACTGCTGGCCAATTCAATGAATTCTTCCTGCTCCTGCACCACCGAACCATCCTCATCCTGGATGCGACGCAGGGTATTGAAGTTGCGTGGATGAACAGTCTCGCCTAAAACGCTGGCATCGAGAAAACCAGTTGCATCAATTTGAGTGATTTTCTGGCTTAGGCTTTCCACCAAACCGAGCAGTCGTTCCAACCCGGCATCCGGAAACAGGTTTTCAATGGTGATTTGTTCAAATGCTGAGCCAATCCGGTCAATGCGCCCGGCGCGTTGTACCATGCGGGTTGGGTTCCAATGTAAATCGTAGTTGACCAGAATGCCACAATCCTGCAAGTTCTGGCCTTCCGAGAGAACATCCGTGGAAATCATCACATCCACTTCCTGCTCAGTACCGGCAAGTTCAGGTTTGTTGTTGGCAACCGGTGAAAAGGCCTGGATCAGTTTCTGCCGTTCCCTGGTCGGTTCGCCACTGTCCATGCGGCGGAGGTTGGGGCTGCCAATTGATTCTCGCCAGGCCTTGCCATGTTCTAAACCCAGTTCACGGTAGAGATAGCGGGCAGTATCTTTGTAATATGTAAAGAGTAAAACTTTTTTGCCGCGCAGTTCATCACCAAGCAAAGCCTTCAGGCGCCCCAATTTGGCATCTTTTTGTGGCGAAATGTCTTTGATGAGATGCCAGATATCGGTCAGAATTTCAACATCGCGCTGAATGGCCTTATGGAGTTTGCGCAAATCATATTGAGCGGGTTCCAGGGATGGGAGTGAATCCAAAAACGCCTGGGCATCGATGTTTTCATCAAAATCATCGGCCAGCGAGGTGGGCGTGGCATCGTCTTCTTCATCCTCGCGCGCCAGGAATTGCATTGCTTTTTGGAAGGAATGGCTGTCGAGTACGCGCCCGGCCAGCACGTAATCTTCAAAGGTTTTGGTAAAGGCCAATGCCCGGCGGATACTGATGCGAAAAGCTTCCACGCTGGATTCGAGCCGTTTGAGATAGCGGGTTTTGAAAATGCCAACCAGCGCCTGTTCACGCCCTTCTTCAAACTCGTCACGTTCGACTTCGGTTTTCTTGAACGATTCCAGGTTGTAGGTTGCCAGCGTCAGGCGCTCGACACCCTGTACAATGCGTTCGTAAATCCCCTCGTAGGTGGCTTCCAGATCATAACGCACCGTGCGCAATTTCCGTTCCGGCCACCTGACCGGTTTGCCCATGATTGTGGCGTTGGGATAGGCTTTACGGATAAACGGACGGGTGCGACGGATGACTACTTCTTCCAGCAGGTTGAATAAGGCGGCGCTGGTTTGTTCATCGCGCACCTGCTGGCGGGCTGAGAGAAAATAACGGTATAAATCGCCGATGCCGGCTCCGGCGAAATAGCCGCGGTCGTTTTGGGTGAAAAGGTTAATCTGGTTATACAGGTCAAAGATATTGTTATTGATGGGGGTGGCGGTCAGTAAAATGACCTTGGTGCGCATTCCGCTGCGACCACGCCCACGATTGGCCGCGATAATTTGTTCGAGATTCTGATAACGCTGGGAATTGCGGTTACGAAAATTATGCGATTCATCCACCAGGATTACATCGACATCTTGGAACTGACTGAGATCGAGGCTGCCCTCTGTTTGTCCGAGCGATTCCTGGGTGACAACCCGTGCCGCGATGGTAGCGGAGGCTAATTCCCGTTTCCACATTTCACTGAGAGATGCCGGGCAAACTACCAGGGCCTTCATGCGTTGGTGGTAGGCGTAGTCTTCGAGCAGTTTTTTGCCGATCCAAGTCTTGCCCATCCCCACCGAATCACCAATCAGTACGCCATCATATTTTGCCAGGATGCGGCGGGCTTTCTTAACGGCATCTTCCTGAAATTCAGATAACTCCACCGCCGAACGAACATTGGGCGATTCAGTCGCGTCCAGGTCGTCTTTGAAATAAGTGTAAATGGCTTTGAGATAAATATCGTAAGGGGTGTACTCGAATGCGCCAAACTTGGAATGATCCAGCAGTTCGATCAGTTCGGCTTTGAAATCGCGCGCCTGATCCCACTGGGTGTTATACCAATCCACCAAATCCAGGATGGCACGCGCGCCCACTTCGCTTTTGAGGATACGCCGGTTGGCTGGAGTAATAGATGCATTGGCTTTTTCATCAACCAGTTTTTCAGCGGAAGCGCGCGCCTGGATATCATTGACTTCTTCATAATCGATGATGGTTTTGTGCGCCAGGTTTAATTCTTTGTTGGTGGACAGACCCGGCCCGGTGAAATTTGAGGAACCTACAATGCCGATTAACGGTAATAGCCGGTCGAAGAGCGGAACCTGCGAACCTTTGTCACCATAAAACAAGTATGCCTTGGCGTGCAGAAAGCCATTCTCATAGAGACGGACAGCCACGCCGGATCGCTGCAGATAGCCGATCAAGTCTTCGACCAGTCGCAAAGTTTCTTCGCTGAAAGGCTCGATATTCAAGTCACCGCACAATTGACGGTGGAACGCCGAAGTGGATGGCCGTATGCCGACATCTTTGGCTTCGGAAGGCTGGAAGCCAAGCAGGAGCCGAAAACTGCGCAGGGCTTGCAGGTTTTCACGGAGCAGGCGAAATCCGCTGATACTAAAATATGCCGAGGCAATATCCAGCGAGTGCCCGGTACCGTTTTGCATCACATCGTTTAGCACATCGGCCAGTTTGTGGCTCTGGTTGTCGATAACGTAAGGCAGTTTCATGAATTACCCCAAACTTTCCAGCCAATCCAACCAGGTATGAAAGTGCGGACACTCTGCTCGAAGCTTATCCAAACCAATTTCCAATACCGCCAAAGTACCATAAAGTGGCTTGTCATACTTCGGATAGAGTGCCAGGATGCGCTTTGATGGTGCGGTTATTGGGCTATCGTTGATATCTTCAGGGGATTGGAATGACTCGCGAATTTCCCTTAATTCCCTCGTGAGATCGTTTTCTGGGAACAAGGCCGCTGTCTTTTTCGGGTCGACGAACATAAAAGCTTCAAATTCATGGACTTGCAGATGAGGGCGAAAGCTGGGTATATTTATGTCTTGCTGAAAAGCTTGTTCAAGGTAAACAGCCTTCGCTCTCCCATTACCAGCAGGACGGGTAGCATACCCGGGAAAATCAACCGGTAGATGGTACAAATCATATAAAGTCGTAACTGCGAAGGCTGCTTTATTTTCACACAAGTGGCGGACTTCATTTCGTGCTTGTTCGTAAGAAAGCAATCCACCTTTGAATTTATTACCTTGTTTTGCGCGCTTGGTTGATACAATAACCGGCTGAACAAATACATTCCTCAACAAAAGATGTTTGTAAAGCACCTCGCGTACAAATGTTTCTTCGGTTTGACCTTCCACCGAGATGAGCACACGTTTCATCCTGGCCTTCCCCCAAGCACATTCTTTTCCCATAAATCGCCCATGCCGTAACCATCCAGCCAGCCTTCCAGTTCTTTCTCAACGAGACGCCTGAAGGTTGATTGATGATCATCCCGATCAACAACGATAATATCTTCTGGCTGGAATTGATTAACCAGCGGCACGGATTGGGTCGAAACAATCACCTGGGTCTGGGTGGCGGCACTGCGCAGCAGGGAAGCAAGCATGGTGATAGCATAGGGATGAAGACCAAGTTCCGGTTCGTCGATCAGAATGGTGGAAGGCATTTTTGGCTGGAGCAGCAGAGTCGCCAGACAGATAAAGCGCAGGGTACCATCGGACAATACATGCGCGTTGAAGTAAGCGTCGCTTCCCACTTCACGCCATTCTAGCTGGATTTTTTCCGGGTTGAATGGGTCAGGGCGCAGATTAAAATCGTCAAAAAATGGGGCGACCAGGCGAATGGTGGAGACAATTTTGCGGTAGAAAGGTTCTTTAGTCTCGCGCAAAAAATACAAAAAAGCTGCCAGGTTCGATGCATCAGCGCGAAATACCTGGTTATCGTTCAAATCACCCTTTTGCTTAACCTTTGCCCCGGCGCTGGTGTCATGAAAGTGATAAACGCGCCAACTCTTAAGTGCGTCAATAACGTAATCTGAAACCGTTTTTTTCTCTGGCTTCTTTCTGGATTCTTCAAAAAGTCTTGTTTCCCGATGACCATTTCCAATCGAAGTTGTAAAGCCGTAGCCTCGGTAAGAAATCAACTCGTCCCCAAAAATGAGAACATCTCCCACTGCCGGAACAAGATTGCAACGATAGCCATTCTCGCCGAATTGAAGGCTTATTTCAATTTGGTCAGTTTCTTTTCTTCCAAAATACAACAAGGTGTCAGCCCCGCCCTGCTGCCCGGTAAAAAGTTGCAGGTTTTCATCCACAATTTGATTCAGCAGTTTAAAAGTGGAGATAAAGTTCGTTTTACCCGACCCATTGGCGCCGATGAGCACGTTAAGGGCCGTGAGCGGAAATTTCTCCAATTCGCGGATAGATTTGTAACCCTTGATAGTGATGTTTACCAATGGTTGTCCCATAATTTATTCCTTCATTTATTCGTAGATTCTACATGTAAATAGAATAAAAGGGCAGTCTATTTCCCCTCCACCACGCGGATTTCTTCTTCCGTCAGCCCATAAAGTTGATACACCACCTGGTCAATTACTTCATCCGTCCAGGCCAGAGACGCCTTGATCGGGCGTAGCACAGCAAGCGATTTTTCGTACTCTTCACGCAATTTGGCGGTAACCCGGCTGTCGTTTAGGCTGATGGCCAATTTGCCCTTATTTTTGTAGAGAATGTCTTCCAGTTCGGCGTAAGTGGTTTCGGGTTCGCCTTTTTGGTAATCACCAAGATAGTTTTTGAGTTTGGATTTTCCGTTCAAGTCATCCACGTTGACTTTGAGCAGGTTTTCAAGCCAGGCCAGGAAGCGTTTTACCTCAGCCTGTTTTTGCTTGTTCAGATCGATCATGCGCTCGGCCAGGGCAGCGAGCAGATCGTGGATGACGTCGCTCTGCTCGGGCTGAGCGCTGAGACGGGTCGCGCTGAAAGCCACCAGTGCGGGTGCATTTTTGGCAGCAATCAAGGCCTGGGCTTCACGCACCAGCGCCTCGCGCCGAGTGGCTGGGGTAGTAAAGGAAATTCGCCGAACAGGGAATGCTCTAACTGATTGAGGCCAAACATCAGAATATGATCCTTGTAAGGCACCTGTTGCAAATTTATTACGAAATACCCAAGACATAAAAGTTGAGTTTATTAAACTTAACACATAATGAGTGTTTATTGAAAAATCCTTTTTCTCGTATCCATCGAAATCACTTTGTGCGGCGCTTCCTGATAATGCGTTATAGGAGCAACAAACAATAACCGTGTGATCACAGTACATTTTTGTATCATCATAAAATGCTATTAATCTTTCATTTTCAGCAGTTCTAATACGAACCAATATTTTTTCAGTTTCAAACATTTCAGGTGATCGTGGACCAGACATTTCGTTTCTTCTATAATCAAGCCATGAATCTTTCCAATCAATGGAATATCTACTCATATCAGAACCATCAAAAAACTTTTTAGCATTTCCTATTGGAGCATTACTGACAACATCCTTTTTGGTAAAAGCACCAGGTTTTTTACTTGAAACAGTAGCGCCCACGTTTACATATAGATATTGTCCAAGAAAATCGCTTTTCAATTGAACTTTCGCTAGTAATGGAGTCCCACGAATATAGGCTTCATCCACCCTAATTTGGTAATTATAAGCATCGAGCCAAACATTATTGTCAATATTACCAGTCTCAGAATATGTGAAAGGAACTGCTCCAGTTGCAACCCTGATGCTTTGACTTCTCTTTTTCTGTGATCGTTTGGAAATACTATAGACAACGCACTGACGCGACACTTCATCAAAAACATTTGCATGCCCAAAACTAAGTATGCTAGTTAGAAAATAGTCAGTTAATATTTGCTCCCGTAAACTCACACCATACTTTTCTCTAAGAATTGGGTTAGGTACAATAAAGCTGTGATACCCCGTGGGTTTTGTTAAAAATAAAGACTGAATTACGAACGGCACATATAAATCCCAATGTCCTTCAAGCAAATTTGTCTTGTAAAATATATTATTAATCGCATCACGTTCTTGTGGCATTTGTTCTGTCATAGTCCAAGCATTTAAATATGGTGGATTGCCCACCACTACATCAAAACCAGGATTTTCCTTCATCACAATTTGCTGCTGGCTGGCCGGACTGGGCCCAAAGAAGACTTCGGGGAATTCCAGTTCCCAGTGGAAGAAATGTTCTTTGCGGGCGGCTTTCAGGGCGGTCTCCGCAATTAACTGTGAGGCAGGCTTAAGGGTTTCTAATTCTGCATGGAATTGGATCCAGGGCAAATGGTGTTCGTTGCGAAGGAAGGAAATCGCAGGTTGATCCAACTTCGTATCGGGATTGCCAAACCAGCGGCTGGTGTACACATCCAGGATACGTTTATAGGGCGCAAGCGCATCGGTCGCTTTGCGATATTCAGCTCGGCTTTTGTGCACCTGCTCGGCGGTGGTATCGGGCAGTTCACCCACCCGGCGCATCAAATCGACCGACATCATCACGCCCGCAAACTGGCTGCCGCCCATGACGCCCATTAGAAGCGGGATTTCCAGGCGTTCGCGTTCGACAGCCATCTCGAGCGCGGCACGCACTTCCTCAATCCGTGCCCCGATCAGCGAATTGCCGGGCTTGAGGTGATGGTCAAGGAAGGAAAGAGGGGCACCCAGAGTGAAACAATCCAGCCATAGGCTGACCTTGGCCAGTTCGACCGCCATCGGGTTCAAATCCACGCCATAGATGCAGCGTTTGAGCACGTGCCGCTTGAGCAAATTGACATCCGTCAGGCGCGCCGGGTCGATGCTGATCTCCTGGGCGCGCATCTGCTCCAGGATGGTGCCGCGCGTCTGGCGCAAAGTGGCCGTCACCGGGTTCCACGGGAAGGCATTCAGGAAAGCCAGCAGGCGGTCGGTGATGAAGTCCACCGCTTCCACCAGGAAATGCCCGCTGCCCATGGCCGGGTCGAGCACGCGCAGATCAAAGAGATCATCCACCAGGGCGCGGAAAGTGTAGGCTGTCTTTTCAGGATCGTCGCCTTTCTGGCCCATTTTTTGGAAAGCCTTCTGGCGTTCCACTGCTGCATGGTAGGCTTTTTGCGCTTCGCGCAGTTTGGGGCGCAGGCCCTCCAGCTTGGCATCCAGCGCTGGCCCGACCGTGTTCTGGACGATATATTTGACGATGTAATCGGGGGTGTAATAGGAGCCGGAGGCCTTGCGCTCGTGTTTGTCGTTTTCGAGATAAAGCTCGCCCTTGTGGATGACGAACTCAGTACGCGCCGCACCTTTTCCAGTGGTTTTTACCTTGAGATTTTTTGCCTCTGCTTCTTTATACGGCAAGATTTCTTCGCCTTTCTTGCCGGTTACCACTGCCATTTTCTCGGTCGCCACCCTGACCTTAAACTCCAACAACCCTTCGTAAATCGAGCCGAGCTGCCGTACACCCAGCGACTTGTAATCGATCATCGCCAGGGCCTGGGTCTTCTCATCGATGTCTCGAGCCAGCAAATCCAGCCCCAGCGCCAAAAAACGGTCGGAAATTTTGTGATTTTTCAGGAAGCGCGCCGTGGCTACTTCGGCAGGCTCGTCCGCGCTTTGGGCGGGGACCTCGGTCACAAACAGCCCGCCGTTGTAGACCGGGACATTGAATTTTGCTTCACCCTGATCAATTGCCACGAATAACATCCCAAGCCGGTCATAGAGACTTGTTTCACTGGCCGAATAGGCTGCCTTGAGTTTCTCTGGCGCCAGGTCGGCGATGTTCCCGGCTTTCCCGGCAATTTCCTGGCGCATTTTGCTGAGTGAGATTTCCCAGAACCCGCGCGTTTCCTTTACCGGCAGCAGGTCGCGCGCCTCGGCATACAGCAAAAACAAAAGACGGTACAGGAACGTCAACGTGGCATGAAAAGTCTCATCCAGTTCTTCGGAAGTCAACTCCACCGCCGGTTTGCCCCACTCCCGAACAAACCCTTCGGCAAACTTCGGGAAAACGTTCTCAAAAACGTTTCCCTTTAAGCGATCACCCAGTGCCTTGGCGTAGGAAGCGGATTCAGTCAGCAGGGATTCAACAAAGCAAGGCTGCCCACTAAAAGACTTTGCCCGAAACAGCAGCCAAAAATAGCGAAAAGCTGTGCCGGCTTCGGGGCTGGCCAGCGTTTCTTCCAGGTCTATCTCGTAATAGTTGGTGGCGCGGCTGTGCGCGCGCGCCGAATACAAACGCCAGGTTTTGCCATTGGTAACAATCGCCCAACCAAGAGCGTTCCCAGCCATTTTCTCTAAAATACTAACCACCATCTGCGCCGGGTTCTCACTGGGTGTATCAGCGTCGCGCTTATCGTCCATACCGTCCAGCGTACGATCCCAGGCATAAGCCAAACAGGGGATCATCTCACCACTGGGGGTTTTTAGCCAATAATCCGGTTTCGGGCTTTCATCCTTGGAGCCATTGCTTTGCTCTATACCCCACCCCAAAGCTTTTAAGGTTGGTTCCAATAACCCCGAACGCACCTGGCTTTCAACTTTCCCTGCGTATTCCTTGCGTACATCCGCAAATAAATAACTGATGGATCCAAAGACTGGGCGTGGATCCTCCTTCCACTCGAAGCGCTGCGGCAGGCGTTCATTCAAGTAGTAATCCGAAAAAAGCGCCCGGTTATTAAAGAGCGGTTCAGACCAGTCCGCCACCCCATAAGCCGAGTGCAACTTATCCCATTGGTAATCGGCATCCAACTCGGTGTAAGAAAACCTACGCAAAACCCGCATACTAACCGGATCGGGGTTGCGCCGGTCTACGCTCAGAATGCGCGGTCGTAAGGTTACTTGTGGCGAGTTAATCTCCCTCGTAGACTGGGTTTCTGGTACAGCCTGTTCCATCAGAACAAAATCCAGACGCTCATAATCCAGGGTGGTCAATACAAAGAGGAACAACCCGGCTCTATTTTTAAATACACGTGCCAGAATCTGGATCATCGCCACCGTGACATGCTTCATTTCCAAGAGGAAAACCTGCAAGCCACCGTCTTCCTGGTTGGCCAAACGTTCGATTTTCACCACTTCCCGCGCCAACGTCTCCGGGAGCCCCAGAGCATCAGGCGTCTGAGTTAGGCGCTTACTGGTGTCGTACCCCAGCGCTGTAAACATCCCTGTCAGCGAATCCGCAGAGGAAAGGCCGTGAATTTCGGAGTTTTTTAAGTCGTAATCGTGAGAAAGCATTTATCCATCCTGAACCTAATCCTTACTGATAGTTTAGCATGTTTTTAAGCAATGATATTCCCTTGATTGAACCTTTGAATAATTCGGGCTGCAGCATAACTTGGTTTTGGGAAAATATTGTTTCGATGGGCAAAGAAGCAAACGCAATTTTGAGATAATAAAATTCCTTTTGGATTGTCACAGGAATTTTTATCAAGACCCGAATAGACCCGTGGACAGTCGTGCACAATGAACATGGGGGTACATGACTACAAATACCGGTTCGCTTCGTGCTGCAGACAAAGCGCTGAAGCAGCGTGAACCAGTTCCACATCCATCCCGGCCAATCATGGCCGGGCTTTTTGTTTTAAGTCCCTGCCGGACAAAGTTACGCTTTCTTTTTCGCGCCCAGATCAATACCGCCGCTGACGCCACCCTCAATCATGATGCCACCTGCGCCAACCGCTTTTGCACCCGTTCCCTGGGCGATTGCCCCGTTCCCAATCACTTGAGCCTTGAAATCACTCCCGGCAGCCTCAAGCAATCTACTCAGATCAGCAGTGAAGGTGGCATCTTCCTGGAGCAGCTTCTTCAACTGAACGCGAAACTGTCCCTGCACATCGGTATCATGAGGTGTTTTGAGCAAGTCTTCCAGGGCTTCCTTCGCGGCGGCTTTGGTATCAAATTTCCTTTTGATCGCTTCCCAGACATCTCCGACGGCATGAGAGACAATTTCCTCCGTACCTTTGGAGGCGATGATCGGCAGAACTGGCTGAATGGCTGTCCAGGCTGCGGTGACCAATACGGGAATTTCAAGCATGGGATACCTCCTGAGTGATTGCTTGTCGATTTATTTTGTGAAGTGTTTTGCTATCGACTATACAACAAAGCGTGAATTCAGGCAACAGAATGAGGCTGGAGTTGCGAATACATAATTTTACGATCAAAATTCTTTGCCCTAATCACCTAAAAGCAGCCTCTTTGATGCCAGATTCCACGAAAAGGCTGCGCACAAGAACAGTTATGTATAAAAATTATTCTCCAAGAAATATGGCATTCTTCACAGAGATTGTTTAGAATCCTATTTCATGAAATAAAAATTTCGAAGTTGTCTCTGTTGATGGTTGACAATTCTGAGCCAGGATAGGCTTCCAGGAATTCCGTACTGGTTTTTTTGGAAATGGGTTTTTCTCCCCATTTGAATTCATATCCAAACAGCTTGCCACCGTGTTCTTCAAAACAATCTATTTCTTTCTGATCATAGGTACGCCAAAAATAGGAATTTACCGAGCGGGAAGCTGCCAGATTGGCCTTGCGACGCTCCACAATCAGGAAGTTTCCCCACAATTGACCTACATCCTGGCAAAGATTCATATTGTTGAAGTTCTGTATCAGGCTGTTACGCACGCCATTATCATAGAAATAATATCTGGAATTCTTTGTTACTTCTTTGCGAAGATTGCGAGAAAATCCACCCACCCTGAAGATGACAAACACCTTTTCCAACAAATCCAAATACTTTTCAACCGTCGGTCGACCCATCCCAAGACTTGTTGCCAGCTCCGCCACAGACACTTCCTGACCAATTTGAAAAGCGAGCAAACGCAACAAATCTACAATTTTATCTGAGCGTCTCAAACCCTCAAGTTCTAAAATATCACGATATAAGTAAGCCCCAACGATTTCACCCAGCAGCCTTTCTCTCAAAACCGGATTCTCCTCTGTCAAAACATTCGGATATCCTCCCCAAATAAGCCAGCGTTCCAGAAGGTTTTCAAACCACACTCGTGACGACACTAGAAAATAGCAACTTATGCGGTATTGCGATTTAACTTTTGTACCTATTTTCGCCAGGATACTTCGCGCAAGAAACTTAATACGAAATTTTTCCAGCGCTGCTCGAAAGACAATCCGTTTCTCCAATTTTCCGAATCTGGGAGCATGATATACTTACAACGTAAGTACAGGAGGAGCCATGCTCAGGAAAGTGTTCAAAACTGGCAACAGCACTGTTGTATCCATTCCCAGGGAAATGCTTGAGAATCTGGGCATTGAAGATGGGTCGGAGGTAACTGTTGACCTGGACTTAAAAACCCATCAAATTATTATCCGACCTGCACTGCGCTCGCTCGCTGGCGTAAATGAGGATTTTGCCCGTCAGCTTGCAGAGTTTATTGATGAATACCGGCCTGCGCTTGAGGCTCTGGCGCGTTGATGAAGTTTCTCTCCCCACAGCAAGCTCTCTTTATCCAGGCACGCTTGATTGCTGAAACTGGCGGGAAAACCGGTCTGCGCGACCTGGCGTTACTGGAGTCTGCTGTCACCCGTCCATTTGCAAGCTTTGATGGCAAAGATTTATACCCCGGACTTTTTGAGAAGGCGGCGGCTTTGTTGGATTGGTTGATCAACAACCTTGTTTTTATTGATGGAAATAAACGATCGGGGATTACATCAACGGCGATGTTCCTGCGAATAAATGGGTACCGCATCGTTTGTTCACAAAGCGAACTCGAGTCTTTCACTTTGCAGGTGGCAACAACACACCCACCAATCAGTGAGCTGGCTGATTGGCTGGAAAAACATACATTGCAAATATAAACACCAGGGAGCGCAGTAAGGTGAACGTTGTGAACTTCGGCCTGAAGATCGGCAACCTGCTAACCATAAACCTTTATACATCGGCGATCCCGCCAAAACCCACTTCAGTTAACTTTCCAGAAATTGCCAGTTCCCTTGCCTACCGGATCACCCTGACCTCCACCCCAATATCAAGAGTCTGCCAGATTTTATCCGACGTTAAAGCCTCAGAACCGGTTTTCAGCGCAAGCGCCAGGCAAGCGCGATCTCCCAGTGAAAGGCCGAATTGTTTGGTTTTCATTGCAAGGCATCCTGCCAGAAATGCTTGCTCTTCATCAAATAAGGTTATATCCAGCGCTAATATATCAAGGGCTTCCCGAATTTCGTTTTCTGGCATTCCCAGCAGTGCTAATCGCGTAACAACCTCAGCAAAATTTACGGACGAAATGATTGCGCCGGGCAAAGACTCCTGCACTATTTTGGCCCCAACTTCATCATTGAGCAAGGCCAGGACGGCAGAAGCATCCAGCACTACTCTATTCATGGGCCGCTTCATCTCTACGTGCCTGGATCAAACCATCAACGAGGGAAGTTCCATTTGGAACATATTTTTTAACTGATTGCTGGGCGATGATAACGGCCTGGTGAAGGGGGATCATCCGAATGGATCCATTTTCGAGCTGTAAAACGATTTCATCTCCCGTCTTAATCTGTAATTCTTTCCGTAATTTGGAAGGGAGCACGAACCTTCCTCCTGCGTGTACTTGAACTCGGTATTCCATTTAAGCCACCTTTCTAAATTGAACCATTTAATTTAATTATACCATTTTCGTAAAAAGTGGTAAAAACATAGGTGACTTTCTGAAAGAATCACCTATAAACTTTTATCCAGCGGTGACCCCAACATATGCGCTTCTTCGATATCTACCTCTGTCTGCGCCAGGTATCTCCCGAGAACGCTCAAATCCGCATCTGGCCTACAGCCAGCACAAATTCACGATCGCCGGGTACAATTTATTCAGAACGCTAACAGTTTCAGGCTTACTTGTCACCCATGAATCTCTCTTCACCTGTCAGATCAGACAAACATTAAATTTGTAAGTGTATCGGATAAAAAGCCAAAATGTCCATCATTCTTGCCCTCCTGCTCGATATAGTCTTTGGCGACCCGCCCAATAGATTTCATCCCACCGCCTGGATGGGAAACCTGATTGCCTACCTCATGCGTTTTCGCCCGCATGGGAACCGATTCACAGAACTGGCTTACGGAACATTCATCCTGGCCGCTGGGCTTTCAATATCGATCGGTGTTGGCTGGTTGATTGCTTACTACTGTTCCTATCTCCCATTTTGGATTGGTATACTGCTTCAAGCCCTCGTACTCAAATTGACCATCTCTTTACGTGGACTTGGGCGCGCTTCCAAAGAAGTGCAAACTACCCTGGAAGCCAATAACCTGCCTGAGGCGCGACGCCTGCTTTCCTGGCATCTCGTCAGCCGGGACACCTCTGAATTGGATGCATCCAAGGTCTCTGCGGCGGCAGTTGAATCCGTTGCGGAAAACACCTCGGATGGGATCATTGCCCCGTTGTTTTTCTTTGCTATCGGGGGCCTGCCTGCTGCTTTTGCTTACCGTTTTGCAAACACAGCCGATTCGATGCTTGGATACCACGACGCGGAGCACGAATGGCTTGGAAAAATCCCTGCCCGCCTGGATGATGTCCTAAATTTTATCCCTGCTCGTTTGTCAGGGCTGTTTCTGGTTTTGGCTGCCTTCTTGACTGGTGCAAATGCGGGATTGGCCTGGACAATCATGCTCCGAGATGCAAAGAATACCTCCAGTCCAAACGCAGGCATTCCCATGAGCGCCATGGCTGGGGCATTGGGTGTGGAATTGGAAAAAATTGATCACTATACGCTTGGCAAAGGCCTGCGCTCTCCGGGCCCTGCAGATATTGGAAAGGCCCGCGGTTTGTTATTCGGCTCAATTACTCTGGCTGCTGTGGTTTTCACAATTTGGAGAATGTATGTTTACCAGGGTTGAACCGGCCGTGCATGGCGCGCTCGATTTTGCTGAGTTGGAAAGGCTTGGCATCCAACCGGATGAGGTGCTGGATTTCAGCGTCAACTCAAATCCTTTTGGGCCATCACCCGCAGTAAGGGCTGCCATCGCGGCCGCTCCATTGGATCGTTACCCCGACCGGGAAAGTCTGGCATTGCGCCGAGCGCTGGCCGAACGCCTGGGTTGTCTCTCAGAGCAAATCCTGGTCGGGAATGGAACTGCAGAGCTCATCTGGCTGGCCGCTTTTGCCAACCTTGCAGCAGGCGATCAAGCCCTGATTCTTGGGCCGACCTTTGGCGAATATGAACGCTCCATTCAAATAATGAAGGCCAGCGCACAGAATTTGAATGCTTCGGTAGCTTCCAGTTTCCAACCCAACATCCCAGAAATTGACCAGAAGTTAGATAGTACCAATTTCCAGGTGGTTTTTTTGTGTAACCCGAATAACCCGACCGGGCAGGTACTATCCATCGAAACCATTGGCGCCTGGGCGGATGCGCACCCCGAAACTTTATTCATTGTAGATGAGGCCTACCTGGCTTTTGTCGGCGGAATGGAATCCGCGCTGCAACTTCGGCGGGTGAACATACTGGTACTGCGTTCGATGACAAAGGATTACGCTCTTGCAGGCCTCCGGCTCGGTTATGCTGTTGGAGATGAACAGGTCATTCAAAAACTGACAGCTATCCGCCCACCATGGAATGTAAACGCACTGGCGCAAGCTGCCGGGTTGGCCGCACTGAACGATGAAACGCACCAGCAGGTTACGCTTGCTCAGCTTCAGGAAGAAAAGCATCTCCTTCTGGAAGGCCTGACTGCCCTGGAATTTGCCCCACTGCCATCCCGTACCCAATTTTTTCTTATCCCGGTGGAGAACGGGGCTACTTTCCGCAAAGGCCTGCTGCGCCAGGCCATTTTGGTGCGTGACTGTGCATCGTTTGGGTTACCCAGGCATGTTCGTATCTCACCGCGCAAACACGCTGAAAATTTACGCCTGCTCGAAACGTTGAAAAAGCTGGGCGTGCGCTGAATTTCTTGTACAGGGAGTTGTGAAAATGACCGCCAGGGTATTAATGGTGCAAGGCAGCAGTTCATCGGCAGGTAAAAGCCTGCTGGTCACGGCGCTATGCCGTATTTATGCGCGGCAGGGCGTGCGTGTCGCGCCATTCAAAGCGCAGAACATGTCCAACAATGCCGCAGTCTGCGCAGATGGCAGTGAGATCGGGCGCGCTCAGGCCTTACAAGCTGCGGCCGCCGGTATCGCGCCCAGCGTGGATATGAACCCGGTGTTAATCAAACCCGAAGCCGATTCCCGTTCGCAGATCATTCTGATGGGTCATCCCTGGCAAACCCTGGAAGCAAAAACCTATTACGAGAAAAAAGCCGTTCTTTGGGAAAACGTCACTAGCGCGCTGGATCGTTTGCGCGCTTCTTATGAATTGGTAATTATTGAAGGGGCTGGCAGCCCGGCCGAACTCAATCTGCGGCGCGGCGACATCGTTAACATGGCGGTCGCCAGCTACTCACACTCGCCGGTCTTGCTGGTGGGCGACATTGACCGGGGCGGAATCTTTGCTCAATTGATCGGGACGCTCTGGCTTCTTGAACCTGAAGAAAGGGCCCTGGTGCGCGGCCTGGTGGTGAACAAATTTCGCGGTGATAGCGCACTTTTTTCAGATGGGATCGACATTCTTGAACAAAAGGGCCAGGTTCCGGTCCTGGGCGTGATTCCATACCTGAAGAATCTCAACCTGCCCGAAGAGGATGCTGTTGCTGTTGAAACTTCCTCCCATGGTTCGCCGATAAATCTTTCCGATAACATCGATATCGCCGTTCTGGCTCTACCGCGAATCGCCAACTTTGACGATTTCGACCCCCTCAAGGCAGAACCCGGTGTGAATGTGCGCTTTGTCCAATCACAGGCGGAGCTTGGCTCACCAAATGCAATCATCATCCCTGGAATCAAGAGCACGATGGCAGATCTGGAATGGCTGCGGCAAAAGGGATTGGCAGAAGCAGTCAGGCGGTTTGCCAGGGCAGGCGGTGCCGTGGTGGGAATTTGCGGCGGGTATCAGATGCTGGGCCAAAGAATTGAAGATCCAGAGCGAGTTGAATCGCCGCTGGCGGGCACTGAGGGGCTGGGACTGCTCTCGCTGAAAACCCGGTTTGTAAGGGAAAAGGCCACTTTCCAGGCACAGGCGCGCATTCGATGCAGTGCTGGCTGGATGCAGGGTCTGGACGACGTCTTAATCAGCGGCTACGAAATCCACATGGGTGAGTCGATCGGGCAGAATCCATGGTTGCTGGTTGAACAGCGCAGTGGCAAATCAGTATCGGTTACCGATGGCAGCCTTTCTTCTGATGGGAAAATATGGGGTTGTTACCTGCATGGTTTGTTTGCCAACAATGATTTCCGACGTGCCTGGTTGCAAAGCCTTGGGTGGCAAAATCGCCAATCAGTGTCCATGGATGAGTCATTCGAACATTCGTTGGAGGCCCTGGCCGATGGAGTTGAAGGAGCATTGAATATGCAACTACTGACGAAAATCATCTGGGATGTCTGATAGTCTCTTATGAATTGGATCCTTGTACAAAAAGCCAGGATTTACCTATTTTTCGCTTCCCCTATTTTGGGGTTCAAACTGATGATTTTCGAGCCATTTTTCCGTTTGTCGAGAAATTTTGCAGGTTTTTTCCCCGATTTCGGTTTAGTTCGTCGAAATTACTAGTTCTTAATGGAATTTGTGGTAATGCTATTTTTTTCAAACCACAAAATAAATCAGAACCAGGAAAATTAGATGGAATTCTCAAAAAACTGTAATGGTCACATATAGGATAAACAGTCGTATTTTGGC
>CAIWAX010000068.1 GCA_903910795.1 uncultured Anaerolineae bacterium
CTGCCCTAGGTGATGGAAACCGGGGTATTCCCCATCTTACTGATTTGCAGTTTGATAGCACCGCCTTAGGGTTCACGATAACAATAGCAGGAAACGATAATACCTCCAGTGGTTCCCGATTACTTGGGATGAAGAAAGACATTCTTACGTCTTTGAAGGTAATTTACTTAAGCTCGAGTTTCAGTTATGACCAGATTACTGTTATTGTCACTTTCCCGCTTGTTGATGCGTCTGGCAAGAAGTCGGAAAGCAAAGTTATTTCAGCTACCTACACCAGGGCAACAGTTGGTAAGATCGACTTTGATACCTTCCAGGCACAAAATATTTTTAGTGTGGCTGATCCCAATGTTTTTATCCAGCCTTCGATGTTGAAATAGATTTGCTTTCATGTTCAGATGATATTTACTTTTTATTGATTGTTTCAAAATCTATTGGTTCATCCAGACAAAATAATAGAATACAGTAAAATATAAGTCTCTTAAAGTTGGCTGCCAGCACAAAGCTGGTGAGAGTTGGATGTTCGCGGGATGGGATAAACATGGGAACTTTATATTTTGGGGATAACCTGCATATTTTGCGGGAGCATATTGCCGTGGCGTCGGTTGATTTAATTTATCTTGACCCGCCGTTTAATTCCAAGCGTGATTACAACGTTTACCTATCTTCTCCAAAAGGGCAGCGGTCGGATGCGCAGATTACCGCCTTCGAGGATACCTGGCATTGGGGCGACCGGGCTGAAAAAGAATATTCTGACCTGCTGCACCAGGCTAACACGGATATGGCCGAGTTGCTTACAGCCCTGCGGCGCTTTCTGCACGAAAGTGACATTATGGCCTACTTGGTGATGATGTCAAATCGTCTGCTGGCCATGCATCAGGTACTCAAGCCAACCGGTAGTATTTACCTACATTGTGATCCAACCGCCAGTCACTATCTAAAAGTTATTCTTGATACGATTTTTGGGGCCGATAAATTTCGAAATGAAATTATCTGGAAACGAACAAGTGCTCATAATGATCCAAAAAGATATGGAAATAATTATGACACAATTTTCTATTATTCAAAATCAAAAGATCCTTGCTGGAACCAATTGTTCGCTCCTTACAGTGACGATTATGTAGCTTCTCACTACGGTCAGAAAGATGAGAAAGGATATTTTACAACACGCGACCTATCTGCACCTGACCACGGCACTCTCTCCAAGGGATTACGCTATTTGTGGAAAGGAAAAAATCCCCCTGCCGGCCGTACATGGTCTTGTGTCAATGAAAAAATGATTGAGTTTGAAAAGCAAGATTTACTTACTTATTCCAAAGATGGAATGCCGAGGTTGAAAAGATATCTTACCAATATGCCTGGCGTTTCTTTGCAATCTATATGGACAGACATTCCTCCAATAAATTCTCAAGCGGCTGAACGCCTGGGCTATCCCACCCAAAAGCCTCTGGAGCTACTCGAGCGCATAATCCTGGCTTCAAGCAACCCCGGAGATATTGTCCTTGATCCATTTTGTGGCTGCGGAACTGCGATCCATGCCGCTCAAAAGCTGGGCCGGGAATGGATCGGCATCGACATCACCCACCTGGCCATTCACCTGGTAGAACGGCGCATGAAAGACGCCTTTTCCGGTATCCAGTTCAAGATCCACGGCGAGCCCGAAGATCTGGACGCAGCTCGCGACCTGGCCGAACGTGATAAGTACGAGTTCCAGTTCTGGGCTTGCTCGATGGTGGGAGCCCAGCCCTACCGTGGAGGTAAGAAGGGCGCCGACTCTGGTACAGATGGTATTATTTATTTTCAGGACGAGAAGAACGCCAGCAAGAAGATTATTGTTTCCGTCAAAGGCGGGGAGCACGTAACCCGGACCATGATTGCGGATCTCAAGAACACGGTGGACAGAGAGGGCGCACAGATTGGGCTGTTCGTGTCTTTGATAGATCCGACTGAGCCAATGCGCAAAGAGGCATTAAGTGCCGGCTTTTATATTAACCCCTACGAAGAACAGTTTCCAAAAATTCAAATCATGACAATCACGGATTTGTTGGCCGGGAAAAAACCACAATATCGTGACTTCACGATGGGGGCAGGATCATTCAAACAGGCCAAAGCTGAAAAAGGGAAG
>CAIWAX010000069.1 GCA_903910795.1 uncultured Anaerolineae bacterium
GCAGGATGATTATGTTAAATTTCTGCGCTTTGCACAGTGGCGTATCAATCAGAGCGGTTCGGGGATTGTGGCCATGATCACCAATCATGGTTATCTGGATAATCCCACCTTTCGCGGCATGCGCCAGCAATTGATGCAGTCTTTCTCTGAGATTTATGTGCTCGATCTACACGGCAATACCAAGAAAAAAGAAACCGCACCGGACGGCTCAAAAGATGAGAATGTTTTTGATATTCAACAGGGTGTGGCAATTTGTTTGATGGTGAAGAAACCAGGCACAACTGGATTGGCAAAGGTTTTTCATGCTGATTTATTAGGTTTGCGCGAATATAAGTATGAATGCTTGATGACACATCACTGCCATATTGGTTCTGTGGAATGGTCCAAACTCCAACCTGAGTCATCGCAATATCTCTTTTGTCCCCAGAATACTACTCTTTTATCTGAATATGAATACTACCCTAAGATCACAGAGATTTTGGGGTTGAATTTACTTGGTTTCCAAACACATAGAGATCCTGTAGCTGTCAGTTTCGATAAATTAACGCTTCGAAAGCAAATAACTGATTACTTAAAACATAATTATTCCGTTGCCAAATTTGATGAATTCTGCAAAGAATGTGATTATCGTCCGTTTGATCATCGCTTTGTATATTTGGGGAAAGATGTTTGTGATAGACCGCGTCTTGACATTATTGGTCATCTTTTTTCCCCGAACTTTGCACTAGGTATTGGTAGACAGGGAATGGCTATTGGTGATGTAGAATGGCAAGTTGTTTGCTGCTCCAAAGGGCCAATGGATGCCAATATATTTCGCAGGGGAGGTGTAAACCTTTTTCCTTTATATCTTTACCCATCCAGAAATGCCATTCAAAAAGGTTTTTTTGATATACAAGAGAACTATTCTGTTAACGCCCGCCAGCCAAATTTATCAAGAGAATATATTATTTCATGCCAAGAATGTTTGAATTTGAGCTTCATTCCAGAAGGTAATGGCGATCTAATAACCAATTTTGGTCCCGAAGATGCGTTCCATTACATTTATGCCATCCTTCACAGCCCATCTTATCGTAAGCGCTACGCCGGATTTCTCAAGATGGACTTTCCGCGCATTCCAATTACAAGCGATCTAGAACTGTTTCGCGAGTTATGCGAGCTGGGCGGGGAACTGGTGGCCTGGCACCTGCTCGAAAAACCCATACAGCAGACCGAATACTATTTTCTGGGCGATACACCTTCGCAGCCGATCTCGCCCGGCTATCCCAAACGTTACAACGACAGCATCATGGTCAACCCGGCCGAGGCTTTCCAGCAGGTGCCCGAGGATGTCTGGAACTTCCAGATTGGCGGCTACCAGGTCTGCGCAAAATGGCTGAAGGACCGGCGCGGGCGGCAACTGAGCGCAGAGGATATTGCCCACTACCTCAAAATCCTGTCCGCCCTGACCGCCACCATCGAGTTGATGGGCAAGGTCGATGAAAGTATCCAGGCGCACGGCGGCTGGCCGATCCACTAACAAAAAAGACTTCCGAAGCGCCACAAACCGGCGAGACTTCGGAAGTCTGGGCTGAGATTCGCCCCTTGCATTCCCGAGAATCATGATATACTTCGTCCGCTCTGAAAGCCAGGGCATTCGCTGGGAAAATGTTTTGATATTCCGAATCATTGCCCGATGCAAGACCAGTCGGGCATTTTTGTTGCGCGGAACCCATTCCGCAGGGACGGCTCGCCCGTGAGGGCCAGTCGATGCAGACAGGAAGTACATCGGAGTCATCAAAACGTTCCCTTTTTTGTGGGCGTGCTGTGTCACGTTCATCCATTTTTAGGAGCTTTGATGACAACCGAATTTACTTCTTTTAACCTGCGCCCCGAGCTGGAGCAGGCCATTACCGCGCTTGGCTATGTCGAACCGACCCCCATCCAGGCTGGCATGATCCCGCTCATGATGACCGGCGCCGATGTGATCGGCCAGGCCCAGACTGGCACCGGCAAGACCGCTGCTTTCGCCCTCCCCATCCTCCACAACTTACAACCCGGAAAACGCGCCCCGCGCGCGCTGGTCATGGCCCCCACCCGTGAACTGGCTTTGCAGGTGGCCGAAGCCACAAGCTCATTTGGCCAATTTATGAAGGTCAACGTGCTGGCCGTTTATGGCGGTGCGCCTTACATCCGCCAGATCAACGAACTGCGCCGCGGCGTGGATATCGTGGTCGGCACCCCCGGCCGCCTGATCGACCTGATCAACCGCGGCGTGCTCGATCTGGGCTCCATCCAGACCGTCGTGCTGGACGAAGCCGATGAAATGCTTTCGATGGGCTTCATCGAAGATATCGAAACCATTTTGGCATCCACCCCGGTCGAACGCCAGACCGCGCTGTTTTCGGCCACCATGCCGGCCCCCATCCGCCGCCTGGCCGATAAATATATGCGCGACCCGCAGTCCGTCACCATTCATCGCGAACAAGTGACCGTGGCGGCCACCGAACAGCGCTATTACCTGGTCAACGAAAGCGAGAAGACCGCTGCCCTGACCCGTCTTTTCGAGATGGAAGAAATCAGCTCGGCCCTGATCTTTGTGCGCACCCGTGCCGGGACCGGTGAGCTGGCCAGCGAGCTTTCCAACCGCGGCTTCCCGTCCGAGGCGCTGAATGGCGATCTGAACCAGGATGCCCGCGAGCGCACGCTCAACCGCTTCCGCGCCGGGCAGATCAAGGTGCTGGTGGCTACCGATGTGGCCGCCCGTGGTCTGGATATTGAGGACATCTCGCACGTTTTCAACTACGATCTGCCGGATGACGCCGAGCTCTACGTCCACCGCATCGGCCGCACCGGCCGGGCTGGCAAGACGGGCATCGCCATTTCGCTGGTACCGGTCTTTGAAAAACGACGCATCAAGGACATCGAACGCTTCACGCACTCCAAGTTGATCCCGGCCGCTGTGCCCACCACCGAGGAAATCATCGCCAAGCGCGAAGTTGAACTGACCCAGAAGCTGACGGTCTGGATTGCGCGCGGACGCTGCAAGACCGAGCGCGCCATCGTGGAGAAGCTGGTGGCCGAACAGGGCCTCGACCCGGTCGAAATCGCGGCGGTGGCGCTTAAAATCGCGCGCGGCGATGAGAAGCAGCGCCCAATCGCCCTGATGACACCCCTCAACGAAGTCCGCCCGGCCCGCCCGATGCGCGGCGGCGGTGTGCGTCACGATTACGCCGAGAAGCGCCCCTTCATCGAAAAACGCGGCGCCCCTTCCGAGCGTTTCTCCGCCGAGCGGTCAACCGCTGAGCACAGCACCGCAGAACGCCCCGCGCGCGTCAAGCGCGAAGAAGGCTTCATCGGCGCCAAGTTCGGCACCCACTCCAACGAACCCGGCATGGTGCGCCTGACGATGAGCATGGGCAAGGCCCACGGCATTCGCCCCTCGGATGTGGTGGGCGCGATTGCCTACCATGCCGACATCCCTGGCAATACCATTGGCAAGATCTTCATTGAAGAACAGCATACCCTGGTGGACGTGCCCGAAGAATTGGTCGGCCAGGTGCTTTCCAAAGCCGGCAAATACAGCATCCGCAAACAGGCCTTCACCGTCGAAAAAGCCTGACATTAAGAAGATAAAAAGCAGGAGCGGCCAATTTCGCCGCTCCTGCTTTTTGTTAACCGAATCAGGTTACAATTTCGGGGCTGAATGGGTCTGATGATGAGAAAAACCTCCATTAATTTCCAGAAACTGCTCGATTCCCGCTGGGCCGCCCCGGC
>CAIWAX010000070.1 GCA_903910795.1 uncultured Anaerolineae bacterium
CCCCCAGACCCCCCGCTTCAGTCTTTCAGAATTCCAGAATCCAGGATTTCAGAACGATGGTGAGCGGGCGCAACGGAAGCCGACGCCGTCGTTCGACTTAGACGGATCGACGACGATGCGGTAGGCAGAGCGGACGCTGCTAACGTAGCTATACCACGAGCCGCCGCGCAACACTCGCCATTTTCCACTGGCTGGCCCATTCGGGTTGCTGGCAGGTGATTTGGCATAATAACTCTCGTCAAACCAATCCGCGGCCCACTCGTAGACGTTGCCAGCCATATCCGCGCAACCATACGGGCTGTCACCCTGAGGACTGTACTGCCCCACCGGCGTGGTATCACCAACATTCCCTTTGAAGTTGCAGCGCTGCGCATCCGGTGCCTGATCGCCCCACGGGTAGATACGCCCATCCGTTCCGCGCGCGGCCTTTTCCCATTCTGCCTCACTCGGCAGGCGCACCCGGCTGCCACTGATTTTTCCGGCCCAGGCGCAAAAATCGGAAGCCTCCTGCCAACTGACGCACACGACCGGGTGGTTGTCCTTGCCAGCCGGGATTTTATTACCGCTCCAATGCTGCGGAGACTTGCGCCCGGCCGCCTGCACAAAGGCCTGGTACTGCCGGTTGGTGACCGGGTACTTCCCGATCAGATATTCGTCCAACGTCACTTTATGCTGCGGCTGCTCATTTCCGCGAGCCAGGTTATCTTTTTTGGGGTCACTGCCCATCAGGAATTCCCCAGCCGGTACGCGTACAAATTCCATCGTCACACCCGGAGCCAGTTCAATAATCAATCCCCTGGGCTTTCTTTCTTCTTCCGTCTGCCTGCGGGCTTGCTCTGCAAGTTCCTTCTCTTTGCGCTGGCGCGCCTCTTCAGCCACCTTGCGGGCATATTCCTCGACCTGCAAACGTGCCTGAGCTTCCGCCTGGCGCTGTTTTTCTTCTTCAGCTTCCTTCTCTTTGCGCAGGCGAGCTGCTCCGCTGTTTACATCCAGCACCTCGCGCAGCAGTCCGGCAGCTTCGTCCCCATCCCAAACACGCTCTTCGGGCATTTTCGCCAGCATGCGCGCCAGCAGGTCATCCACTACAACAGTCAGATCTGCCCGCAGACTGGCGGCGCGCGTGCCCGGACGCAAACTGCGCTGCACACGCCCGGTCAGCATCTCAAACAGGGTGGCTCCCAGCGAATAAATATCGGAAGCCGGGGTCAGGTAGGCGCCGCTGTTCTCCTGCTCCGGGCTCATGTAACCCGGCGTGCCGGGCTGCGGCTTGGGCTCGCTGAGCTGTGAGCGCTGACTGCCCCCGCCCGGCACCTGCGCCAAACCCAAATCCGCCAGGCGGGCATGGCCTTCCTCGTCAAACAAAATATTGGCCGGTTTGACATCCCGGTGCACAATACCCAGGGCATGCAGCGCCGCCAGGCCTTCGGCCACCTCGGCCGCCACTCTTAGCGCCTCTTCCACCGGCATGAGCTGATCCTGATCGCGATGATTCTGGATGCGCTGGGCCAGGCTGCCGCCCGCAGCATATTCCATTTCCAATAGACTCAGATTCTCATCGATGTACGAATCGTATATTTGCAGCAGGCGCGGATTGGGTTTGGTTTTATTTAAGCGCGCCCCAAGCTGGCCTTCCAGCAGGAAACGCGCCTGAATTTCGGCATAATCCCGGCTGCCCATGCCCGGCGCATCGCGCCGCAACACCTTGACCACGCGCGGCACATTCAGGCGCAGATGCGTCACCAGGAACACTTCGGCAAAAGCGCCCTGTCCGAGCGTCTTTTCGATACGGTATTTGTCGAGCAGGGGGTATCCGGGGTCGTAGGGCATGGGGGAAGCGGGTATCAGGGAAGGGCAAAGATGCGGGGTGCGGGGTGCGGGGTGCGGGGTGCGGGGTAATTATAAATGTAAAGCGCGGTTTTTGGATGGATTGGCGGGTTCTCTGTAGGGACGCAGTCCGGTTTTGAGCGTGCATCCTTCTGCGGCGATGGGGCGTGAGGGGTGTAGGGGCGGGTCTTTCGTTCGGGCGCTATGCACTGGCACGAGAGACCCGCCCTTGCCCAGCGCGAAGATAGGCAAAGGCGCAAGAGAGCTTATAATAGCTCCCTTGCGCCTTTTGGCTTCCCTGTCTGCGGTTGGCTGTTATGGTCGCAGATATGGTGCGTACTTTTTATCATTTTCCAGGATGTGGGTGCTGATCCAGGTTTCGACAAATTCCAGAACCTCTCGATCCAGACCAACCTTTCCAGAAGGAAGCACTGCCTGAAAGTCACACAGCTTGTTGATGAAATAAGCATGCTGTGCGAGGTGAGAGGGGGTATTGGGATAATTGAGGTGGATCATCAGGGCTTCTTCAGCAGCGAAATGGACATAGGCATAATCGATCAGCGCATCCATGGTTTCGCTGAACGCTTCCGAGCTGTCCCCCCGCTTAACTGCCGCAGTTAAATCATTGGCCAGTTGGAATAATTTTTTGTGCTGGTTGTCAATTTCCGCAGAATTGACAGAATATTCATCAGACCATAACAAAGCAGACATAATAGCTCCTATAAATAATGGCGTATTATATAACCAAAATAGGAATATGGTATTTGAGCTTCTTTCAATTCAACCCTGGAGATTTTCATGAATAAAAAGTGGAAAACCCTGCTCCTGCTGGCCGCCGCCGAACTGCTGGCCATGGCGGTCTGGTTCTCAGCCTCGGCGGTCGTCCCGGCCCTGACGCAAGCCTGGGCGCTGGATGATTCCGGGCGCGCCTGGCTGACCATGTCGGTGCAGATCGGTTTCGTGGCGGGCGCCTTCGGCTCGGCGCTCTTCAACCTTTCGGACCTGCTGCCCGCCCGGCGGTTGTTCACCGCCGCGGCCTTGCTGGCCGGCCTGTGCACCGGGCTGATCGGCTGGCTGGCGAACGACCTGGCCAGCGCGCTGGTTCTGCGCTTTTTGACCGGGTTGTGCCTGGCCGGGGTTTACCCGGTGGGCATGAAGATCATGGCTACCTGGACGCAAAAAGACCGCGGGCTGGGCATCGGCCTGCTGGTGGGTGCGCTGACGCTCGGCTCGGCGGCCCCGCACCTGCTCAACGCCCTGGGCGGGCTGGGCAGCTGGCGGGCCGTGATGCTGTGGGCGGCCGGGTTGGCCGCGCTGGGCGGGCTGCTGGCCTGGCTTTTTGTAGAGGAGGGCCCGTATCGCAGCGCCTCCCCCAAATTCAACTGGCATTACGTGGCTGAAATCTTGCGCGAACGGCCGCTGGTGCTGGCCAATCTTGGCTACCTGGGGCACATGTGGGAACTGTACGCCATGTGGGCCTGGATTCCGGTTTTCCTGGCGGCCAGCTTTAAAGTGAACGGGCTGGATGCCCGCCTGGGGAGTCTGGCGGCCTTCGCCACCATCGGCGTGGGCGGGCTGGGCAGCCTGGCGGCCGGGCAACTGGCCGACCGGCTCGGACGCACAGCCGTCACCATCGCGTCGATGCTGGTGAGCGGGGCCTGCGCCCTGGCGGTAGGATTCTTCTTTGGCGGCAGCCCGCTCTGGCTGCTGCTGATCTGCCTGGTATGGGGTTTCAGCGTGGTGGCCGATTCGGCCCAGTTCTCGGCGGCCGTCAGTGAGCTGTGCCAGCCGGCGTACACCGGCACGGCGTTGACACTGCAAACCAGCCTGGGCTTCCTGCTGACCATGGTCAGCATCCGCCTGATCCCCTCGCTGCAGGTCTGGTTTGGCTGGCAGTGGGCCTTTGCCTTTCTGGCGATCGGGCCACTGGCCGGGGTAGCAGCCATGAGCGCGTTGAAGCGCTCGCCAGAGGCGCAGCGCATGGCGGGCGGGCGCGGTTAGTTATTCACCAGGCTTTCGCAAATCCGCCATAGTTTTTCTTCATTCTGCACGCCACGGAAGTCGCAGGCCAGTTCCAGCCGCTCTTCAAAGAATTTATCGGTCATGCCGGCCAGTTGCGGGTCGCTGGCCAGCCAGACAGCCGTATCCGCGCCCATCGCGCTGCTGCGGCCGCCTGAGAATTGGGTCAGACGATCCACCAGGCCAGGCGCGGCGTTGCGGTATAAGCCCGTTTCGGTGATCAGACCGGGGGTCATGGCATTGGCGGTCACGCCGCTGCCCTGCAGACAGCGGGCGGGCGCTATGCCCGGAGACTTCCGAAATCTTTAAGATTTCGGAAGTCTGAACTTTCCATACGCAAAACCCGCCCTTACATGGCTGGCTTTGGCAGGGGCAGGCGCAGGTAGAAGGTGCTGCCAGGGAAGGTCTGCTCGTCACAAGCGGGGCTCTCGACCCAGATGCGGCCATGATGGGCTTTGACGATGCTGGCGGCGATGGAAAGTCCCAGACCGGGGCCGCCGCCTTTGAACTTGGTGCGTCCCGAGGAATGCAGCTCGGTCTTGCCCAATTGGAACAATTTTTCAAAGATAACCTGCTGGTTGGCAGGATCGATGCCGATGCCGGTGTCGCGGATGTGGATTTCGAGGCACGGGCCAAGCTGCTCGTCCAGCAGCTCGCGCCCGCCCAGGCTGATGCTGCCGCCATCGGGCGTGAACTTGATGGCGTTGACAATCACCGCGTCCAGCGCCTTTTGTAAAAGCTGGGGGTCGGCCTGAATCATCGGCAGGCTGCTCAGGCCCGGCTCAAAGTTCAATGTCAGGCTGCGCGCGGCCAGATCGGGCTTGTATTTCTTGTGGATCAACTGCAAGAGCAGGATCACCACCACGGTTTCGAGGCGCGGCTGGATGGCATCTTCGTCAAAACGCACCACATCCAGCATCGAATCAAAGATCAACTGCAGGCGCTCGGCCCCGCGCGACATGCCCTCCACCGCCTGCAACAGCTCGCGGTCAGCGCGGATTTCCGGGTTGGCGTTGAGCATCCCCAGGTAGCCCTTGATGACAGTCAGCGGGGTGCGCAGTTCGTGGGCCGTGATCTCGATAAAGGAAGATTTATTTTTATCCAGTTTTTCCAGCTTGCGGTATGCCGTGTTCAGCTCTTCCACGCGCTCGCGCACCAGGCGCTCCAGCATCTCATTGAAACGCGTTTGTTCATCATACAGGCGCGCATTTTCCAGCGAGATGGCGGCCTGCGTGCTGAAGGTCGTCACCAGCAACAGATCATCGCGGTTGAAAGCCGCCACGCCCTCGCGCGAGAGCGACAACATGCCGATCACCTTGCCCTTCGAGACCAGCGGCGCGCCGATCCAGGAATGGTTGACCGGCAGCCAGTCAAACGGCTGCCAGGCCCCGGCGCTGGCGATATCATCCAGCATGATCGCCTCGCCGCTCTGGACGATGCGCGCGTAGACGCCGCCGCTGTCAACCTGGGCCAGCACATCATCCGCGTGGATATTCTCGGGAAAACCATCCTGCGCCATGACGTGCACAGCGCCCAGCGCATTTTCCATCAACAGCGCCGCGCGTTCATACGGCACCAGGCTGGCCAGTTCCTGCAGGATGTGGTTGGGCAGCTCGCCCATGTTTAACAACATGGACAGGTTGCGCGCCACACGCGAAAGCGCCTCGGCATCCTTGCGCCGGGACAGTTCGTTGGTGTACAGCCGCGCATTTTCACCCGCGATGGTACGGGCGGTTTCGTTGGCCAGCGCCAGTTGCTGCTCGCGGGTCTGCGATTCTTGCAGAAGGTGTTCGACCTGCTTTTGAACCTGGGCGCGCTGATCCACCAGCATGGTGCGCAGCAGGGCGCTGCTCAACAGGTTGCGGATGCGCACATACGCATCCCACTGCAGGGCGTTCATCTCGATCCACATGAACCCAAAGCGGTTCTGGGCCAGGTTGAGCGGTATGACAATCGCGGCGTAACGCCGGTTTTCCGGCGTCTTGCCGCGCGGAATCAAATGCCCGGTGGCCCATTTGGGACGATCCTGCGGCATGTGGAAACCGAGATCGTCAAACTGCATCAGCAGGTGATAATTGCTGGAGGGCGGCACGAGCGTGGTCTGGGGCGTGATCATGCTGGCGTACATCATGACATACATACGCTCGATACCCAGATCGGGAAAATGACGCTGGACAGCCGCGCCAATCTCATCAAAACTCATGGCGGGCGCCATCGATGAACTGAAAGCCTGCAGAACTTCTTCCTGTAGACCCATACGCAGGCGCTGGGCGGCCTGGGAACGCTGGGCCAGTTCGCCGGTCATGATGCGCGCCTGCTCAAACAAATTCTCGGCACGCAGAATCACATCCTGCTGGTGGATACCTGCCAGGGCCTGCTGGCGCAGGGTCGAAAGCACATTGTGCCAGACGGCGGTATCCTGGCTGTGCGGGGCCAGCGTGTCAAACAGGTTCTCCAGGCTGCGCAGGAAGGCGTCCGGCAGGCTGTCAGCGCGCAAACTGTCCAGCAGGGTATCCCAAGCCTGCCCGCCAGCCTGCTTGAATGCCAGGGCTTGCGGGGAGGCAGCGTGCATCTGGGCCGCCTGCATCAGGTTGAGGATGACAACCTCGCGCCGGTTGCCCGGCAGGACTGGGCGGGTAATTTCATCCTTCCCGATCACTTTTTGAACACTCTCCGGCAGACAGCCGCACGACCAACGCACCATCAGATGCGTGGGAGTCAGGATGGTTTCAGGCAATTTTTCGCCGTCCATGCGGCGCTGCAACAAATCAACGGCCTGGGCGCCCATCTCGTAAAAAGATTGGCGCGCGGTCGTCAGCGGCACGCCCAGGGAACGCGCCTCGCGGATGTCATCAAAACCGGTCAAGGCAATACCGCCTGGCACCTGGATGCCGCGCAACTGCAGAGCCTCAAAGGCGCCGATAGCCATGCGGTCATTGGCGGCGGCGATGGCCTCCACCTCGCGCAACCCTCGCGCGTGGCTCTTACACGACAGCCCGCGTTCATCCAGCAGGGTGTGAATGGCCGCGCGGCCGCTTTCCTCGCTGAAGTCCCCGGGCAGGACAAGCTGTTCATCAAATGGCAGGTTGTGAGCCTGGAGTTCATCCTGGTAGGCCTGGAAGCGCTGGGCGGCCTCGATCTGGTTTTGCGGGCCGCGAATGAAGGCGATGCGTGTGTAGCCGTGCACCTCCAGCAGGTGGCGCAAGATGGCGCGCATGCCATTTAGATTATCAGCGATCAGGTTGGGGCTGCCATCCACCTTCAGCGCGTTGACGATCAGCGGAATGTGGTCATAGTTTTTAAAGAACTCGTGCATCTCCTGCGGGTTAAGCTCGTAGCCCAGGTCAGAGGAGACAATAATCCCGGCCAGTTGCTCGGTGCGGGCCACGTCATACAGCCCATAAGAAGGCTGCGCGTGCCCGGGATTCTGAAAGGCGACCGGTTTGCCGCCCACAAAACAGATCATGTTCAGATCCTGCGCCTCGGCGGCGGCGGTGATGCCCTGGATGAATTCAGGCACCCACACCCGGCCCAGGTGCGAGACAAACACGCCGATGGTTTTTCTTTGTTTAGGTGAATGGTTGGGAGTGGTCATGGTCTGCCTTGCATGGAGTGGATAGAAGAATTATAGCGTAAATTGGAGAGCGGGAGACCGTGGGCGCGAGTCTGCTGCAGAAAGGCATTCGCACCGCAACCCATCAGGGGCATGTGGGCTTAGGCCATCAGTCACAAGTTAAGACTTTTGACACCCTGTTAAGGGTATTTTGACCTACTTTCATGCGAGTTTTGCTTGAGGCAGGTATAGTTGCTGAATATTAAGCTATTGATTTCCCGGTTCGATTTGCTTAGCAAATCGCGGGCTGACCCACAGGGCGCCCTACGGGTGAGTCCCTGCCTCATATCGTGGAAGTCGGCTAACC
>CAIWAX010000071.1 GCA_903910795.1 uncultured Anaerolineae bacterium
AGGAAGGGTACCTGCGGTGGGATTCACTCGGTGAGTTTCTGGCCCTTGCCGTCTCCCTGGAACATCTGGCCGCTACGTTCAAAAACGAAAAAGCCCAGCTTCTGGCTGATACGCTTGATCAGGCAAATACCAAGTTTCTGGATAACAACAAGAACCCGGCGCGCAAGGTAGGTCAGATAGACAACAGGGGCAGCCACTTCTACCTGGCAATGTACTGGGCCGAAGCATTGGCAGCGCAAACCGTGGATAAGGATCTTGCGGCCCGTTTTGCCAAGGTTGCCCAGCAGCTTCAGGAGAATGAAGCAAAGATTAACGAAGAGCTGATCGGCGCTCAAGGCAAGCCTCAGGATATCGGCGGGTACTATCAGCCGGATCCGTGCAAGACGGAAAAAGCAATGCGTCCGAGCGCGACATTGAATGCGATTATTGATGCGATTGCATGATGAGTGTGATACAGAATTTTTCTTCGTTTTTGGCGGAATGAAATAGATAGCAGTCAGCAGGGGCTGGGATACAACTCCCTTCCTTATTTTACAGAAAAAAAGAGGAGGTAAACAGTATGGCTCGTAAAAAGATTTCACTTATCGGTGGCGGACAGATCGGCGGCGTACTTGCTCAACTTTGTGCATTGCGCGAACTTGGTGATGTTGTCCTTTTTGACATTGTTGAAGGTCTGCCCCAGGGCAAGATGCTTGACATTGCCGAGGTTGGTCCGGTTGACCGC
This sequence comes from uncultured Anaerolineae bacterium, assembly GCA_903910795.1. Taxonomy (GTDB): domain Bacteria; phylum Chloroflexota; class Anaerolineae; order Anaerolineales; family Villigracilaceae; genus UBA5195. Next base: position 725 of record CAIWAX010000071.1, read on the forward strand.
TATGATGTTAACCTCAAAGGGACCAACAGCTACGAAGACATCAAAGGTTCCGATGTCGTCATCGTAACCGCTGGTCTGCCGCGTAAACCGGGCATGAGCCGCGACGACCTGATTGAGGTCAACTCGAAGATCATGACTTCGGTTGCTGAAGGAATCAAAGTTTATGCTCCTGACTCAATCGTTATTGTCATATCCAATCCACTGGACGCGATGGTTACCCTCTGCCAGAAAATTACCGGTTTCCCTTACAACCGTGTGTTCGGACAGGCAGGCGTTCTCGACTCCGCCCGTTTTGCCAGCTTCATCGCCTGGGAACTTGGTGTGTCGGTCAAAGACGTTACGGCAATGACTCTTGGCGGCCACGGCGACGATATGGTGCCTCTGGTTCGTTATGCAAGCGTGAACGGTATCCCGGTAACAGAGCTGCTCGAACAGAAATACGGTGCTGAGAAGGGCAAGGAAGTAATGGCGGCTATGGTTAAACGCACCCGCGGGGCCGGCGGCGAAGTTGTTGCCCTGCTGAAAACCGGCTCGGCATTTTACTCCCCCGCTTCTTCGGCGATTGCCATGGCTGAATCAATCCTCAAGGACCAGAAACGCGTATTACCGACCTGCTGCTTCCTCCAGGGTGAGTTCGGTGTCAATGGCTTCTACGTTGGCGTACCGGCTGTGTTGGGAGAAAAGGGCGTTGAAGGCATCATTCAGTTCAAACTCGATGCAGAAGAGCAGGCAATGCTCGATAAGTCAGTAGCTGCCGTTAAAGAATTGGTCAGCACATTGAAATAGTACTTTTGATTCCAGGTTCCTGGAAGTCAGTGAAAGAAGGGTAGGCCATCTGCCCTTCTTTTGCTACGTTTAGGCACCTGTATTTACCACCTTTTAATACGGAAAAAGGAGTCTTTCTAAGATGGAAAAAACATTGCCAAAAATTGAGATTATCGAGAAGTACTGCAAGGGGTGCCACATTTGCGTGGAATTTTGCCCAAAAGATGTACTGGAGATGCAGGGCTTTGTTGTGGGTGTCAAGAACCTTGAAGCCTGCATCAAATGTATGCAGTGTGAACTTCGCTGCCCCGACTTCGCAATCAAAGTCACCGCCGAATAAAAAATCAACAGGAGGAATTGAACAGTGTCCAAAAAAGTAGCGTTTCTTCAGGGTAACGA
>CAIWAX010000072.1 GCA_903910795.1 uncultured Anaerolineae bacterium
AGGCTATGGTGATCATTTCTTCACGGGTTGCATCCCGCTGTTTTTCTCTTCGTGTTTGCGTCATCAAACCTCTCAAAGTTACCTATGTTCATTTTAATTTACACTGTTTACATTTTACCGTGTGCAGGAAAAAATGTCAAGGAGTGCAAATATTCGGGTAATGCGTAGCCTTCAAATTTGAGAATGTGCTGATTTCCCTCGTTGTAATGAAATATGTTAAGGCCAAACGAAAAGCTGTGGTAATGTTTTTTTTTGAAGAACACCACAGCTTTTCTGTCACAGCCAAGGGTTGGGGATAAGGAAGCCTGCCAGGTGTTTTCTCCTGACGCGGTCTGTAGCGTATAATTCAGCCATGCCCATTCGCGTTGTCCTGATTGACGATCATCTGCAAATCCACAAAATTGTCACCTCACTGTTGACCACGGTGGATGATATTCAGATTGTTGGACAGGGTGTCAATGGACAGGAAGCGTTCGACTTATGTGTTCAATTCCGTCCAGATGTAGTGTTGATGGATGTGCTCATGCCGGGCATGGATGGCGTCGAAGTGACCCGCCAACTGCACGCGCGCCAACCGGCGGTCAAAATCCTGGCGCTCTCCAGCCTGCAGGATCACGAAAGCATTTACCAGATGCTCCAAAACGGCGCGGTTGGTTACATCACAAAAAGCTCGCTAACTGAAGATCTTGTGGATACCATCCGCACGATACATCAAGGCAAGATGGTATTCTCCACCCAGGCCATGGCCGGTTTACTTGGCTCTCCAGGTGCTGGCGCGCCACCCGCATTCCATCTCACCGAACGCGAACTGGAGGTTTTGGCGCTGATGGCCGAGGGTCTGACAATGCCCCAGATTGCCAGCAAGCTGGTGATCAGTTCATCAACAGTCAAGTTCCATATTGAAAATATATGCCAGAAAATGGGTGTACGCACCCGTTCTGAAGCCTTGATTATCGCTGCCAAACACCACCTTGTGTGAGAAAGCCGTGCCTGATACACCAGGTTTTTACATTACCTGTCCATTCAGACAGGTAATGTGTGTTAAAAGACTATCTATACTGAGAGTGGGCAAAGTACGGAAGAACCCCTAAAATTCCATTATGTCAGTCAGGAAAATCGCAAATGAACAAAATCTCCAACTTTTTTGAATATCTGTTCAAAGACCACCCTGGTGACGAACCTGGCAGGCGCGCGCCCGCCATTATAGCCATCATTACGGCTTTCCTCGCAGCAGCAGGGCCCTTCATCCAATCCGGGATTAATCCAGGCAATATTCTGGCACTTTTCATCTCTGTTGTGGTTTTTTCGTGGGCGCTCAGCCAGGTTTTGCGCACCCGCTACAGCTATGCTGCCATCGTACCGCTTACAGGCGCACTGTTTATTTGTTTTCAATCCCTGCGCGATGGAACCGGCACACACAGCCCTGCCTGGTTTGGCGCCGCCGGAGCAACCCTGCTTTTATACTTGTTTCTTGACAACGAAATGCTGGCTTTCTGGCTGTCGCTGGTACCGCTTAGCCTGTTTCTGAGTCTGGGTCTGGCTGAGATGAACGGGATGATTCCCGATCCTGAACATACGACCATCTTCTTCCTGGCGAACACAGTCATGACAGAAATATTGATCTCTGTTCTTGTCTTTTACATCTTTCGCCGCCAGCGCGCTCTGCTGCGTATTGCCCGCGAAAATGAGGCCGCCAAGGAAACAGCCAACACCGCCTTGCGCGAACTCAACCAGCATCTTGAATTCCGCGTAGCAAATCGTACACGGGATTTGCAAGTTGCCTCGCAGGTGTCCCGGGAAGTGACCAGTGTCCTGGATCTCGAGGAACTCCTGCCTGATTTGGTGGAAAAGACACGGGAAGGTTATGATCTGTATTTTGTTTCCGTTTACCTGTTTGATGCCCGGCAAAACCAGCTCATCTTGAAATCTGGAACAGGGGAAGCCGGAATACAGATGAAAGGCATTCGCTGCGATCTCAGCACCAGCCAGGGACATGTAGCCTGTTCTGGGCGTGAAGCGCAGCCCATTGTGATCACGGATACAGCAAAATCCAATAGCTATATTTCCAACCCATCATTACCAAAGACCCTTTCAGCGGCCGCTATTCCCATGATCGTGCAAGCAAAATTAATCGGCGTGCTCGATTTGCAATCGACCGAGCTGGATAGTTTTAGCGCCGAGGATATCGCTGTGATGACCACACTTGCCGAGCAAATAGGTGTTGCCATCCAAAACGCAGCCTTGTTTCAGGAACAAGTGAACGTCGCAGCAGAACTACGACGCGTAGATATTATGAAAACACAATTTCTGGCCAGCATGAGTCACGAATTGCGGACGCCGCTGAATGCCACCATCAATTTCGTCGAGCTGGCTTTGATGGGAGTTGGTGGCACATTAACCGAAAAACAAAGGGAACTACTTGGCAATTCAATACAAGGCTCTCGGCATCTGTTACAACTCATCAACGATGTGCTGGATATCAGCAAAATCCAGGCTGGCAAGCTGAACCTTTTTGTAGAAAGTAACGTATCCCTTTACACCGAAATTAATTCCGCCGTTGAGATCATCCACCCCCGTTTGAAAGAAAAACCCATCGAACTGATTCTCGACATTGATGATAACCTGCCAGCCGTAGAGGTGGACAGGCGGCGTATCCGCCAGATATTTCTCAATCTGCTGATCAACGCCATCAAGTTTACCCCGCAAGGTAGCATTACACTGAGCGCCAAGCGCCGCAGTGAAAGCATTCTCTTTGCAGTCACCGATACCGGCCCGGGTATCAGCCTCGATGCCCAGGAGGCAATTTTTGAGCCGTTTGTGCAAACCGCCGATGGCGTAAAACAAGTGGAAGGCACCGGGTTGGGTCTGTCTATTTCGCGCAGCCTCGCCCAGGCGCATGGCGGGCGGTTATGGGTAGAAAGCCAACCAGGCGAAGGAGCCGCTTTTTATTTTGAGTTACCCTGGAAATCGAATCAATAAGGCATCAGGAAAGGAAAATCTCTATGAAAAACAAACCAAAAATCCTGCTCACTGGAGCAGGCGGTAATACCGGTCAGGTAATCGCGGCAGAACTTCAGAAGCGCGGTATTCCGTTTGTGGTGATGACCCACAGCGAATCCAATAAGGCCAGGTTTCAAAAACAAGGCATGGAGGTCGTTTCAGGTGATTTCGATATCCCTGAAACGCTAGAACTGGCCCTTTCCGATATCGAAAAGGCGTATCTAGTCTGCACACCCGATGAAAAACTGGTTGCCAGAGAGACAGCTTTTATTGCGGCTGCCAAAAGAGCCCGCGTCAGGCATCTCATCATGTGCTCGGCCTATCTCTCAGGAGAAAATGCCGAAAGCGAGAACCTGCGCTCGCACGGCCTCATCGAAAAGGCGGTGCGCGAATCCGGCATGGATTACACCATCATTCGCCCGGTGGGTTTTATGCAGACCTTCACCCTGTTTGTTTGGGATATGGTTCAAAAAGCCAATGCGATTTCACTGGCCGCCGGAGATGGAGGCATGGCATTGATCGACGTACGGGATGTGGCCGCCGTTGGCGTCAAGGTACTGACTGAGCCCGGGCACGCGGGCAAAGTCTACGATCTGACCGGGCCGGAAAGCCTTACGATGTATCGCCAGGCCGAAATTCTAAGCAAAGTGCTGGGACGAAAGATTTACTATATTCCATCCACTGAAGCTCAAATGGAGCAGGTGATGAAGGTTCTGGGTGTGCCAGAAACTCCCAGCGAACACGTTCAAAAAGTGTTCAAAATGCAGCGGGAGCATCGCATTGAAATGGTTTTACCCACCCTGCAAGAACTTGGCATACAACCCACCCCGTATGAGCAATTCGCCCGCGACTACGTATCCGGGATCACCCAGGGGGGGAACTCATTCCCTGCGCCTGACACCCTTTTCATCCGTCTGTTCAATGCGTTCGGTGTTTTTATGGTGCGGATGCAAGTCAACCAGACCAAACGTAGGGAAGCCCGAAATGCTGGGGCCTAAGTCAGCCTGACAATGCCTATATCACGTTTGGTAAAGGATGCCTGTTATTTGTACGCAGAGGATGACCCTTTCAGCAGGGAATTGATGAAGATGATCGCTGAGAACATTCTCGGCGCCCCAGATATTACCATTTTTGACAGCAGCCTTGATTTCATGGAAAAGCTTAAAACGTTGTCGCGCCACCCGGACGTGATTCTGCTGGATATTCACATGAAGCCGCAAAATGGTTTTGAGGTGCTGAAAATGCTGCGTGCCGATGTCGATTATGGTTCCGTGAAAGTGATCGCTCTGACCGCGAGTGTGATGAACGAGGAAATCGCGGCGCTTAAAAAGAGCGGTTTTGATGGCGCGATTGGGAAACCCTTTGATATCGCCAAGTTTGGAGCTTTAATGGAAATGATTCTCAACGGCCAGCCCGTCTGGCAAATTATTTGAGATTGAGCCACCAATAGCACCAGTGCGACGGCGATATAGCGCCAATTGAGATTACAAAGCGCTCTCCAATTTTGGAGGGCGCTTTGTGTGCCCAGGAAAAGATGGATATAATCAACCGCATAGAATACTTTGAAAAGGTCATCCTCTGCCGGTTTTTTATTTTATTGGCAGAGTTCCGCAAACCATGAAGGGATCAACCTGAAATGTCTGTGCCATCATACGGTGTCATCTTTCATCCCCGTTTCCCGCCGGAGACCCTGGCCGGTTTTGCGCGCAAGGCCGAAACAGCCGGTTTTGACGAATTGTGGCTGTGGGATGACTGTTTTTTGCCCGGTGCCCTGACATCCGCAGCCATCGCGCTCTCTGCCACGCAGAAGCTGAAGGTGGGCATCGGTCTGCTGCCAGCGCCAGCCTACAACCCATTGTTCATGGCGATGGAAATCACCACGCTGGCGCGCGCATTCCCCGGCCGGGTTCTGCCAGGCTTCGGGCACGGGGTAGGGAGCTGGATGACCCAGATTGGCGCGGCGCCAAAATCATCCCTGAATACCCTGGCAGACACGCTCACCTCCGTTCGGCGGCTGCTGGCAGGCGAAATGGTGACCACCCACGGCCAGGATGTCAACCTGGAACAGGTGCAAATGCAAACGTTGCCTGCGCTGATACCGCCGCTCTACGTGGGCGCCATGCGCGCTAAATCGCTGCAACTGGCTGGGCGTGTCGGAGACGGTACCTTGTTGACGGGTATGTCCTCCCCGGCCTATGTGCGCTGGGCACGGGCACAGATCCAGAGGGGCATACTTGAGGCCGGGCGCAAGGAGCACCGCGTGGTGGTTTATTATGATGTGAAAGTTGGCCTAGATGGCGCTGCGGCGCGTGCGGCAGCGCGGAAGTCACTGGCATCCCGGCTGCCCTGGGCAGATATCCACCTGGAGTCTCTCGGTATTGCAGCAGAAGTTGCCAGCTTTGTCCAGACCCACGGTCAAGCCGGAATGGCGGAGCACATGCCGGATGAATGGCTGGACGCTTTCTGTGCGGCCGGAACACCGCAACAGGTCAGCGCAGGTATCCAGCGTGTGATCGAGGCCGGAGCAGATACCGTAATCTTCCAGCCACTGGATGGCGACCCGGATTGTCTGGATGAATATACTCGTTACCTGATGCCGCTCCTAAAATCGGCGGATGGCCGAAGTTGAGCTCACACATTCCCAATAAATATCAATAACAAACGTAACTGCTCCGGCAGTCACAGACACGGAACCAGGCGAGTAAGAATTTCCAGCGAATGCCAAACACAAAACGGCCAGGACATTCTGGCCGTTTTGCGTGGCCGTAGGGGCATAACTGCGCACAGGCCACCCCCTCGTATTCTTCGTGGTCGGACTCCGCACTTCACACTTTCGCGCCTGGCACCTCGCACGATTACTTCAACATCGGCATCTTAATCCCGTGGCGTTTGGCGGCGGCGATGGCGATCGGGTAGCCAGCGTCAGCGTGGCGCACCACACCCATACCCGGGTCGGTGGTCAGCACGCGCTCGATGCGCGCGGCGGCTTCGGGGGTGCCATCCGCCACGATGACCTGCCCGGCGTGCTGGCTGTACCCAATGCCGGTCCCGCCGCCGTGGTGGAAAGAAACCCAGGTGGCCCCGCCCACGATGTTGATCATGGCGTTCAGGATGGCCCAATCCGAGATGGCATCCGAGCCGTCCAGCATGGCTTCGGTTTCGCGGTTGGGGCTGGCCACCGAACCACAGTCCAGGTGATCGCGCCCGATCACGATCGGGGCCTTAAGGATACCGCTGGCCACCATTTCATTAAACTTCAGCCCGGCTTTGGCGCGCTCGCCGTATCCCAGCCAGCAAATCCGCGCCGGCAGCCCCTGGAAGGGTACAATCTCGCGCGCCATTTTCATCCAACGGTGCAGGTGTTCATCCTCCGGGAACAGCTCCATCACGGCTTCGTCCGTGCGGTAGATATCTTCCTTTTCGCCGGAGAGCGCCACCCAGCGGAAGGGGCCTTTGCCTTCGCAGAACAGCGGTCGGATATAGGCCGGGACAAAGCCGGGAAATTCGAAAGCGTCGCTGACGCCGTTGTTGAAGGCCTGCTGGCGCAGGTTGTTGCCATAATCAAAGACTTCCGCGCCGCGCCGCTGGAATTCCAGCATGGAGCGCACGTGGCTGGACATCGAATCCATGGCCATCTTTTTGTAAGCCGCCGGGTCGCTGACACGCAATTGGTCGGCGGCGGCCACGGTCAACCCACTGGGTACGTAATACAGAGCCTCGTGGGCGGAGGTCTGGTCTGTGACCACATCCGGGGTGACACCACGCAGCACCAGCTCGTTGCAGATGTCGGCGGCATTGGCCACCAGCCCAATCGAGATGGGCTTGCCGGCGGCCTTGTTTTCCTCTACCAGGGTCATGGCTTCTTCGAGCGTATCCACCACCGTGTCGACATAGCCAATGGCGCGGCGGCGCTCGGCGCGTTCGCGGTCGACTTCCACGATCAGTCCGACGCCTTCGTTCATAGTGATAGCCAGCGGCTGTGCGCCACCCATGCCGCCCAAACCTGCCGTCAGAACAAACTTGCCCTTCAGTGAGCCCCAGCCTTTCAGTTTGGCCAGCGCGCCAAAGGTTTCGTAGGTGCCCTGCAATATGCCCTGTGTGCCGATGTAAATCCACGACCCGGCAGTCATCTGGCCGTACATGATCAGGCCTTTCTGGGCCAGCTCATCGAAGATTTCCCAGGTGGCCCAATGCGGCACCAAGTTGGAGTTGGCGATCAACACTTTGGGGGCGTCTTTGTGGGTTTTGAAGATCACGACGGGTTTGCCGGACTGCACCAGCAGGGTTTCGTCTTCTTCGAGGTTTTTGAGCGACTCCAGGATGGCATCGAAGGATTCCCAGTTCCGGGCGGCCTTGCCGCGTCCGCCATACACCACCAGGTCATCCGGTTTTTCGGCAACCTCTGGATCAAGATTGTTCTGGATCATGCGATAGGCGGCTTCGCTCAACCAGTTCTTGCAGGTCAGTTCGGTACCGCGCGGGGCGCGGACAACACGTGGAGCGGACATGGGAATCTCCTTGGGCAGGTTTTGTGAATCAATGGGTGCTTCTCATTGATTATATATATTTACGCACAGACTGTGTGAATTCAGGAGATTTTTCCTTCCCTCCCATCCCCAGGAAGAGCGCCCGAGGCGCAGTGGTTTTTCGGGCAGTTTCCCCGCAGGAGCGTGTCGCAATATTTTGCCTATTCTGCCAGGGCATCCTGTCGCATACGTTTTTGCTTTTGCGCCTGGGCCAAGCTATTGGGCGCAAGATCAGTGCCCACAAAAGCACGTTCCCAAAATGATGCCAGAGCCGTGGAGGAAAGCGCCATGTTAATTAGATAAAGCGCAACGACAAAAATCGGCTGAAGCCGGCTTATATTGAACTTATGGGTACTTTCCATTTGGCAGCCCGAAGGGCTTTTTTGTACTGAGGAAAGGCCTCGCACGAAGTGTGCCCTGTGGGTCAGCCCGCCGAAATGGTGTGCGTGGAAGTTTGCCAAAAATTTACCAACAGTTTTGCGCTATACCCTGTGCTGAAGGAACACATCGTGCATTTTGCAAAGAAGTTATAATACCTGTTTGTGATTTCCATGTCACCATGATCCCTCCACAAAACCAGGAGCAACCCTTTGCGCACATTACGATGATTTATCTTCAATTTCGTTCCAACCTGGCACTCATTCCATGATCTTCCTCGGTGAAATTGCGGCGCTGTTTACTTCCTTCTGCTGGTCACTCTCGGCGGTGGGTTTCTCGCTGGCTGGGCGCCAGTTCAGCTCGCAGGTGGTCAATATCGTGCGGGTAACGCTGGCTTTCCTGGCGCTGCTGGTGATCAACGCGCTGTTTTACGGACAGCCCATTCCGCTCAACGCCGGGGCTGAACGCTGGGGTTGGTTGACCATTTCAGGGGTGGTTGGGCTGGCGCTGGGGGATGCCTTTTTGTTCCGCTCCTACCAGTTAGTTGGCGCGCGCATCGGGCTGCTGTTGCTGAGCGCGGCGCCGGTCTTCGGAGCGCTGATCGCCTGGGTATTTTTTCACGAGAATCTCAGCCCAATGCAAATGCTGGGGATGATGATCGCCCTGGTGGGCATCGGCTGGGTGGTGATCACCCGACCCACGCTCGAGCCCGGCGAAGAACACCCAAAACTTTCCGTTCAAGGAGTGTTGTTTGGCCTGATCGCTGCCCTGGGGCAGGCAGGCGGGCTGGTGCTCTCCAAGCAGGGGATGAGCGGCGATTTTCCACCCTTTGCCGGGACGCTGATTCGCATGATCGCGGCGGCAATTTTCCTATGGGTAATAGCTATCTTTCAAAAACAGATCGGCGACACTTATGACAAGGTCCGTGCCCACCCGCAGGCGGTGGGTTGGGCGGCTTTCGGGGCGCTGTTTGGGCCGGTGATCGGGGTCTCCGCCTCGCTGCTGGCCGTCCAGCACGCCGAAATCGGAGTGGCATCGACCCTGATGGCGCTCCCGCCGGTTTTTATGCTGCCAATCAGCTATTTCTTTTTCAAGGAACGCTTTGGCTGGCAGGCTGTGGCCGGTACGCTGCTGGCGATCAGCGGCGTGGCGCTGCTATTTCTGAAGTAAACCGTAACCCGGACAAGCGCCAGGTATACACAGACTGACGCTGAGATTTTACGGAGAAGAGCGGATCAATATGTAGAAAACTCAGTTGCTCCGTGTCTTCTGAGTGCGCTTTGCAAGGAGAAATTTTTTTGTACAAAAATCCGACTTCAAAAGTACCAAGGAGCATCTCATGCACAGCACTTTATCCAGTACTGTAACCGGGATCACCCCAGCCCAAGCAGAAACCGGGATTATTCCATCCCAAGCAAGAACCGGGATTATTCCATCCCAAGCAAGAACCGGGATTATTCCATGAATAACGTCCGCCCGCACCTCAGCCTGCTTACCTCTGAGCAAATTCAGCAAGTCCACCACTACAGCCTGCAGATTTTATCTGAAACGGGTGTGCGCGTGGATTCAGACGCGGTGATCGAACTGCTGCGTAAGACCGGGCAGGTACAGATCGAAGGGCGAAATGTTAAATTTTCGGCTGAGATCGTGACCCGCGCGATTGAAAGCGCCCCGCCGGTGCTCCAAATTTATGACCGGCGCGGGCAGCCGCTTTTCCGCCTGGGCGATGACCGCCTGCGCTTTGGGGTGGGGGTGACAGCGCTGTATTATCAGGAGCCGGCGGCCGATAACCTGGAGCCTTTCACGCGCGAACACATGCGTATTCTGACCCGCCTGGCCAGCAGTTTGAAACATTACGATGTTATATCGACCCTGGGAATCGTGCGCGATGTGCCTGAGGCGCTGGGCGATTTTTATGGCAATCTGGAAATGTTTGCCAACACATCCCGCCCGCTGGTACTGTTGACCTCCGACGAGGATAATTTTATCCCGCTGCTCGGGATGTTTGAAAATCTGCACGGTGAGCTGGGCGCCAAGCCGTTTATCCTGCCGTACTTCAACCCGGTCTCGCCCCTGGTGATGGATTCTGGCACCCTGCTCAAGATGCAGGCTTCCATCGACCGCGGCCTGCCCTTTATCTTTTCGAATTACAGCATGATCGGCGCCACCACGCCTTTCACGCCAGCCGGTTCGCTGGCGCTGCTGCTGGCCGAACTGCTGGCCGGTTTGACCATCAGCCAGGTCATGAAGCCCGGCAGTATGATCACGCTGGGTATGCTGCCAGCCTATTTCGATATGAAGAGTATGTCGAATTTTTACGATCCTCAAAGCGTGCTGCTGAATATCGCCTGCGCTGAAATGATGGCCCATTACAACCTGCCGCACACGGGGGCGTCCTTTTCTGGGACGGGCTGGGGCATGGATCTGATCGCTTCCGATTCCTACTGGATGAATACGCTGACCTTCGCCATGACCAAAGGCGGGCTGGCACCCTTTATCGGTGACAGCCTGACCTCCAAGACGATTTCACCCTGCACGATCGTACACGCCCACGAGATCATCGAACAGGCTTTGCGGGTGGCGGACGGTTTCCAACTGGATGATGCGCAGGTCGTGCTGGCCGAGATCGCCAAGGTTGGGCCGGGCGGCAGCTTTCTTTCCACGCCGTCCACACTCAAGAACTACAAAACCGGTTATTACAACAGCCCGATCTACCCACGCTGGACGATGGAGAAGTGGCAGGCACAGGGTCAGCCGGATGCGCGCCAGGTGCTGCGCGAAAAAACGCAGGCGCTCATCCAGAGCCTGCCCTCGCCTGATGATTACGCCGAGCTAATCGCAAAAGGCGAAGAGTATATACGGGCACTTAAAACATAAAAAATTTGTAACTGCTCACCCATGTCTTGGTTTGGGCATAATCATCCCGTTTTCATGACCAAGTGAAACGATAATCACTGGTTCGCAAAGCGCCCTGTGGGTTCCCCGCAAATGGTGTTTTCGTGAAGCGGCCCTTGTTTCACCCCAGACACCTGCACTTGCGTTCCGGTGCGATTTGCCAAGCAAATCGTGTGATCTTACCGGGGAATTTGGTCGCTGCGCGAAAACACCACGAAAAGTACCGTCTCCCCCTTCCCGATTTTGGGAAGGGTTCTTTCACCCCGCATGTTCTTAGCGGGGGCCGGGGGTTCTTTCACCTCGCGCGTTCTTCGCGAGGATGGGTTTCTGCCCAAAAGCACCCACCC
>CAIWAX010000073.1 GCA_903910795.1 uncultured Anaerolineae bacterium
AACGACCGTACGCATCAGGGATTACCCATTCCGGGTTTGTCTCCCGATGAATATGCCAAGCGTATCTGGCTTATGTAACCCGTAGTGTTCAACCGTTATCTGATGAATACATTTTCTAACAAATTCAAATTCATTTCCAGATATTTCAAAGAATATACCCTCACCATATGGACTCTCGATAGGTTTATATTTTTCTTTCCATTCTTCAAATGTCATATTGAAATGTATCCTGTAAATTCTATAATATTAGGAATTAACTTGTTCGCGTCGCAAGTTGAATGAATCATATAACAAAGGTGTCCTGAATACAAACTATTTCTCGAAACTTCCAAAAGTGTTATGATTTTACTCCCATGAGGATACCCTATATTTCGACTCAAATTTGGTTCCCCTACTCAAATTTGAGTTTTCTTAATCTTGTTTGAACTGCTTCAAAAAAAAAGAGGCACAGCCACAACGCCAGTTTTTAGCCTGCCCCTCCCCCGATCGGCGGGAAGATGCGTGCCACGTCCCCGGGCCCGACCACCGCTGTATCGAGCTCGACCAGCTCGCCGTTGACGGCTGCCAGGTGCACTTCCGCCGGGGGGATACCCAGGCGCAGCAACACCTCGCTCAATAAGACTGGCTCCGGCAAATCCACATCCACCCAGGCCGGGTGTCCCGGCAGGTAAAACGAGAACTGGCCGCCGAGATGCAATTTCATTTTTCCAGCAGGCCAGCCACCCAGCCCAATGAAAGCGCCTCCAGGCGGGCGCGGGTTGGCCGGGAAGTCTGCGTATCCCAGCCCTTTAACTCATAGAGCAGGGTCAGGGATTCCTCGAACTCCGCGCGCGGCAGGGATTGCCCAAGCAGTGGGCCGTTTTCAAGCGGCGCATACATGCGCTCGGGCAGGGAATCTTCCTGGCGGCCAAAGCCCTCGCGATTGTTGAAGGCGCGCGCCATGTTGGTGGCGCGCTCGCCCACCGCCAGAACTTCTGCGATGGTCATCTCCCAGCCTGTGGCGGCGTTAACCGCGGCCAGCACATCCGCCGGTTGGATAAAGGATCGCGGCGCCGGGCCAAAGAAACACAACCCGACCACTTTCTCAAAGCTGTTCCAGCGCTCGGTGATATAAAACTGTTCCATCTTGGCCTGCCCCCAGGAGCGCGGTGGCAGAGCCTGCTGCACGCCCAGCACCTGGGCGGCCTTGAAAGGCAGCGAATCGGGGTTGGAGAGCATCGAGTCATGCACCACCACCAGGTGATCGGCGCCAATCTCGGAAATGGCATAACCCATGCCCACATTCCATTTGCCGCGCGGCTCGTGCATGGCAAATTCCTGCCCCTTGCACTGGATCGTAAAGGACATGGCATCCCGGCCGATCTTCTCGGCGGCGCGTTTGCTGCCCTGGGCCAGCAGCTCGCCAAAACCCTGGCGGTGGGCGATCTTTTCGATCAACGGCAGCACGACTTCGGCGTTGCCAAAGCGCAATTCCAACCCGTCCGTATCATCCAACCCGATCAGCTCGTGCTCAAAACATTCCATGGCAAAAGCGATGGTCATGCCGGTGGTAATGGTATCCAGGCCGTAGATATTGCACAACTCGTTGGCGCGCGCGATCAAATGGATGTCCCCAATGCCGATATTCGAGCCAAAGGCGCCGATGGTTTCATATTCCGGCCCGCCGTACTCGGAGGTTCTGCCATCCACGGCCACCTCACGTTTGCAGCGCACCGCGCAGGCATAACAGCTCCGGCGCGCAGTCAGGATCTCCTTCTCATAGGTTTCCCATTTAATCGCATCCATCTGCTCAAAAGCGCCCTGGCGGAAATTGCGGGTCGGCAGGATGCCGCCCGCATTCAGCCCTTCCACCAAGCCGGGCGTGCCGCGCACCTGCAAATCCCAGCTATTGGGGTGCTTGGGTACTTCGCCGGACAGCTTTTTGCCAAGCGCCTGCAGGGCGGCGGCATCCTTTGCCATTGACAGGTAGCGCTGGTGCCCGCGCACGGCGATGGCGCGCAGATTCTTGGAACCCATGACCGCGCCCAGGCCGTTGCGGCCGTTAAAGTGCCGCAAATCGTTGGTGATGTTGGCATACAGCACGCGCTTCTCACCCGCCAGACCGATCTGCATGACGCGGATCTTGTCGTCAGCCAGTTCCTGGCGAATGGTCGTCTGGACGTAGAGCGGGTCGCGCCCCCACAGGTGTGCCGCGGAGCGCAGCTCGGCCACGCCATCTTGAATCCAAAGGTAGACCGGCTCGGGAGCGGCGCCAGTGATAACGATGGCTTCCAGCCCGGCCATCTTGAGTTCCGGCCCCCAGAAACCGCCCGCTTCCGATTCACCGTAGCCATTGGTGAGCGGCGAGCGCGCCGAAACGATGTAGCGTGTGGCCGTGGAGACCGGCGAGCCGGTCAGCAGGCCGTTGGCCACCACCAGCACGTTCTCTGGCGCAAAAGGATGGGTGTGGGCCGGGGTTTCATTCAACATGTAATAACCCGCCAGGGCTTTCCCGCCCGGGTATAGGCGATAAAATTCTTCAGACAATTCTTCAGTGGTAATCGCGCCTGTGGTCAGGTTGACACGCAAAACTCTGGCGGTGCTTCCATAGGGCATGGTCTGATTTTCCTTTTTTGCAGCGGCGGACATGGGAAAAAAATGGCGCTAAAAACGGCTGCCAATGATTGTGCCCATTTTACTCCATATTAGATTGGTAGGCTACGGGGCAGGCTACGGGGCAGCCTGCTGCCGTCCCGCGCAGGTTTTCTCCTCCGAAAAGAACCGGTTCGGGCTTCCAGACCTGATTTGTTTACATGTTATTTACACATCGTTAAAACACCCATAAAGTACCTGGGGTAAAATGAATTTGTAAAAGAAAATGTTAACCACGACATGGTGCATTTCTTTGCCTCCTCCTTAGTTACTCCGCATCCTTGCCAGATGCGGAGGTTTGTTTAAACGACTGACCCGCAGGGCCCGTGAGTCGCTACTACGGTACATCGTGCCCGCATTTGGGTACATCGTGCCCGCATTTGGGTACATTTTCGCCCGGGCAGAATCACTTTTACAAGCAGACTATTCACTTATAAACCTTCTCGCCGAATTGGAGATTGCCGCGCCGCCGCACCTGTCCCGGTGTCCTTCGGGAAAGAACAGGAGCGGCGGCGCGCAATGACAGCCTTGAAAAATCCAACACCTGGGGCGATTGGACAAAGCTTAACCCAGTCTTTACAACGGGTTAATTGATCAAAAACACTCCGTTAATAGTGTAAGGATAAGATGGGGGAGTTCCATTCAATCGCGATTTAATAATAACAAGGAGAAAGAAAACGCTATGCGCACCAACAAGTACCTGTTCCAAATCGTATCCCTGCTCGTAATTGGCGCCGCTGTCCTGGCCGCCTGCGGCCCGGCCGCCACCGCCACAATGGCCCCGGCCCCCACCACCGCCCCCGCTGCCACGATGGCCCCGGCT
>CAIWAX010000074.1 GCA_903910795.1 uncultured Anaerolineae bacterium
AATAAAAGAGCTATTTTGTAAGCGTTGACGGTTAAGCTGAATCGAGCTGTCAGGTTTCGAGTTCAGCCTTGATGAACAAGGCAAATTCAACCAGAATGGATGGGGTAAAATCAACTGATGGATATAGAAACGCTTAACCAACAGGTGATCGCCTGCCGAAAATGTCCGCGCCTGGTAGCCTGGCGCGAACAGGTGGCGCGTGAAAAGCGCCGCGCCTATCAAGACCAAACTTACTGGGGACTGCCGGTGCCAGGTTTTGGCGACCCACACGCGCGCATTTTTGTGGTCGGATTGGCACCCGGCGCGCACGGTTCCAACCGCACCGGACGCCAGTTTACCGGCGACGCTTCCGGTGGGTTCTTTTACCCGGCGCTGTACCGGGCCGGGCTGGCAAACCAGCCAGAAGCCGTGAGCCGGGATGATGGACTGATCCTGACGGATGTGTATACCGCGCCAGTTTGCCGCTGCGCGCCGCCCGACAACAAGCCCAACCCCGCGGAAATGTCCAACTGCCAGCCATACCTGGAAGCGGAGCTGGCGTTGATCCAACCCAGTGTGATTGTCGCGCTCGGTCGGATAGCCTTTGAGAGTGTCTTGAGAATATACTCCGTCCGAAAGTCGGCCTGGAAGTTTGGGCATACCGCCAGCTTCCGCATCGAAAATGGGCCCTGGCTGGTCTGTTCTTATCACCCCAGCCAGCAAAACACCCTGACTGGCCGCTTAACTGAAAAAATGTTTGATGAGGTCTGGAATCTGGCGAAAGAGCTGAGGACAATTTAACTCAACAATGAAAAAAATATTGAAATGGATTGGAATCGTCTTGCTTGGAATCGTGCTGCTTGGCAGCGCAGGTTTTTTAATTTGGGCGAACACCCCCAGTCAGCCAGGCCAGGCCGCCCAGGCCGCCCTCAAATCGGATGCCCAAGTCACCATCACGGATACCGGGAAATATATAACCTTTGAACCGGCTGGCGTGACGCAGCCGCCCAGTGCCGGGTTTATCTTTTACCCCGGCGGGCATGTGGATTACCGCGCCTATGCGCCGATTCTGCACAAAATTGCGGCGCAAGGCGTCTTCATCGTGCTGGTGCCTGTCAGACTCAACCTGGCCTTTTTCGACATCGAAGCCGGCGCGCAGGTCTTGAAAGATTTTCCGGGGATTAAAACATGGGTAGCCGGTGGTCACTCCCTGGGTGGAGTTGCATCAGCGCTGTTTGCAGAAAACCAACCCGAAATACAGGGCCTTATTTTTTGGGCTTCCTATCCCGCGGATGATAAACTGAGAAATTCGAATATCAAGGTGCTGTCCATTTACGGCACCAATGACGGCGGACTTGATCACGGGGCAAAAATCGAACAATACAAATCTTATGAGCCTGCCAGTACCACTTTTGTGGTGATTGATGGCGGCAACCACGGTCAATTTGGCGATTATGGCCCGCAGCCCGGCGACAACCCCGCCACAATTTCTCCTGAGGCGCAATGGCAGCAGACCGCCGACGCCACCGCACAATTTATACTAAAACTTGGAAAATAAAGGATTGGATAAAGGATTGGATGCTTATGATAGAAAAATTAAAAACTGCGCCAGATTTTGAACTGGATGATATCAACGGGAATAAAATTCACCTGTCCGATTTTTTTGGCAAACAGAATGTGGTACTGGTTTTCCTGCGCGGGTTTATGTGACCCTACTGCCGCGCTCATCTCGCGCACCTGCGCGACGATCTGGCGGCCTTCACCGCGCGTGACGCGGTTATTATCGCCATTGGCCCGGATGGGCCACGGGCCTTCCAGCGCTATTGGGAAACTGAAAAGTTACCCTTCACAGGCTTGCCTGACCCCAGGCATAAGGTGGCTGATCTTTATGGACAAGAGTGGAATCTTTTTAAACTTGGCCGGGTTCCTGCCCTGCTGCTGATCGACAAAAAAGGCAATATCCATTACCAGCATTACAGCGCCTCCATGAGTGATATCCCTGAAAACAGCCTGGTTCTTGATATTCTTGATCAAATGAACGCGATAAAATAAAGACCAAAAGACATTTACGATAAACTTGAGAATTTTTATAGGTGAAAAATGAAATTGGGAAATATGGCATTTCTCGGGTCAGGCGAAACTTCGCTGGCCGGGGGACGAATTTTTGAACAATTGGCGCGCCAAATCGCTGGCCCTGTGCGAATCGCAATTTTAGAAACGCCGGCCGGTTTTGAGCTGAATTCGGGGCAGGTAGCCGGAAAAATCGCGGATTTTCTAAAAATCCGCCTGGCAAATTACAAACCTGATGTGGAAGTCATCGCTGCTCGGAAAAAAGGCGGGGCCTTCAGCCCGGATGATCCCGAAATCTGCGCGCCGCTTTTGCGCGCCAACATGATCTTTATGGGCCCCGGAAGCCCAACTTACGCCATCCGCCAACTGCAAGGCAGCCTTGCCTGGGAGCTGATCCGCGCCCGCCACCGCCTGGGCGCCACGTTGGTTTTTGCCAGCGCCGCAACCATCGCCGTTGGGGCGTTTGCGCTGCCCGTTTACGAAATCTACAAAGTCGGGTTGGATGTCTACAACACGCCCGGACTCGACATTTTCGCCGGTCTGGGCCCCCGGCTTTCCATGGTGCCGCACTGGAATAACACCGATGGTGGAGCGGATGTGGATACCAGCCGCTGTTTTATAGGAATGGAGCGGTTTACCGAGTGGTGCGGCTCCCTGCCCGCCGATCAAACCATACTGGGTCTGGATGAACATACCGGGATCATCATGGATTTTGCCAAATCCACCTGCCAGGTGGTGGGGGTTAGCTCAGTTTCGCTGGTTCGAGCCTGCGACCCCAAAATCTACCCATCCGGCACAACCTTTCCGCTTGCTGAAATCGGAACTGTGCTGGAACCCTCCAATCCTTCCACAGGAATTGCCGAAGCGGCCTGGGAACTGGCTGCGAATGCGCCTGAAAATGAAACCAGCAACAGCGAAACCCCGCCATCTGAAGTATTGGTCATGGCCGAAGCCCGCCAGGCTGCGCGTACACGCAAAGATTGGGCTGCATCTGACGATTTTCGCCGCCAGATCACTGCTATGGGGTGGACGATCCAGGATACCCCGCAAGGTTGGAGCCTGACACGAAGCTAAAAGCAAGCGCCTGCGGTACGCAGAACCCAGCCGAAGGTGTTGGGAAAGTACCCATCGATACTTTCCCGACCCCTCAAAACTGCGGTACCAATGGTGGGGCGTATAGCAAAAAGAAAATCAGACAGGCCAGGGAAAATTAAGATACAATAGAATAAGGTTTATCAGGAGCCTCATGCGTAGTATCGATATCATCATTAAAAAGCGCGACAAACAGGAACTGAGCGCGGAAGAAATCGATTTTTTCATACAGGGCTACACGCGTGGTGAAATTACCGATTACCAGGCTTCCGCCTGGGCAATGGCCGTGTTATTGAACGGCATGACAGCCCGCGAAACCACAGACTTGACTCTGTCGATGGCACGTTCCGGCCAGATTCTGGACCTGTCGGATATTGTCGATATTGTGGTTGATAAACATTCCACTGGCGGGGTGGGTGATAAAACCACCCTGGCTATTCTGCCCACGGTCGCGGCGTGCGGATTGCCGTGCGGCAAAATGTCGGGGCGCGGACTGGGCTTCAGCGGCGGCACCCTGGACAAACTGGAATCCATCCCGGGTTACCGGGTAAATTTGAGCACCGAAGAATTCAGGAAGCAGTTGAAAGAGATCGGTATCGTTTTGACCGGGCAATCGCTCGATCTGGCCCCGGCGGACGGCAAACTCTACTCTCTGAGAGATGTGACTGGCACGGTTCAATCCATTCCCTTGATAGCTTCCTCGATTATGAGCAAAAAAATCGCGGGCGGGGCCAATGCCATCCTATTGGACGTTAAGACAGGCCTGGGCGCTTTTATGCAAACCCTGGCTGAGGCACGCGAACTGGCAGATACGATGGTGGCGATCGGCCAATTAGCCGGCCGAAAAGTGCATATCATGCTTTCAGATATGAGCCAGCCTTTGGGTTTTGCTGTCGGAAATGTTCTGGAAGTGAAAGAAGCATTGGATGTGCTGCACGGCGGAGGCCCAACGGATTTCCGTATTCACTGCATAGCGGCCTGCGCGGACATGCTGGTATTGGGCGGCCGGACGCCGGACCTGCCTTCAGCACGAGAAATGGTGCATAAAGTAATAGAGGACGGCTCAGCTTTCAATAAATTCATTGAGCTGGTAAAAGCACAGGGCGGGGATGCGTCTTATATCGAACAGCCTGAAAAAATGGCGCAGGCCCGCTATGTTGAGATAACTAATTCGCCGCATACTGGTTATCTGTCTCAGGTACATGCCCGCCTGATCGGCGAAGCATCGGTAGACCTGGGCGGTGGACGTATCAAAAAAAGCGATCCAATTGATCATGCTGTGGGTATTGAAGTCTTGCATAAAGTGGGTGAAAAGATTCAAATTGGTGAGCCGCTCTTTGTGGTTCATGCCAACGACCCGCAAAAACTAAGGCAGGCCCGGGAAACAATCCTGGCAGCCCATTCCTTCAGCGAGAACCCCGTCGAGCCCCTGCCCTTGTTCTACCAATAAAATGTCGGTTCTTTATTATTGAGAACTTGGTGCTACTTGAAACTGGAGTCCTGAAATGATGAAAGTTACCCTGCGCGCCTATAACAGAGAAATTGAGGCCCTCATTGACCAGGGTCATACAGAAGAAGCGATAGCTCACTGTTTGCACATCCTCAAGACTTTCCCAAAATACCTTGAAACCTACCGGTTAATGGGAAAGGCCTACCTGGAAGCCCATCGCTACAACGAGGCCGCTGATATCTTCATGCGGGTTTTATTAGCCGCACCGGATGACTTCGTTGCCCAACTGGGGATGAGCATCATCAATGATGAACGCCGGGATCTGGGCGGGGCAATCTGGCACATGGAGCGCGCTTTTGAGATTAACTCCAAAAACAGCGGCATCCAGAGCGAATTACGCCGCCTGTACGGTCGTCGTGATGGCGTTGAACCTGCTCGTATTCATCTGACGCGCGGGGCGCTGGCTCATATTTACATCAATGCCGGGGAATTTCAGCAAGCCATTGGCGAAATTAAAGCCGTTTTATCTGAAGACAATGCTCGCAATGATATGAAAACACTACTGGCGCGTGCATATTTCGGCGCCGGGATGAAAAACAACGCGGTTGACGCCTGCAGCGAATTGCTCAAAATTTACCCTTACAGCCTGGATGCCAACCGCATCATGGTGGAAATCCTGACCGGTACCAACGTGGCTCAAGGCGTAGAACAGTATAAACGCCGCATCAACTCGCTGGATCCATATGCAGCGGCGGCCACCGGTTCCATATTTGAGACCCTGACGGTGCCGGATAATGCCGTGCTGGTTGATCACCTGGATTGGGAACCTGGTCAGGCAACTCAGACAACTGCCAGTAAACCTGCTCCAAGTGTAAGCACACCATCCAAAAACGAAATTCCAACCTGGATGCAGCAGTCAGGCTGGGGTCCTTCCCGTGGTGAAACCGTGCCCGAAAGCCCCCAACCGGAACCTCCCGAAGAAAAAGCCTTGCCAACAGATCAGATTGCCGCCGCTGAAATTCCGGATTGGCTGAAAGCCATGGCGCCTGCGGCCAATATTGACAATGCCGCAGGGCAGCCACCCTCCAGCGGGCAAACGGGCAAACTGGAAGAAACCGCTGACTTTGACTGGCTGGCCAGCCTGGGCGCGCCGGTGGAAGCGACCCAAAGTCAAAGTGAGGAAGTCCCTGCGAACAAAATCTCGGCTTCGAATACCCCGCCGAATGAAACCGGTTTGGACTGGCTGCATGAGCTTGAACCTGCCACTGGCAGCAACGTACCCGCAGCTACTGAAAATGTCGATTGGTTGAACGATTTGCCTGGAACGCCTTCGGGGCAACCTGCTGCGCAGCAAGATTCTGCGGAACTTCCCGATTGGTTGAAAAGCCTGGCCAGTGAGCCAAATAGCTCTGGCCCAGCCGCACCGAATCTATCCGATACGATGCCCTATTGGTTAAAAGAACTGGCACGCGAAGAGAAAAAAGAAAATCCTGTAGTTTCATCTTCGCCACCTGTTGAGATAGGCAAACCTGCCGTTGGCGTACTGCCAGAAAACACAAAAGCAACCCCGCCCGCGAATTTCTCATCAATAAAAGAACCCGTCGCCCAAGAAACACCCACCCTTTCCGCGCCGGTCAGCGGCCCGGGCACCAGCGCCGCCGAACAGGATGACGCTATGGCCTGGCTCGAATCCCTGGCCCAGAATCAAGGCGCCAAACCCGAAGAATTGATCACCAAACCGGAAGACCGGGGTCAGGCCATTCCTGCCTGGATCACCGGCCAGCCCGCCGAAGAAACACCCGCCCCACCGCAACCTGTCGCCGAAGAACCGGCTCTTTCCGTGCCGGTCAG
>CAIWAX010000075.1 GCA_903910795.1 uncultured Anaerolineae bacterium
CAACCCGTTGGATGTTCCCTCGGGTGTCGGCTGGGTGATTTCAGCCGCGTATTGGAACCCGATTGGGCTGACGCCTACCAGACAAACTCCCAGCATGAAAGATGAGACAAATAGCATCCATGCGCTGTTTGCGAAAGTGAGACCCAGAAGGAAAGGAACTGCCAAAAGGAAACCCGCTGTTAAGTAGATTTTGCGTTTGCGCTGTTTATCCGAAAATGGCGGGATGACAATTGCGCCGATGATGCCGCCCGTCAGCATTAAGGCGCCAGCAGTTCCGACATCTACCGCGGTGAATCCCCTGGGACGGATAATGACATCCACCCAGGATGTCACCCCATTGAAAATTGCCATTGCGATGAAAAAGATGACCAGGAAAAACCAGAATGATCTGACCCTCAGGGCGTTTTTCAGGCCGTCAAACATCAGTGAACGAACTTCCTGACCGGGCGGGCAGGGAGGCGTGGGCGGATTTTCGCGCGCAAAGATGATAAAAAGTACCGATGAAAGAGCTGCCAGACCGCCGTATACCAGTTGGACGGTTGGGATATCCATGCTGCCAGTCAGGATGGGTGTCAGCGCCATGCCAAGACCGGTACCAATCAGACTGGAAAGTGTTACCAGTCCAACGGCTGTGGCGCGCTCATCCAACCCAAACCAGTTCGCGGGCACTTTGGTCCAAGCGTTGAGCAAAAAAGGTTGGGCGGCTGCGATGCCAAGCGTGCTCCATAGAACAATGCTGTAATTATTTCCGGCCAGGCCGCGCGCCAGGCCAAAAATACCCATTAGAACTGCACCGATGCTGACCGCTGGTCTGAATCCGTACCGGTCTATCACCCATGAAACCGGAATGGATAATGGAATGAAAGCGACCATGAATGACATGGCGAGCAAAACGATTTGGGCTTCACTGACGCCGTAGAATTTGGCGGCCTCCGTGGTGATGGGGGCGTATCCGATCCATAGAACTTGAATGGTCAGGTTGATGAACATAAAGACAGCCAGTACCACCCAACGGTAGCCGTATAATTTAAACTTTTGCTCGCTCATACTTGTTCCTGCCTGTTTTGTGGGATTGAAATTCAGACGAAAAAATATAGCAGTAGATACAACCCCAAAATACTTCAATCTGGTACGTATTTGTGCAATGTCTGGTTTTAGATCAATACCCCGACTCAAAATTCACCTGGAAATTCAATTTCCTCCCGTTTATCCAATTTAAATAATTTTCTAGAAACAGCCTGGCAATATCTTCCGGAAAACTCGGTGCAGAAGTGTGACTGGTGATAAATAGGTTGTCAGTTTTCCAGAACGGATGCTCGGGTGGCAGAGGTTCCTGTTCGAAAACATCCAACACCGCGCAGGCCAGATGTCCATGGGTGAGTGCTGCGATCAGATCACCTTCGTTGATTGCGCTACCGCGCCCAACATTTATGAAAATTCCCCCCTGTCTCATGGCCGCCAGCAGCTCTGAATTAATAATTTTTTTTGTTCGTGGGGTGTTTGGTAGCGTATTGACAAGCACATCCAATCCAGATGCAAAGTCCGACAAATCAGGTTCGTGGTAATAACTATCGATAAACGGGCAGGTTTCACTCGCGCGAGTATAACCGCGCACTACCATGCCAAAATGTGTGGCAGTTTCCGCGAGATGCGACCCGATCGATCCCACGCCCAGTACCCCGATTTTTTTCCCGCGCAGAGTGCCTGTCAGGCTGGGGTCCCACCTGGATTCTTTTTGGGCGGCCAGCCTTTGAAGGATTTTTCGCTCGTAAAGCAACAGATATCCAAAAACAAATTCTGACATCAATCCACCAAAAACACCTCTTGCGTTGGTGAGCATATAATCCCGCCGCAACCCTGGTTCCAACAAGGGTTCGACCCCTGCCCAGCTAGACTGAACCCAGACCAATTTGGAGAGCTGTGGAAGCATCTCGCGGATAAGCGTTGGTTCGCCAAAAACCAGATCTATATTAGAATCGAAGGATGTGGTTATTTCCAAATCTGGAAGCGCAGCAGATTTCAGGTATGCAAGATATGCCTCGCGATCCCTGTTTTTTGTGAGCAACAGTAGTTTATGCAATTTTTTCTCCGGTACAACGATAATAATCTCAAGGTCTGAACGGTCATTTGTGGAAGAACCGCAAAAAGTTTAGATTACGCAGGAATCCCAATCGGTTTTGATGGGTGGGGGATAAACTTGATATGTCTGGCGGGTTTGCTTACCATTTTTGTTACCCACAAAAAATATTTCATTCATTTACCCAAACAACCATTTGGGAGGCTCCGCGGTTGCCCCATAAATGATAGGGGATGAAAATCAGGGGTTGCCCGCTGTTGGATATGGCCTTCAGCACCGTGATTCTGCCAAGGCCGCTTTCCTGTTGCTGTGCTACCAGAGTGCCTGGCATGAGAGTGGTTGTAAAGATATCCACCCCAGGGTTGTCAATTGACTCGAGGCAGTAAACCAGCGGGCCGCGGGTAAGCGCAACTTTCCCGGCATGGTTTTTAACTTTTGGGTGCGCCCTGCGTAAAGTGATTGGCATGTCAAAAATAAGGGTAATGACATCTCCGGGTTGCCAACTTCTTGTTAATTGGATGAATGAACCAAGCCGAGGATCGTATCCCTGGGCGGTTCTCTCCAGATTGGATGGCGTTATTATGTCATGTGCCCTGCGGGTTGCTTGAATTCGAGGTTCTTCGCCGTTAACCCTGATCGAGCAACCCGCCGATTTTTGTCCATACCTTTCATCTGGCTGGCTCCAGGATGGCAGGCGCAGATACAACGTCAACTTACTGGCATCAACCGGTGTTATGCGGATAGTAACTGTTCCGTTGTAAGGAAATTCTGATTCAAGGCTGATCCTGGCCGGAAAACCATCCGTCGGGCTAGTTTGGCTCCCGATGTACTGGTGAATCCATACCGAACTTATGGGTACTTTCCCTAAGTTTTGTTCAGCATAAGAATAAATAAATTTTCCCAACCCGGCCCAGGTGCGGGAGATGTTGGATGGGCAGCACGGTACAGAATACCAGGCTCGCCTGGTGATTCCGCCATGCACACACAATGGGTTGTTGTAGAGGTAGCTTTCGCCCTCCAACCCCATGCCAACTGCGGCAGCGTTATAAAGTTGCCATTCAAACAAATCGGAATACCTGGCTTCTCCAGTGGCGAGGGCCATTTCCCAATTCCAGAAGAGACTGGCCAACGCTGCGCATGTTTCGTTGTAAGCATATTCAGGGTTGAGTTCGTAATCGGCGCCAAAACCTTCATTCCCAGGCAGTGCACCCACACCTCCAGTGACAGACATGCGTCTTGTTACCAGGTGGTTCCAGGATTGCTGCAGAGCTGGAAGCAGGCTGGCATCTCCCTGCAGGCGGTACAACATGCTGATGGCGGTCTGAAAGTATCCATACCGCACGGCATGCCCAACCGGAACGGTTTGCTTTCTGATTGGGACATGTTGCTGGGTATAGCGGCCGCTCCAGCCATCCAACTTGCGCCGCAGTTTTGAAAAGGGTGGCTCTTTGGATTCATTGTCCGGTGGTATTTTGGATACAGCATATTCCGGGTGGCTGGCCGCGTATTCTGCGCGTTTTTTGCTGACAGACACCTTGCGAGCCGCGTAGCTGGCGTTTTCATTCTGGTATTGCAATGCGTAAAATCTGATGCGGCCGCGCACCTCAATGAAATGCCGGGCCAGTTCCAGGTATTGCAGGTTGCCAGTCAGAGTATGCAGGCGTAACAAAGCAAGTTCCACTTCTTCGTGCCCATCGGTTTGTTCTGCCGGGCCGTGAAGGAAGCTGCGAACCAGCAGATCGGCCGCTTTTATGGCAATTTCAAGCGCTCCGTGTTCGCCCGTGGATTCATAATGCGATATGCCCGCTTCGATCAAGTGTCCGTGGCAGTACAGTTCATGTTCAATTTGCATGTTAACCCAGCGCTGGCCCGGGAAATGGAACTGATTGAATGTGTAAATATATCCATCCTCCATCTGCGTGCGAGCCAGGAGCCTGATCAACTCATCCATCAGGTTTTTTAGTTTGGGATCCGGATGATCGGTGGATATCCTGGCGGCGGCTTCCAACCATTTGTAGGCATCCGAATCGGCAAAAACCCAGCCTTCCCGGAAACCTTCCTTCTCACCAATTACAATCCTGAAGTTATCAATACAGCCGCTTTTTTCAAGCTGCTCCCATTGATGGAAAATAGCGCGAGTGGCGTTTATTACCAGTCTGGGAGACCAATATGAATCTATTATGTTAATTTGATTGGTGGAAAGTTGTTTCATGATCGATTCTTTCGCAGACTTACTTTCTTGCAAGAAGGGGATTAAGAAAAATTACCAGGGAGTAGATTTTGGGCAGTCGATAACAACTTTTCGCGGCATTGGTAGGCATCTTTGCCCATCAATTGTTCCATGCCCAGCAAGACACTGCCGACTACCGGCGGGGATTGAAGTCTCAGGAACTCTGCCCGCGGAGCAGTTTCCAGGACTGTTTGCTGGAAGCTTTCTGTCATGAGAGGGTGTCCCTTAAATAGACTACCGATTAATACTACCGGAACAGGTTCCATTTCAAAATCTAACTGGCGGATGACCCCGCAGGCCATCTGTCCCAATTGGTCGCCAGCCCAATGAAGAATATTGAGCGCCTCAGCGTCTCCACAAGCTGCAGTTTGGAAAACAAGCATGACATCATCTGGTTCGAGCGCATATTTTTTGATGTATAGTCCTTCAACCAGGTCATCCAGGTTTTTAGCGCCAGTCTTGTTCAGGAAAGCCGGGCTGAGCGCGGTGGATGGCCCGCGTTTGTTCCATTCAAAAATGACTGCGCGCAAGGCGCGATTGACAATATCAAACCCACCGGCGTATTCATGTGACCATTCTGACCAGCCGCCTACCATGCGGCCCTCTTTTTTCCCGTCTTTGCTTAAACCGCGGCAATTGCAGCCTGTTCCTGCAACAACAGAAATCCCCCAACCCTGATTTGTTCCCGCCAGAATACCGAGTGTGGCGTCGTTGACAATTTCGAGTGGACAGGTCAGCCCAAGTGGTTGAATCGCTTTTAGCAGTGCGTCGTGCTGGCTGGGCCAATCAAAGCCAGCCAGCCCCAAACCAGCGGCATTGATCTGGCTGATCTCCAGCCGGGCATCAGCCAGCGCGTGTTTGACCGCTTTTTGTAAGGTTATCAGCAGGCCGTCAAGTCCAACCATTTCCCAGTTGCCCGCGTTTGCGATCCCCAATCCGAGCGCCTGACCGTTGGCATTGGAAATTAATGCGTGCGTTTTGGTTCCGCCCGCATCCACACCCAGAAAAAATATTTGTTGGGGAATCATCGCTATGATGGCCGGTTTTGGGTTATTTCCAGAACTGTGGGAGATGATCCTTGTACGACAGCAAGTAATCATCAAGCACAGATCGTGCTGTTTCCATATCGGTGATAACCGGATCCAAAAGCAGGCACTGAAGCGCCTTTTGTCGATCGCCTTCCACTGCGGCATCGATTCCTATTTGAGCCGCGGTCAATTCCCGCCGGCATAGTTCAGCGATAGGTTCTGGTAACATGTGCCCTGCGGGTTGGCCTATATGTACTGGATGAATACCGCTGCCGTTGACAACCACCGGGGTTTCCACAATGGAGTTGAGCGGTAGATTGGGAATTTGGCCGCGGTTGGGCAGGTTGGCTGCCAGGTGGTAATGATTGCCAGCTCCAGCGATATTTTCGATTATTTCCAAAGCGCCTTCACTATCGGTGTCCAATAATTCATCAACGGGCAAAGCGTTATCTGCCATGTTCTCGAGACGTGATAGCCCCAAATTCCGCAGATTGGCGGCCAATTCCCAATCATACAATCGCAAGTTATACTTTTCCCAGGGTTTGGTCTTTGGATCGCTGACCCAGGGCAGGTATTCGCATAAATGGGTGTCGCCGGGTACCGGGAAAAGGCCAAACGCATTGAAAACTCGTCTGGTTAGGGGCTCAAAGGCTGGGTTGAATTCATTCCAACGCTGTCTGAAGATGGGGTACAGATCTTCACCGGTATCGCGCCGGTGCATGGAAAGGATCCAGGTGAAATGGTTCGTTCCTGCCGCCTCGATTTCCACCAGTGGCAATACTTGTTCCAATACCCGAGCCTTGGCGACATGTTCGCCTGAATAGGCATGCATGCCTGTGATACCTTCTGGAACCTGGATGCCGAGTTCGTTTGCAAGTATCATCCCGACGAAAACATACCCAACATAAATTTGATGACAGAGCCCGACCACCTTGATAGTTGTGTGACGGTTAACCAGATCGCAAATCCTTACCATCGGGTTCGTAAAATTTATAAACCAGGCTTGAGGGCAGATTTCTTCCATATCCCGGGCAATTTCCAGAACTGGCATTACATTTCTGGCAGCGTGTGCAAAGCCCCCTGGCCCGCCATTCTCAGCGTAAGGCTGCCGGACTCCATATTTCAGCGGTATTTCGAAATCCTTTTTCCACAGCTCCTCTCGCGGCCCAACTTCAATCGCGCTGACTACGAAGCTGGCCCCTTCCAGCGCATCTCTGTGATGAAGGTGTGCGCTGAGCTTGATCCCACTCTTCCATTCGCGGTTAAGTCGCTGTGCCAGGCGATAAACGATATCAAGATTGTGGCTGTTCTGATCAACCAGCGCCAGGCTGCTGCCCTTCAATTTAGGTGAGCGCATCAGGGCTGAAAGAGTATTTTCGCCGAAACTGGCGCTGCCAGCACCGATCACAACAATTTTGGTTGGGAGAGACATTCGTACTCCGGGGTGTGATGGAAATTCAAACGGATTTGTACTGCTGTTGGTCGACTGAGTTTGAGGCAATGACTTGTTGATACCACTCGCCGCTGTCTTTCATTGTTCGTTTGAGCGTATCATAATCGGTTTGGATTAACCCGAAGGGTTTGGTGTTACCATGCCCCCATTCGAAGTTGTCAATCAAGGACCAGACAAAATAGCCGCGCACATCGACGCCATCCTGCATAGCAAGGCGTACCTGTGTAAAATGCTGGCGCAGGTAATCGATACGGCGTTCATCGTGGATTTTTCCATCCGGCGATACCACATCCTTAAACGAGGCGCCGTTTTCGGTAATATAAACAGGTGGGAGGCTGTAATTCTGGTTGATGCGATTCAATAATCGGCGGAAGGCAGGAGCGCAAACCTCCCAGCCCATTTCAGTATATTCCGAGCCAGGAATGGGGGCGATCTGGCCCTGCGCGCTGATCACGCTTCGGGAATATGAATTGATTCCCAAAAAATCCAATTTTTGAGAGATCAAGGCAAAGTCGCCGGATTTTACTTCTGGCATTTGATCCCCCACGGCATCCACCATTTCAGGGTGGTAATATCCGCGGAAAATTGGATGCAAGAAGGCGGTTTCACGGCTGTTCCAGATATGATTTGCCGCGGCAATATCTGAAGGTTCATCGCTGGATGGATCGACTCCCCACTGGCTGAGCACGATCCCGACTTCTAACCCTGGCGCAGCGGCGCGGATGGCTTGTACCGCCAGCCCGTGGGCTACCATTAAGTTATGGATGACCTGTCGGGCCATTTTCCAATCATTTTTCACGCCGGGTGCATGTTCACCGCTGACATAGCCGTCAATGGCTATCACGCTTGGTTCGTTGAAGGTTGTCCAGCGTTTGATTCGGTCGCCCAGGTGTTTGGCCATCAGGGCTGCATAATCGGCGAAAAATGACAGGTTATCGCGGTTGATCCAGCCGCCTCGTTCCCAAATAGCCTGCGGGAGATCCCAATGGTGAAGTGTGATAAAAGGTTCAATATTGGCTGCCAGGAGCGAATCGACCAGGCGGTCATAATAACCCAGTCCGGCAAGATTGACTCTTCCGAAACCAGCCGGCAATACTCTGGGCCATGAAACAGAGAAGCGGTAGCCTTTCAGACCGATCTGGCGCATCAGTGCAATATCTTCGGGGTAACGGTGATAATGATCACAGGCCACATCGCCGGTATCCCCGTTGGTGATCTTTCCAGGAGTGTGACTGAATCGATCCCAAATTGATTCGCCCTTGCCGTCTTCATTCCAGGCGCCTTCGATTTGATAGGCGGCTGTGGCCGCGCCCCATACAAAGTTGGACGGAAAACTTACATTGCTCATATAAAACCTCATTTCAATATCTGTAATAGGTTGGATGCTGCCAGAAAAAAACTTTGTGACTTTGATCTTATCCGAAAACCTGGTTTTCAACAATTTTTTCATCGGACACTTGTGCGCCGCGCAATATCAGCGCATTACGCAAAACTGCTTTCTTACCGATCAATGCAGAAGATTCAATCACGACACCCGGCCCGATGCTGCAGCCTTCACCTATTTCTGCACCCGATTCAATCAAATATGGAGCTTTGAGCTTTACGGAAGGTGGCAGGCCTTGGGCAGCCACCTGTGTTCCTGTATTCAAATAGTGCAGGTTTAATTCAAGCAGATCCGCGGCATCGGTCAATGTCCGGCGTCCCGAGAGTATTTTGCCATGCACGGCCCGGGTTTCAGCGATCATCAATTGCATGGCATCCTGTAATTCATATTCACCTCGCACGGAGGGGGTCAGCCGGGGCAAATAATCCAGAAATTGGTGCTGGAAACAATACAATGGCATACTGGCAATATCCGAAGTCGTCGATCCAGCAGCGGGTTTTTCCACAATCCGTTGGATATTTTCCCCATCCCAATCCACGATTCCCATGCCGGCTCTCCTTTCGGGTGGCACGCGCATCAAGGCCAGCAGCCCGGCTAAGTTGGGCGAATTCGCAGTCAGAAAGTGGTTCACAAACCCTTTTACTTCTACGTCTTCAACAAGATTGTCGCAGGCGGTCAATAAAAAATTAGCTCTGATCAGAGGCGCCGCCATGGAAAGCGCATGAGCCGCACCTTTGCGTTCTGATTGAAAGGCAAGCTGCACATCCGCAGCTTTTTCAAACAGGCTTCTTAGTTCCTCGTCTTCTGGATGGGCGACGATAATAAATTCGCTCAACCCGCCGCGGATAAGCATTTCAATCACGCGGGCGATCATAGGTTTCCCGGCAATAGGCATCATGGCTTTAGATCGGCTGGATGTCAGTTCTTTGAGACGTGTGCCCCTGCCAGCTGCCAGAATGACTGCCTGCATACTCATGACTCCACGCTCGTTTGCAGGGCATTTTCAATGATTAAACCTCGCCGGGCAATTTTTAAATTAAAAATGCGGGCATCTTTCAGGTTATGTTCATTCGCCAAACTTTTCCAGGCTTGCGTAAGAGTTTGTTCTTCTCCGGGCCGAACGAGCGCAAAAACCGAACCGCCTCCCCCAGCCCCGGTTAACTTTGCGCCAAGGGCTTTATTTTTCAGAGCAGAATCAATAAATAGATTGTTTGCCCAGCCCGCGCCGTCTGTGAAACCGCAATAATGCATCATTTCATCCACAATGCGGTGGTTCTCGTTTATCAATTCACCAAACGCTGGCAGATCATTTTGAAGCAGCCTAATTTTGCCTTTCCAGGCACACTCCCAGGCCGAAACCATGTAGCGCACCATCGCGGGCGGTTCCCCGCCGCGTTGCTGCCAAACGTTGTGTTCCTGGAGATAACGCGGGCGCATGCGTCCATGCACATTCCCTGAATTGTGGCGCACTCCGGTAGAAACGGCCAGAAAATTGAGCGGCGGAGCGAGATCATCCAGGCGTTCATAAGTTGCATAGGGTTCGGACTGAAACTCATTTTGAAACAACTTGCTGCGGTAATCAACATACGCCAGCCCGCCAAACAAGGGTACGTAGCGATCTGCATAACCGGCGGTGATACCAAGTTCCCGAGCTTCCACGCGCTGTGCCAATTCTGAGAGTACATAATCATTATGTTGGCACCGGTCAAGGTTGTATAACTCACGCAGCCCGGCCAGGGTCAATAGCACAAATAGCGAAGAACCTCCAAAACCACTTTGACGGGGAACACTGCTGCGAATTTTAAGAGAAAAGCCATGCTCCTTTAGTTTGTGCGAAAATTCCGGGCTGTAAGCACGCAGGCGATTAAAAGCTCCCTTGAGTAAATCAAATTTTCCATCATATTCCAGAGGTTCCTCCGGCAATGGGAAATGAGCCTGAGGAATCCGGCTGTCAGTCTGTTGAAAATTGATCCCAACGGCTGGTTCGAGGCTGGCTTGCGCGCGAATTTCGATTGCGGCGGAAAGTACACCAAAATCGCCTTCGTTGGCATCGCCTGGATTCCCCAGTATATTGATCCGCCCGGGAATGGTCAGATTGATTATCGGAAATAGGTGGTTTGCTTTTGTATTTGCCATGGTTATTTATTGTTCGCCAGACCAGATGAAAGGCTGCCTGATCTCAATTCAAAGTTGACGAAAATAGGGGTTCCAGGTTTCGCTGCACTGAATACAATCGCCTGTATAAACCATCCTTGTTTTTTATCAGCTCCTGATGTGTGCCTGATTCGCGGATGGATTTATCATCCAACACCACGATCTTGTCAGCGTTGCGCACTGTCGATAGACGGTGTGCGATGATGATGGTGGTTCTCCCTCTCATCAGACGTTCCAGGGCTTGCTGGATGAGTAACTCTGTTTCCGTATCCACCGATGAGGTGGCTTCGTCAAGAATCAGGATCGGTGCATTCTTTAAGACGGCACGCGCGATGGAAATGCGCTGTTTTTGACCACCAGAAAGCTTGATGCCGCGTTCGCCAACCAGGGTATCGTAGCCATTTGGAAGCTGTTGGATAAAGGCATGTGCATTGGCAGTTTGCGCGGCACTGATCACCTCAGCTTCACTGGCTGTTGGAGACCCGAATAGGATATTTTCACGGATTGTGCCGTAAAACAGGAACACATCCTGCAAGACAACACTAATCTGTTGGCGCAAACTCTCGAGGGTGTAATCGCATATATCCCTGCCGTCCAGGGTGATGGTTCCGAGGGTAACATCATAAAAGCGTGGGATCAGGCTGACCAGGGTGGATTTTCCAACTCCGGTTGGCCCAACCAATGCAACCACCGAGTGGGCCGGGATCTCCAGATTGATATTCTCGAGGACTGGGGTTTCTGGATTGTAAGAAAAATTCACATTGTGAAGGTTGATCTGTCCTTTCACGCGCTCCGAAATTGTAATGGCGCCTGGAACATTGTGAGGCTCCTCACCTTCTGCCAGTAAGCCAGCCACCCGGTCAGCGCCTGCCAATGAGCTCTGGATGGCTTCCCAGGCGCTGGATAAATTTCGTATGGGTGTGTAGAACATTTCCAAATACAGGAAAAATGCGACCAAATCTGATATGGGCAAACGTCCCTGCAAGGCTAATTGGCCACCGAAAAAGATAACAATAAGTGTTCCCAACGATGATGTGAAATCAACAAAAGGTTGAAACGTTGCCATCAATTTCAGGGCTGTCAGGTTAGACCGGTAATACATGTCGATCCGTTCATCAATCCGTTGAGCTTCTTCTACTTCACGGGTAAAAGCTTTGATTTCCCGGATACCGCTCAGGTTATCATTCAGTGAAGCGTTCAAGTTGCCAAGTTCCTTTTGACGGTTTCGAAAGGCAGGGCGTACGCGCTTCGCATAAACCTGCAAGGATAACAAAACGAGGGGGATTGGAATGGTGCTCAACAGGGTTAGCTGCCAGTTCAAACTGCACAATACGATTGTTACACCGAAAAATGTGACCAGGTTGACGATGACATCAGGCAGGGCGTGCGAAATGAATTGCTCAAAGAGCTCGGTATCGTTGATGACGTGAGACATCAATTGGCCGATTTGTTTGTCCTCGTAATACCTCAAGGATAATCGCTGCAGGTGTTCATAAATATATTTACGCACATCTGCGACAACACCCCAGCCTGCCAGATGGGCCAGATACGATCGCAGGAACTGAAGACCAGCTCTGGCAATAAAGATCAGGAAGACGATTATTGTCAATTGTGTTACCAGTCCCATCACGCCCAGGGTTGCGCCGGGATCGGTGACAGCAGCGATCAAGATCTTAACAATCCAGGGGATTAGCAATTGAGCAGCTACCAGGAGCAACATGCTGATGGCTGTGATGATCAGGGCAAACTGATATTTTCTGGCGTAATTAAAAATCAAACGAAAAGGTTTCAATCCAGCTCCGGATGTTGTTTTCTTCAGTGATGATTATAATAGACGATCTGCATCTTCCTGCAAGACCTGGTGAAAGTTTTCGAAAACCATTTTGGGTGAAAAAGTATGCTTGATACAAACCGGATTCAAAAGTTTCGTACCAGCATGGGTAGGTTTATCTTCGGTGGTGACTGGGCGGATGACTTGCCAAAGCCCAACCGACGAAACTTGGTTAATTTCTGGTTTGATGGTTTATTTTCTGCTGCCAGTGACACCATTCCACTAAATTATCTATCACTATATTTGCTGGCTCTGGGAGCGACCGGTTCACAAATCGGGATTTTCAGCGCTTTGACCAGTCTGGCTGCTGCGATCTGCCTGTTGCCGGGTGCGTTGATCGTGGAGAGGTTCGGTCACCGTAAGGATATAACGGTCTGGTTTGGCGGGGGGATTGCTCGTATCACACTGTTGATTTTGGCTCTTTTGCCTTTTGGGATGACCGGTCAGGTGTTGATTTGGATGGTGATCCTGTTCTCTGTGATACGCAGCGCGGCGGGTAACCTGGCATTTCCGGGCTGGATGTCAATGATCGGGGATATCGTCCCTCTGGAAACCCGTGGGCGTTATTTCGGGTCGCGCAACCTTGCCATGGTGGTTGCTGGCATGCTTATGACCTATCTAATGGGTGAGTTCATCACATGGGCTGGCTCGCCGCAGGGTTACCAGCTTTCGTTGATGTTGGCCTTTGGTGTCGGCATGCTTTCTACATATTTTTTTGCTGGGATAAAAGACCAACAAGCCCAGCAGCCTTTGCCCGCTGCTCCACAGGTTTCTTTAACCGAAATCTGGAAACATTTACTCAAATCCCCACTATTTATTTCTTTCTGTATGGCGTCAGCCATTTGGAATTTTTCTGTCAATGTTGCAGCGCCTTTTTTTAATGTTTACATGGTGCAGAATCTCAACTTCACCGCGGCAATGGTTGGCATCACAGCAGTTTCGACCAGCATCACCAAGATTTTTGTGCAGAAGAAAATTGGCGAGCTTTCTGACCGTTGGGGGTCTGGCAAGGTACAGATGGTGTCTATGTTTTTGATCCCAATCCTACCGATTGCCTGGGTCTTTGTAACCCAACTGTGGCATGTCGTTGCGATCAATATTGTTGGCGGCGTATTATGGGGGGCTTTTGAACTGGTTTCGTTTAATTTTCTGCTTCAATTTACGCCAGATGATTTGCGCGCACGCTATTCCGCGATTTTTCAGATCATCATCACTTTGTCGCTGGCAGGCGGGGCCATCCTGGGCAGCAGTATCATCCTCTGGTGGGGTTATAACGGCATATTCCTGGTGTCCGCCATTGGGCGCCTTTTGGCAGCTTTTTATTTTATGAAGGTTATCCGAGATTTATCAAAGATGAGCCAGACAAGTCAACCTGCTGTCACGTAATTTGATTTATATGAGTTTCATTTGTCAGGCGGACGTGCTAGAATAGATTGATCAATTATTACTGTTATGTGAAAAATTGGAGGAAAAAATGGCAGATTTCAAGCGCGCACCCAAGTTGTTGATGGCTCCAAAGGTCTTGGTAATTGATTTCAGAACGCCCGCTGTTCCCGCAGATTGGCCCCACACAAATGACCTCGTTCAGCAATATATTGCTGCCATGCGTCAGGCCAGCAACAATGTACTGGTTTACCAGGTTGTGAACACAGTTCAGGCTGCGAAATACCCAATATTGCTGGATGGCCGCCAGTATAGCGATACAACCTGGGCCGCGGCTGAGGCCGATGATTCAAAGGCCTACCGCGATTCGCATGGCAACTATATGCTGGCCGATTACCAACGTATCATCCAGGATTTCACCATTCTGGATCAGGTCAACAGCCAGCAGATTGATGAAGTCTGGATGTTTGGTGGTCCATACTTCGGCTTTTATGAAAGCCGTATGATCGGTCACAGCGCCTTCTGGTGCAATGGGCCGGGGATTGAACAGAACTGCCGGCGTTTTATCGTGATGGGCTATAACTTCCAGCGTAGTGTCAAAGAGATGGTGCATGATTTTGGGCATCGCGCCGAAAGTATTCTGGCCAGGCAGTTTGGCTCGCAGAGTTTCCTTTCACTCCTTTATTCACAGCAACCCCCGGCGACCGCAGCCATGCCGGCACCGAAGAATGATTTCGAACGATATTTATTGGCAAATGGGACTGTCCACCGTAAACCCGGTGGTGCTGACTACGGTCAGGATGAAACTGCCTGGGTTACCGGCCTCAATTCTTCCTGGTGGCCCTTTGCAGTTGACCCAAACAAAGCCAGCTAATTGTTCGCGCATGTGTACAGGTAAAATCCGCTCTTGTCATTGATAGATTACAATTGACCGGGGTGTGTTAGCTCGGCCATTAATTTTCACACGATCCACTCAACCACAGGAGCGCGCATGGCGAAGAAAAAGATCCGTAGACCTATCCGGAAGTCATTTACACTTGGTAAACGTGGCAGAATATTTCTCGGTGTGCTGGCGGGGTTGTTCGTGCTTGCCCTGGCAAGCATGTTCACCGGTACACAATTGGAAAACCAAAATAGTTTTTGCGCTTCCTGCCATACCGAAGGGGAACAGACTTTTTACACCCAGTCGCTGGCCCAGACTCCTGTGGATCTGGCCAGTTATCATGAACTAAAAGGTGCCTCAAAATGTATTGACTGCCACACCGGGGCGGGCATTCCGGGTCGATTCTTTGGGCTGATGGCAGGTGCTTCGGATTTGGTTTCCTATTTCAGTGGGCATTATCCGCAGCCAGCCGTTCAGGATACTCCACTGTCTGATCAAAACTGTTTGAAGTGTCATGGAGATATTGCCCAAAAACAGGATATGAGCAATCATTTCCATGTCTTTTTGGCAAAATGGCAAAGCACGGATCCAAAGGCGGCCGGTTGCGCTGACTGTCACAATGGTCACAATCTGAAAGGTGACGCCAATATCAAATACCTCAACCAGCAGGACACCACCGCCATTTGCCAGAGATGTCATACTGCCAACGGCCAGGAATAAATAGTTCGTTATTGCTAACTGTTATGGATAAACAAAATCTCGCATCCGTAATTACGGTTGCGAGATTTTGTTTATCTGCCGCTACCACTCCTTGATCAAAGCAGCCGTCAGGGCCGCGCGCTCCGGCAGGCTGCGGGTCAATATGTATTCACGATCAGAATGCAATCCTTCGCCATAAGTGCCCATTCCATCCAACAGTGGGATACCAAGCGGGGCGACAAAATTTCCATCCGACCCGCCTCCTGACCCACCGGCATTGATCGGCTGCCCGATTCCCTTTGCGATTTTACTGGCCTTTTCAAAAGTAGCCTTCATAAGGTCATCATATGGCATGGGTGGCCGGTTCAAGCCGCCGCTGACTTCCAGAATAGTATCTGGGGTGAATGGTCTGAGTGCCTGCATTGCCCGGGTGACCCGCTCGGCTTCTTCGGGCACCAGCACGCGGAAATCCACTTCGACAGAGGCATCTTCAGGTACCACGTTGCTGACCGTGCCGCCCTTGATCACGCCTACATTCAAGGTTGTGCCTGTTTCATAATTGGTCATTTTTTGGATAGCCAGCACCTGGTGAGCTATTTCTTCAATGGCATTGCGGCCTTCGGAATGTGCCCCGCCGGCATGTGCGGCGCGTCCTTTAACCTTGACCAAAAAATCCCCCACACCTTTGCGCCAGGTTTTCAGAGAACCATCCAGCAGTCCTGATTCCATGACTAACACCAGTGCGGCCTGTTTCGCCAGGCGCTCGATCAATTCGCGCGAGGTCTCGCTGCCAATTTCTTCATCGGATGTGATCAACACTGTTACAGGGCGGCTCAGTTCGCCTGCGTCAAGCAGGGCGCGGATAGCGGTCAGCGAAATCACGATGCCGCCTTTCATATCAAGAACACCTGGCCCGTGAATTTTGTTGTCCCTTTCCACGAAAGGCATGTTTTTCAGGGTGTTGAGGGGGAAAACTGTGTCCATGTGGTGCATCAGCAAAATTCCCCCGGGTCCCGAGCCCCAGCGGGCAACCAGATGGTTGCCGGTGAAAGAGTTTGGAATGACTTCAATCTGCGCTCTGGTATTCTGGCATTCTTCTGCCAGCAGTGCTCCCAGCCGGTCTACCGCTGGTTTGTCGTGTGACGGCGACTCGCTTTCAACCAGTTTTCTTAATAAGGCGATCATTTCAGGTGTTCTGGTTTCAAAATTGTAGTTCATGCAGTTTCACTCCTAAAAAAGTAAAATTGTAACTGCTCACGGGTGGGTGCTTTTGGGCAGAAACCCATCCTCGCAAAGAACGCGCGAGGTGAAAGAACCCTTCCCAAAATCGGGAAGGGGGGGACGGTATTTTTTATGGTGTTTTCGCGCAACGGCCCAGTTTGGCCGCTGAGCGAAAACACCATTTGCGGAGCAAA
>CAIWAX010000076.1 GCA_903910795.1 uncultured Anaerolineae bacterium
GCCACCAATCTGCTAACACCATAACTTACAAAATGCAACGTCAAGCCAGTGGCAGGCATCAAATTTAAATTAACACCTATATTTACAATAGATTGGAATGCAATCAAGGTCGCCACACCGTAGGAAATCAACGAACCATAGGTGTCGCGTGAAACCCTGGCTGCCCATAAACAACGCCAAACAATAAATACTACCAGCAAAATGATCAACACCGCTCCAGCAAACCCCAATTCATTGGCGATTGTTGAAAAAATAAAATCGGACCAGCGCACCTTCAGAAATCGAAGCTGCACTTGCGTGCCGTGACCATAACCCTGCCCAAACAAACCACCTGAACCAATCGAGATGAGCGCCTGTTGAATATTATAGATATCACCATAACGTGCGTTGGGATCAGGTAAAACAAAATTCACAATGCGTTTAAGCTGGTAATCTTGAATAATTTGAAATTGAATCAGAATTGGGAACATAATGGCCAGGGCCGCGCCAGCCGCAAGTGCATATCCCAATAAATGCCTGATTGGTACACCTGCCATCCAGAGAAGCACAAACCATAATACCAGCAGCACAATGGATGTACTCAAATTTGGCTGCAAGATAACCCAGACCGTGATCCCCATTGCCATAATAAGGCTTCGGATCGTCCACTTGGGGTTATTCATTTCATGCATATGCTGGACAAAAAAATGCGCGAGAGAAAGAATAATAACCAGTTTTGCAAATTCAGACGGTTGGATAAATACCAACGTGGTACGAAACCAGCGTGCAGAACCAAATAAAGCAGCGCCAATGACATTCAAAGCCAATAACACAATAATGATGCCCACATACAGAGTATTACTCAACGCAGACCATAATCTGTAATCGATGCCTGCGGCAGCCAGGAAAAAAACAAAACCAATCAACGCAAAAATAATCTGACGATCCACCAACGGAGTCGTTACTGTTAATTCAAAATTACCGGCAAGAGCCGAACGAATCATTGTAATTCCAAGAATAACCAGAACTGTGACTGCCCCCATCAATGAAAAATCAAAATGACGCCAGAATCCTCCACGCATGATTGTCATCCATCCAGTCTGCTATTCCAAACTAGATCAGTTAATCCTAACCCATCCGGCGTCGTGAAGTTACACGCAAGGGAATATCCGCGATAAGCCGCTGAGACCGGCCTTCATGCTCGACCTCGATCCGCACACTCGCAGGATCTATATCGATGTGCTTGGAAATAGCCGCGATCAGATCATCCTTCAAAGCTTCAAGAACCAAAGGATTGAGATCAGTTCGATCGTGAATAAGAACAAGTTGAAGTCGCTCTTTTGCACTCTTGGCACTCTTATTTCCGAAAAATCGCTCCAGGAAGTTCATCTTACTTCCTCCATCCAAATTTACCGATACGATCCCAAAGACTGTGGGAATCCAAATCTAGGAAAGGAACTTCCTCCCCATTCAACCTGCGCGCAATATTACGGAAAGCC
Organism: uncultured Anaerolineae bacterium; assembly: GCA_903910795.1. GTDB lineage: Bacteria > Chloroflexota > Anaerolineae > Anaerolineales > Villigracilaceae > UBA5195. Next base: position 1,479 of record CAIWAX010000076.1, read on the forward strand.
TGTCCTGCCCGGGCTTTTGCTTCCATTGACAGCGGCGCGCCTTTATTGGATGCCACAATCACATTCTCGTCTTCAGGAACAATTCCTATTACTTCAATCCGCAGTAAATCGTACACATCGTCGACTGAAAGCATATCTCCGCGCTTAACAAGATTGGGATTAAGTCTGTTAATGATCAAAGAAGGAGAGTTCTTTTCCTCGGCTTCCAAGAGTCCAATCACCCGGTCTGCATCCCGTACGGCCGACATTTCTGGATTTGTTACAATCAAAATTTTATCTGCCGCCGCGATTGAATTGCGAAATCCGCGTTCAATCCCGGCCGGCGAATCGATCAAAATCCAATCCATCTCCGGACGCAGCTCGTCACATAAACGAACCATATCGCTGGGAGAAACCGCATTTTTATCACGAGTTTGAGCAGCGGGAATCAAAAATAACTCGGGCAAACGTTTATCACGGATCATTGCCTGGCGTGTCCGGCAGCGGCCTTCCACAATATCAACAATATCGTAAACAATCCGGTTTTCAAGCCCCATTACTACATCCAGGTTACGTAAACCAATGTCACCGTCTATACACACAACTTTCTTCCCGCCCAGGGCCAATGCTACAGCAATGTTGGCAACAGTGGTGGTTTTCCCAACCCCACCTTTGCCCGATGTGACAGTGATTACTTTTGCAGTCATGATTTACTCCACATTAACCCTGAATCCATGATTCAGCTTGAAGCTGACCATCCTTGATTCGCACAACTTCTGGCGTCGATTTTCCCCGGCGTTCCGGGGAAACAGCAATTTGCTCAGCGATGCGCAATTGAGTGGGGGATAAATCCAGGGCGCACACGACTGCATTTTGATTGCCTTTTGCGCCAGCATGAACCACTCCACGGATGCGTCCCCATACTATAATGCTACCCTCAGCTATGATCTCAGCGCCCGGGTTTACATCCCCAAGCACAACGATATGACCATCATGTTCAATCCGGGTTCCAGATCTTACAGTTTTATTTACCCAAAGAGCGGACTCTTCATCACTCTTTTTGATCGTGCGAGCCTCTGCAGGTCGCGATTTGGCTACCCGAGTCGCCAGGCCCAAAATTTGGGCTGTGTTTTCAGTCACAGGGGAAACGCTGAGAATGGCCCAAAGCATGATCCCGTATTCTGAAAGTTTATCCCGAAGGCTTGAAAGTTCAGATGATTTTAAGGCCTGGTTGCCAACATCCAGTGCCAGCCGCGCCCCTTGGAAAAATGCCGGTTGCTGTTCAATGCGCTCAATAAGAGCCTGCTGAACAACCGGCCAGCCGGCATCTCCAAGAGAAACCAGCAATCCATCGCGCATTCCTTTAATTTGAATAAGTGTTGAATCGGTCATAATTTTTCAAACCAAAATTATAGCACACCCTTATGGGGCAGTTCCTTGTTGGGCTTTATCAATCGCTTTTAATTCAAAATAAGCTTCGAGAACCCTGCGAACAATTGGAGCCGCCACACTGGCGCCTTCACCACCGTTATAACAAAAAGCCACTACAACAATTTCAGGATTATCATAAGGGCCATAAGCCACTGTCCAGGCATGGGTAGGCCACGAACCAAACTGGCAGCGGTTGGCCGCCTGGGCAACATTATCGCAATATTCAGCCGTGCCAGTTTTTCCAGCGATCGGGATTTCGAATGGAGTAGTAAATTCCTGGGTTCTCCCGCTAAAAACAGCATTTAATGTTCCTAATGGTTCTGCGGTAACGACCAATCGCATTCCTTCCTGAATTTTTTCAACAACGTCGGGCCGCACAGTTTTCTTTAAACCAGTGGGAGAACAGTAGGCTCCATCACATTGAAAATCATTGATCACCGAATCTGTGGTGATATCCCATTGGTTATGACCGACAAATGGGGAAAGCTGCCAGGAACCTTCGTGAAAAATTGGCTGACCTTTTTCGTCAGTACCACACCACCCTGCAACAGAATCGCCCAGGGTGTCGGTACCCTGGCAAACACTGTATAAAATCTGATTCGAAATACCATAACCTGCGTCACACCAGCCAGATAAAGTTTGGCCATCCTTACCAATTGGGCTGCATTGATGGTAAAGGTTGCCGTCTTTATCTCTCCAGATAACCAGTGGCTTGCCTGAGCTGTCTGTGATTTCACGTATTAAAGTAGGCTGAACATGTTTGCCGTTATCAGCAATTGTAGCCGCCGATTCAAGAACTTGCAACGGCGTCGCAAGAACATATCCCTGTCCCACGCTCGCAATATAGGTATCACCCGTTGACCAGTTTTCACCGCGATTGATGCGCTTCCATTGAGGAGAAGGGATCAGGCCTGCAGCTTCACCGAGTAATTCAATGTTCGATTTCTGGTCATATCCTAGTGCACGGGCATATTCGCGAAGTCTCTCAATACCCAAGCCCTGTTTAATTTCATTTTTATAACCACCGCCTAGCTTATAAAAACATACATTGCTGGAATAGGCGATGCAATGAAGAAAATCTATCGTGCCAAAGCCAGCCGCATTCCAATCCACAAAGGGTCTTTGACGACCTGGATCGTTCGGAGAAAAAGATTCAGTTAGCACTAACTCTCCTGGTGCATCTATGATCTGGCCTAAACTCACCACGCCTTCGTTGAGGGCACCTGTGGCGGTTGATATCTTGAAAACTGAACCTGGCGGAAATTGATCCGAAACTGCATGGTTCAACATAGGCTTGGCTGGATCCTGTGCCAACTGATTGTAATAATACGCGGGAATAAAGCGCGCCAACCGGTTATTTTCATAGGTTGGGTAAGAAACCATCGCCAAGATTTCTCCTGTTTTGGGGTTCATGGCGATCACAGCACCAGTGGTAATACGAAC
>CAIWAX010000077.1 GCA_903910795.1 uncultured Anaerolineae bacterium
ATGAACTCGAATTCCTGCATGTACAGCTCCAGCATGAGAAGGAAGCCGCGCAAAGCGAAAAGCAGACCCTGGCAGCGCAAAAAGCGGATGAAATCGAGTTCCTGCAGGTGCAGCTCCAGCAGGAAAAGGAAGCCCGTCAGAACGACAAACAGGCTTTAGCTCAAAAAGCGGATGAAATCGAGTTCATGCATGTGCAGATCCAGCAGCAAAAAGAAACCCGCCGGAATGAAAAGAAGGGCATAGCTCAAAGAATAAAACAGTTTCTGGCGCAAAAAGCGGATGAAATCGAGTTCCTGAATGTGCAGCTCCAGCAGGAAAAGGAAGCCCGCCAGAACGAAAAGCAGGCTCTGGCGCAAAAAGCGGATGAAATCGAGTTCTTGAACGTGCAACTCCAGCAGGAAAAGGAAGTTCGTCAGAACGACAAGCAGACCCTGGCACAAAAAACGGCTGAACTGCAAAAAGAGCGGGCCGACCGCCAGCAAAAGGCTGCGGCTCTCCAGGCGGCTGAAGGAAAAAATCAGGAACTCCTCGCGCAAATTGCGAAGCTGCCAGGCGCTCAGGCGGGTAGGTCTGAAAAACAAAACAGGAAATCCATTTTTGCCCGTTTTTGGCCGCTCGGCTACGCGCTGGCGGGCTTCATGTTGGTCTTCCTGCTGCTGCGCCCCGGCGCCAGCCCCGCGCCCAGCCTGGCGAGCACGGCCGGTGTGTCGCCCAGCTCCACGCCCCTGCCGTTGGCAACTTCGACATCCATGTCCTCGCCCACCCCGGGGCCAACTGCAACGCCCTTGCCATCGCCCGCTCCAACCCTGGGGATTGGCTCCACCTGGCTGCGTTCGGCGGACAATATGACGATGCTGTACGTGCCGGGTGGGACGTTCACAATGGGCAGCGCGGATATGACGGATGCTACGCCACACCAGGTGACGCTGTCTGCCTACTGGATCGACCAGACGGATGTGACCAACGCTGAGTACGCGAAGTGTGTGGCGGCCGGTGGCTGCGCAGCGCCTTCAAGTATAAGCTCGGCTACCCGTGCCAGGTATTATAGCAATTCGCAGTTTGACAATTACCCGGTGATCGAGGTGACCTGGGACCAGGCCAAAAGCTACTGCGCGTGGGCCGGTAAGGCGAGTAATGCAACGGTTGGACTGCCCACTGAAGCGCAGTGGGAGTTGGCGGCGCGCGGCACGGATGGGCGCATCTACCCGTGGGGTAGTGCTGCCATTGATAAAAGCTATGCCAACTATAACCAGAATGTCGGCGATACAACGGCGGTGTGCAGCTACCCGCAGGGCAACAGCCCGTACGGAGCCTGTGACATAGCGGGCAACGTCTGGCAATGGGTGGCGGATTTGTACGGGGCTTATGGTACTTCGCCGGTCAGCAATCCCGGCGGGCCACCCAGCGGAACCTCTCGAGTGCTGCGGGGCGGTTCGTGGAGCTACTACGTTAACGGCCTGCGCTCAGCCTTCCGTTACAGCAACGACCCTGCCTTTACCGTCAACTATATTGGGTTCCGTTGTGCCCGCTCACAATAGTGGGGCTGAAGCCCCAGCTCATAACATGAAAGCCCTTCGGGCTTGTGACCCCAACGGGCAGGCGCCCTTGATGAAATCCAGACAGCCCGCAGGGCTTTCACGAAATCAGGGAGGGATTTATCCCGCCCGTCCCGCCCGGCACGGACGGCTACGTCTGACCCGCTTAGGGGCTAACCCACAGGGCGCACTGCGTTTGAGCCCCAGCTTATAACATGAAAGCCCTTCGGGCTTGTGATTCTGATGGGTGGGCGCCCTTGATGAAATCCAGACAGCCCGCAGGGCTTTCACGAAATCAGGGAGGGATTTATCCCGCCCGGCCCGCCCGGCACGGGCGGCTGCGCCTGACCCGCTTAGGGGCTAACCCACAGGGCGCACTGCGTTTGAGCCCCGGCTCATAACATGAAAGCCCTTCGGGCTTGTGACCCCAACGGGCAGGCGCCCTTGATGAAATCCAGACAGCCCGCAGGGCTTTCACGAAATCAGGAAGGGATTTATCCCGCCCGGCCCGCCCTGCCTCGGCAGCCAGCGATTTACCTCAACGCGATTCCGCATTTCTAATATATAATTAATCCAACCATCCGCACCCCCGCATTTCCCTGACACCCGACTGCCATCCACGAACGCGGATCGCCGTGTAATACACGAATACGCGGCGCGCATTCGTGTATTCGTTCTATCTCGTGGAGGACAGTCCAGAACAAATTCGAGGCCCCTTTACGGGAGGGGCCTACGGGCGCAGCGAAAGCCGTAATCATCGAAGGTCATGGCTGGAACAATCCTGATGCGGATAGCGGAGCGCACGCTGATATCGTTACTGAAGTCCCATGAGCCGCCGCGCAGTATTCGATAATCCCCGTCGGATGGCCCGCCCGGATTACTGTCCGGTGAATTCTTATAATAATCTCCGGCATACCAATCCGCCACCCACTCCCAAACGTTGCCGGCCATGTCCGCGCAGCCGTACGGACTGTCACCCTGCGGACTGTAATTCCCAACCAGGGTGGTATCTTTTACATTAAAGTTAAAATTGCAGCGCTGCGCATCCGGCGACTGGTCGCCCCACGGGTAAATGCGCCCATCCGTTCCGCGCGCGGCCTTTTCCCATTCCGCCTCGCTCGGCAGGCACACCGGCGCGCCGCTGATTTTAGCGGCCCACTCACAGAAGTCCCAGGCATCCTGCCAGCCTACTTTCACAACCGGATGGGATTCCTTCCCGATCGGCATTTTATTGCTTACCCAATGCACAGGCGGCTTTCGCTTGGTGGACTGCATGAAAGCCAGGTACTGCCGGTTGGTGACCGGGTACTTCCCGATCAAATACTCATCCAGACTCACGGTATGCTGCGGCTGTTCTTCTAACCGGGCGTGCTTGTCTTTTATTGGGTCACTGCCCATCAGGAACACACCCGCCGGTACGCGCACAAATTCCATCGTCACGCCCGGCGCCAGTTCAATGATCAACCCCATGCGCTTCTTTTCTTCCTCGGCCAGCTTGCGGGCTTGCGCGGCAGCCTGTTCCGCCAGTTCCCTTTCTTTGCGGACACGCGCTTCTTCGGCTACCTTGCGGGCCTGTTCTGTAAGTTCCTTTTCCCGACGCAGGCGCTCTTCTTCAGATTCCTTGCGGGCCTGTTCCGCCAGTTCCTTTTCCTGGCGCAGACGCGCTGCCCCGGCCTGCCCGGCGGCGCTGCCCGTATTTTCCAGCGCTTCGCGCAGCAGCCCGGCGGCGATTTCCCCATTCCAGGGGCGCTCGCCTGGCGATTCCGAGAGCATCCTGACCAGCAAACCATCCAGGGCCGGGGAGACCTCCGCGCGCAGGCTGGTGGCGCGCGAGCCCGGCGGCAGCATGGTGTAAATGCGCCCGGTCAGCATCTCGAACAGCACCAGCCCCAATGTGTAAATATCCGAGGGCGGTTTGAGGGTTTTCGCCGAATTCTCCTGCTCCGGGCTCATGTAACCGGGTGTGCCGGGATGCAGCCGTGGTTCGCTGAGCTGTGAACGCAGGCTGGGCCCGCCCGGCACCTGCGCCAGCCCCAGGTCCGCCACGCGTGTGTGCCCCTGTCCATCGAACAAGATGTTGCTGGGTTTCAGGTCGCGGTGCACATAATCGTGCGCGTGCAGGGCAGCCAGGCCTTCGGCGATTTCCGCCGCGATGCGCAGGGCAGCTGGCACGCTGAACGGCTGGCCGGTTTCGCGCACCTGTTGCAGCCGCGCCGCCAGGCTGCCGCCCGCGGCGTATTCCATCTCCAGCAGGCAGATTTTTTCTGAAAGCAGGCAGTCGTGCACCAACAGCAGATGCGGGTGGGCGACCGGCGCGTTCAACTGCGCCCCGAGCTGCGCTTCCAGCCGGAAACGCGCCTGCGCTTCGCTGTAATCACTGCTGCCGATCCCGGGCGCGTCCCGTTTCAGCACTTTCACGGCGCGCGTGACCCCCAACACCTGGTGCGTCACCAGGTAGACTTCGCCAAAGGCACCCTGTCCGAGCGTCTTTTCGATGCGATATTTGTCGAGCAGGATGTCACCGGGTTCGATGGGCATGGATTCCAGAACTCCGGTCTTAATTTAAGCTGGCGCAGCGGAAACCGATGCTGTAGGTGGGGTCCGATGCGCTCCAGTGATACGAGACGGTTGAGCGCAGATCGGAAGCCGGACTGTCCCAGGCTCCGCCGTGAATGGAGCCATCCGAGGTCCACTGCCAGGCGTCGCCCGCCATATCATCAAGCTTGAAGGGACTGGCCCCGGTTGGATAATGACCCACCGGCGAGGTGAACTGATAGCCGTCATTTACGCTGGCATTCGCCTTACTGAAGCTTGGCAGATTTGCGTCCGCGAAATTTGCCAGACTGCCATCCGGAGCTTGAGGCCCCCACGGATAGGCGCGCCCATCCGTGCCGCTCGCCGCCAGCAGCCACTGTGCGGAAGTGGGCAGCGCCGCCCCGGCCCAGGCGCAATACGCTTTGGCATCGCTCAAGCTCATCTGCACCACCGGGTCATCCCCGGAAGCGCTCGAGCCGGGGCCCTCGGGGTGCTGCCAGTTGGCGCCGCGGGTAGTAACGGCCGCCCCCTTCGAAGTATCATAGGTTGTGCTCTGCCCGTTTCCCTCCGCGGTGGTGGTGTAATTGGCCGCGGATGCGAATTGTCGAAACATGGCGTTGGTGACATGGGTCTGATCCATCCAGAAGCCCTGGCCGCCGCCGTCCGTTACATACATCATCAACATGCCATCGGTCTGACGGCGTTTGGATGAACCCGCCGGGTTGGCTGGCACCGGCGTGTAGGAGGGTACCGGTGTATAGGTGGGTCTCGGCGTGTAGGTGGGCGGCGGTGTGTAGCTGGGCGCCGGCGTGTAGGTGGATGCGGCCGGTGCGGGCCGGGGGGTGCTGGCTGGCTGCTCGGTGGGCAAGACCAGCAATCCGGAACTGGTGGCCGCGGGTCGGGCGGTGTCGGCGGGCGCCTGGGCGGCGGGCGCCGGGGTCGCAACCGCATACCTGGCCAGGGAGACTATGAAGCATCCGCCCAAAAGCAGCGCCAGCCCAACCAGCGCCATCCACAGCCAGTTGCGCTCCAAAAAGCCGGGCTGCGGCTTTTTCGCCTCCAGGGCGGCTCTTTCCCGCTCCCGGCGTTCAGCCTCCCGGCGGGCATCCTCGGCGGCCTCGTTGCGCGCTTTCAGTTCAGCCAACTGCCGGGCCTGCTCCGCGGCCAGCTTGCGTGCCTGCTCCGCGGATTGCTGGCGGAGCTGCTCGTCGGCCTGACGCTGTTTTTCGGCCTCCTGCGCCAGGCGCGCGCTTTCCGCGGCCTGGCTCTCCGCCAACTGAGCAGCGCCAGCCGGTGTTTTCCCATCCGCCACAGCCTGCAGCAGCGCGGTGGTCTTTTCGCCATTCCAGGGGCGCTGCTCCGGTTCTTTTGACAACATGCTGACCAGCAGATCATCCAGCGCGGGGGGTATCCCGGCCCGCAGACTGCTGGCGCGCTTGCCGGGTTCCTGGAAGGTGTAGTTGCGCCCGGTCAACATTTCGAATAACACCAGCCCCAGGCTGTAAATATCCGAGGGCGGTTTGAGGGTTCTGCCCGAGTTTTCCTGCTCCGGGCTCATATACTCGGGCGTACCGGGGTGCGGGCGCG
>CAIWAX010000078.1 GCA_903910795.1 uncultured Anaerolineae bacterium
CCAAAATCGGGAAGGGGGAGACAGTACTTTTCGTGGGGAAAACCTTCCATTATTGCTCATCTGTAAACCGAAATAAGAAGATTATGGAAAGTACCCATAAGCTCGGTATGGGCAAATTACCATCCCCGTGAGTAGTAACCGTTATAATTTATCTGAAATTTTGGGTCAGTTCCGATATTCCCAAAATCGGGAGATTGAGCGGAATGGAAGGTCCCCACGATTTGCTAGGCAAATCGTTCAGTGTGTCATCAGGAAAACAGATCTTGAAATTTAACATTTTACTTATTGTAAAATGAGCGGCATCAATTACTCAATTCAGGTCTTAAGGATGGTTAAAAAATGAAAACAGCATTGGTTTGCGGAGCGGGCGGCTTTATCAGTGGACATCTGGTAAAGAGGTTGAAAAAAGAAGGTTATTGGGTGCGAGGCGTTGACATTAAAAAACATGAATTCGCGCCAAGTGCAGCGGACGAATTCCGGCAATTGGACTTACGCGAACCGGAAAATTGTGTCCAGGCGCTGACCTTGCCAGACGGCAAGTTCGATGAAGTTTATCAATTGGCCGCGGATATGGGCGGAATGGGTTTTATCCATTCCGCTGAATGCGACATCATGCATAACAGTGCCCTGATTAATATTCATTTGACCCATAATGCCTCCCGTTTAGGCATCCCTCGCTATTTCTTTTCATCTTCCGTATGTGTGTATCGTGATATGCAGCCTGGCGAACCTGAAATGACTGAGGCGCAAGCCATTCCTGCCAATCCGGATAATGAGTACGGCTGGGAAAAACTGTACTCTGAACGGATTGCGATGGCGTATGCCCGCAACCAGGGCATGACCGTCCGGATTGCCCGTTTCCAAAATTGCTACGGGCCCGAGGGAACCTGGCGCGGCGGCCGGGAGAAAGCGCCTGCTGCCATTTGCCGGAAAGTCGCCGAAGTGGAAGATGGCGGCACTATTGAAGTGTGGGGAGATGGCACAGCCATCCGTTCATATACTTATGTGGATGATATGGTTGATGGGATTTACCGGTTGATGCATTCAGACCTGGAAGGCGCAGTGAATATCGGCAACCCCGAATATGTATCAGTAAACGAACTGGTTAGCGCGGTGGCAGAGATCGCTCACAAACGTATTGATATTCGCCATATCAAGGGCCCTGTTGGAGTGCAATCGCGTAATTTCAGCAATGAGCGTATCTACACAACCGGTTGGAAAGCCACTTTCCCCTTAATGGCTGGCATTGAAAAAACGTATCCATGGATTGAAGCGCAGGTAAAAGCAATGAAAGTTGCTTCCAATTAGTGCTTTCTGTAGTCATCAGGTAACGGTTGGACAAAACCACCCCCTTCCCGGCCTTCCTGCGAAGAACACGCAGGCGAGATCGGCCCCAAATCCAAGAGCGGGATTTGGAGGAAGGGGCAACCCGGGGCAACTTGGAAGGTTTGTTTGAGCTTCCGCTGATGAATACATAACCCCCTCATTTCCCTGCCGAAATTTGCGTTAAAAATGGCAAAGGATGTGGGTAAGGATTAGCCCGAGACGGGAAGGGGAGATAGTGTTTTAATTGCCGGGGTATTTTCCCTGGCAATTTTTACAAAAACCTACCTACCGTTCGGTAGGTAGGTTTGGTATAATACCAGTCAACCCGCTGGTCACATGTGCCGTATTTAGCAGTAAAACCGGGTGAATCAATGCCGTATATACAAGAATATGGAGGAGCACATTGAAAATCGTCGTTTGTATTAAACAAGTGCCCGATTCTGAAGCCAAGGTATCTGTCCAGAACGGGCGGGTTTCGTGGGGTGAATCGCCCCTGGTGATCAACCCATTTGATGAGTATGCGGTTGAAGCCGGTCTTCAGCAAAAGGAGGCCCAGGGAGCTGAAGTGACCGCCCTTTGCATTGGGCCTGAAAGCGCCAGAGATGCCCTCAAGCATGCCCTGTCCATGGGGGCTGACAACGCTGTACTGGTCTGCGATCCGGCCCTAACCGAATCTGATTCGCAGGCCGCAGCGCGAGTATTGGCAGCAGCTATTCGAAAAATTGGGGGTGTGGATTTGGTCATTTTTGGCCGCCAGACCCTGGATACTGCCACGGGATTGACGACTGCCCAAACTGCACGTGTGTTGAGCTGGCCCATGCTGGCCCTGGCGGGTTCCATCAAGATTGAAGGTGGGGTAGTTACGGTTGAGCGTGTGATCGAGGAAGGCAAACAAACTGTCAGTGCCAGTCTGCCAGTTGTGTTGAGCGTTGTCCAGAGCATAGGAGAACCGCGTTACCCGTCTTTCATGGGTATTCGCAAGGCTTCCAAAGCAGTTATCCCGCTGTGGACTCTTTCGGATATGGGCATGACCGCTCCAAAAGCTGTTGTCAACCGGGTTGAATTGCTCAATCCTCCCAGTCGCAATCTTGCCTGTGAGATCATTAGCGGGAGCAGCCCTGCAGAAATCGCCGAAACCCTGGCGGAAAAAATCCTGGCGGAGAAAGTCCTATGAAAACCTGGGTATATATTGATCATTTTAAAGGCGAGGTTGTGTCTGCTGCCTGGGAAGCTGTGGGTGTTGCGAAGAGCTTTGGCATGGTCAGCGCGCTCGTATTCGGAAGTGGGGTTGAATCATTGGCCAAAGCTGCGTTTGAATTTGGAGCGGATGAAGTATTGCTGGCCGATGATCCCTCTCTGGCAGATTTTCGAGCCGAGACCTATGCTTCCACGCTCACGGCACTCGCCTCAGCTTCAGCCCCTGATCTGATCCTGCTCCCAAACACCTTCCGCGCCCGCGAGATGGCCGCCATGTCCGCCATCGACCTGAACAGCGGTGTGCTGGTGGATGTGACCGCGTTGGAAAATAACGCGGGGAACATTACTGCCACGCGCCCGATCTATGAGGGCAAATTGTTTGAAAAGACCACCTGTTCGGCCAGCCCGCAATTTATCACCCTGCGCGGCCGGGCCTTTCCACGTCCGGTTCGCATGGAGGGCAGCACTGGGACTTTGAGAAAGGTTTCAGCGCAAAGCGGTGCGCTGACATCTGTAGAAGGCTATTCAGCAGGTGAAAGCGGGGTCAGCATCAATGACGCCGGGATCATTGTGTCTGGCGGACGGGGCGTTTCCAATAATCCAGGTCTTGGGTTGGATGAGAAAGCTACCGCTGAGAAAGGCTTTACGCTGATTGGCGAACTGGCTGCGCTGCTTGGCGGCGCAGTGGGCGCCTCGCGTGCGGCCGTGGATGCCGGTTATATTCCTTATTCGCATCAGGTAGGTCAGACTGGCAAAGTTGTTTCGCCGGATGTCTATATCGCCGCGGGCATCTCTGGATCCATCCAGCACATTGTCGGCATCCGCACCGCCAAATTAGTTGTGGCCATTAACAAGGACGCGGAAGCGCCCATCTTTGGAGTGGCGCGCTACGGTGTGGTTGGCGACTTATTTACCTTCATCCCCCTGCTAACAGCCGCGTTCAAACAAAAACTGGGCAAGTAGGTTTTCAGAAATGTCTTAACCGTGATTGGAAGGATATACAGGATTACGAGCTTGTATGGATAGTACCCACGATTTGCTCCCGAAATAGCATCGGGACGATGTTAGCAAATCGCGGGGCAGATGTAAGTTCGGTATTGAATCACTCACGATTTAAAATAAAAAGAGGCTGCCCAGACTTTTGGGACAGCCTCTTGATTTGTGCGGAAGGATAGGTCAGTCAACAAAGCGGTATTTGAGTAATGCCCAGACCGCCTCAAAGGCATCCCAGATGCCGATTTTTTTGCCTTCGTCATACTCGCGCGGGTTAAAAGTAATCGGAACTTCAAAAACGCGCACCCGTGATTTAAGTATTTTGGCAGTGAATTCCGGTTCAAAATCGAAGCGGTTGGCGCGCAACTTCATACCAGACACAACCTCACGTCGGAAAACCTTGTAGCCGGTTTCCATATCGGTCAGAATGTTATTGTAGAGAATATTGGTCATCAGGGTCAATAGTTTATTGGCGATCATATTCCAAAATAATATTGCGCGATGTGGTGCGCCTAGAAAACGAGAACCGTATACCACATCTGCCATATTTTCTTCAATCGGCTTCAGCAGTCCGGCATATTCACGCGGATCATATTCGAGGTCAGCATCCTGGATAAGCATGACATCGCCAGTGGCTGATTGCATGGCGGTGCGCAGCGCAGCGCCTTTTCCGGCGTTCTTCTCATGCAGAATGACGCGGATGCCGTTTTTGCCATCATATTCGGCCAGGATTTCTCGCGTACCATCCCTGGAACCGTCATCCACGATGACGATTTCGGTGGCAAGCCCGGTATCCAGTACCCGTTTGATGATCTCACGGATGGTATTCTTTTCGTTATAGACAGGGATAAGTACGGACAGTTTCATGCGCCGATTATACTGCCTGTTTTAGCATTTTTTTCTTCCCGTTCAGGGCAAAATGAGTTCAATATCCCGCTTTTTGGCAGTGAATGATCAGAACGACTGGATAAATGTATTCTCAAAACATATCCCAGCCTGCCAATGGATGAAAAAAAAGTAAAGTTGTTGTAATGTGGCTGTCAGTGCATCAGCCGGGGAGTACATGCTATAATCTTTCATATCAATGCAATCTTAAAAAGATAAGGCCTATTATTATGGTTGAAAAAACGAATTTTTCCCTCCCTTCCACACCACCCGTGGCTTCGGGTCCAAATTTTATTCCCCAACCAGTGACTAGATTGGAGGATACCGGTCTGTCAGCGCTGTGGCTGCAGGATCTGGCATTAAAAATTCTTTATTTTCAAGGATATCTTTCAGGGTTTAAAGTGGCAGAAGAAATAGCCCTGCCTTTCGCTGGCGTAACGGACCAGATTCTAGAATCGCTCAAACGCGAGAAATTGGTGGAAGTGAAATCCTCTTCGATGGGCCTGGGCGAAGGTTCATACCAGTATGCCATTACCGGCGCGGGCATTGAGCGCGCGCGTGAAGCATTGGAACGCAATCAGTATGCTGGGCCAGCTCCGGTACCGATCGAAGCCTACAATGCCTCGATCCGCAGACAGGGCATGCACCGCGTGGTGGTCACCCAACGCCACATGCGTCAACTGTTATCACAACTGGTTTTATCCAGCACAACCTTTGAACAGCTCGGACCAGCCTTGAACTCGGGCACTTCCATTTTTCTGTATGGGCCTCCCGGGAATGGTAAAACCAGCGTAGCCCGGGCCTTCGGCAGTATGATCCTGCAGCAGGATATGTACATTCCGTATGCTTTATTTGTGGATGGGCAGGTGATCAAACTGTACGACTCGGTCAATCACCAGCGCGCTCCAGATGAAGATTCCACCGGATCGGGTACAGGTTCTCTGCGCCCCAACCAACGGCGTGACCCGCGCTGGATTCATATTCGCCGCCCGTTTATTGTGGTTGGCGGTGAACTGACCCTGGCAGGGCTTGACCTGGTTTTTAACGACACATCCAAATTCTATGAGGCGCCTTTCCAGGTGAAAGCCAACGGCGGCATCCTCCTGATCGACGACTTTGGCCGCCAACAGGTGCGCCCAAGAGATTTGTTGAACCGCTGGATCGTTCCATTGGAAAACCGGGTCGATTTTCTGACACTGCACACTGGGCGAAAAATCGAAATTCCATTTGATGTGCTGGTGGTGTTCTCCACCAACCTGCCCCCGCGTGATCTGGTGGATGAAGCCTTCTTGCGCCGTTTGCGCCATAAAATCGAAATCGGGGATCCTTCATACGAAGAGTTTCGTCAAATTTTTCAACGGGTAGCAGAAGCAAAAAAAGTAACTTACAATGATCAGGGTCTTGCTTACCTATTACAGGAGTGGTATATAAAACGAAATCGCAAATTGCGCGCTTCGCATCCCCGCGATTTGTGCGACCAGATCATTGATATTGCCCGTTATCGTGGCCTCGAACCCGCCATGACTCGCGAACTACTAGACCTGGCAGCACAGTCGTACTTCGTTGAAATTTAAACTATCCTAGCTTCAGGAAAGATATATCCGTACTGTACCCTAACGGGCATGATATACCCTAACGGGCATTACATAAACATCAGCACGGAATTTCAAGTCTATGATCTCAGATTTCCCAAGCCCAGTTATATTTGCCCACCGCGGCGCCTCGGCGTATGCCCCCGAAAACACACTGGCAGCCTTTGAACTGGCTGTCAAACAGGGTGCCCCTGCGATTGAATTTGACGTAAAACTAACCTGTGATCGTCAAGTTATCATCATTCATGATCAAACTCTGGATCGAACCACCAATGGTACCGGACAGGTAGTCAAGCACCCTTTCGCTGCTTTGCGTGAACTCGATGCCGGTGTCTGGAAGTCAGCCGAATTTCGTGGCGAGAAAATTCCCCTGCTTGAAGAAGTATTTGAGACTGTTGGCCGCAAAGTTCTCCTGAATATTGAACTGACCAACTACGCCACACCCTTCGATGCGCTGGTGCCTGAAGTTGCGGCCCTGATCAAGAAGCATAATATTCAGCAGCAAGTTATATTTTCTTCCTTCTATTTTTCCAACCTGTTGGCCGCCCAACGAAACCTGCCCGAGGTGCCTCGCGGCTTATTATTCGAAACGGGTATAGATGCTTGGCACCAAAAACTGGCATCCCGCTTCATGAATTTGCAAGCGGAACACCCCTACACCACCGATGTAACCAGCCAATTGGTGCAGCGCGTTCATGCCGCCAAACGCCGAGTGCATGTCTGGACAGTAAATGATCCGCAGGATATGCGCCGCCTTCGTGCTTGCGGAGCGGATGGGATTTTCACAGACGACCCACTTCTTGCTATTGAAAATTTCAAATAATTGGAAAATATGGAAAGTGCCCACAATTTGCTTGGCAAATCGTTCAGTGTTGTCATAACCAGCTCAACAAAAACATGCCATTGAAAAATCGATTTTTTGAGCTCGTCCTGCGGCAACTTTCCCAAGGAAGGTTAATATTTTCACGCCTGCTAACTGCCCTGGTGCTAATTTCCATGTTGATGGTAGTTGCCGCGCCAGCAGCGGTTTTTGCTCAAACCAGTGACCCCGCAAGTCAGCTTTTAAGCAGCTTGACCCCTGAAGAAAAGGTCGGCCAGTTGTTTCTGGTAAGCTTTACGGGCACCGATGTAGGGGATCAATCCCAGATTTATGATTTAATCGCCAACAAGCATGTTGGCGGAGTTACTCTGGAGGCCGCAAACGATAATTTCGCGGCAGATAACACTCCCCAGCAGGCCTACCAGCTTATTACTGCCTTGCAGCAGATCGAACTGAACAGCGCCATAAACCCTTCAGCCAGCTCTCAAACACATCCTTATATTCCTTTGTTTGTGGGCATCTCACAGGAAGGCGGAGGCGCGCCAAATGACCAGATTCTGAGCGGGTTGACACCCATTCCAGATCAAATGGCGATTGGAGCAACCTGGGATCGCAGCCTTGCCGAGCAATCGGGCACAGTAATGGGACGCGAACTTTCAGCGCTCGGTTTTAATTTTTACCTGGGGCTTTCACTGGATGTCCTGACTTTACCTGACCCATCGGTCAGTGCTGACATGAATACGCGGATTTTTGGCGGAGATCCATACTGGGTAGGCGAAATGGGGCGAGCCTTCTTGTCCGGCTTGCATACCGGAGCAAATGGACGCATGGCTGTAGTGGTCAAACATTTCCCCGGCCGGGGTGGTTCGGATAGGCCCGCCGCCCAGGAAATATCCACCGTGCGCAGATCCCTGGAAGAGTTGAAATCGATTGAACTTGCCCCATTCTTTGCCGTGACTGGTAATGCACCAGATGCAAGCATGGCGGCTGAAGGTTTGCTGGTTTCACATATCCGCTATCAAGGATTCCAG
>CAIWAX010000079.1 GCA_903910795.1 uncultured Anaerolineae bacterium
AAATCCAACCATCAACGCCAGAACCATCAAAATGCTCAAAAACGCTGCAAACTTTTTCATTTTGTTTCTCCCTATGAATTAAATGAGGATTGAATGGCGGCGTGGTTTCACGTCGGGTGAACAAAACTCAGGAATAAATGAAATATGTTTTTGAAATCTCCTTTTCTCATCCTTTCAGTATTCCTGGAGAGCATCTGAACCCCTGTTCAGTTTGAGCGTGTGAGGATGTGCTTTTCCTCACAAATTATTAATTATTATCACGCCGTTTGGGTTATTATTTTCATATTAAATTCATTGCAAAAAGATTAATTTCTCCTGTCTTTTTGCGCAACATAAAAGACTGCCCGGGGTTAACCGGGCAGTCTTTGAAAATCGGCGTTTCTTACTAATCGAGTGGGAGAAAGGTCCCGGCTCGAATTAGCGGCGTGACCAACTAGCAATATCACCGATGGTCTTGGGCTTGCAGGTCAAGACCAGTTCGCGGCTGACGTTCATGTTCAGGGTGCCGGTGTAGATTTTGCAGGGTGTATTGGTGTAATAGGTGTGCCAGCCGGCGGACATCGTGATGAAGGTGATGCCCTTGTCCAGGGTGGTCATTCCGGAGACGCCGCTCAGGACCATGGTGACACTTGCGCCGGTGTTATTGTGGACAACCAAGACACTGGTCCCGGGATCCTTGGCAAAGGCGCTGCCGGTCGGCATAATCGCTGCCACCATTACCAAAATCATCAATACACTAAATAATGCTGCGAACTTTTTCATTTTGTTTCTCCTTATTGAATTGAATAGAATTGAATATTGGCGTGGATTCACGTCGGGTGGACAAAATTCGGGAATAAGCGAAATATCTTTTAAAGAAACCTCCTTCTCTCATCCTCCAAAAACTCTTTGCAGCCATTTGAACTTTTAGTTCAGATTAGCCGGGCGAGGTTTGTTTGTTTCCTCATAACTCATTATATAACAAGGCACCGTTTTCGTCAATCATTAATTGGTCATTGTAGAGAGATTAATTTCTCTCATTTTTGTTCCATGGGTGGTTCAAAATATGTTTCTTTTACGAGCCGTGATGGTGGTGCGATGAATTGCAACCTAACTTCCTGCATTAGCATCTCCCTGAAATAATCCCGGCTCGTGACCAGCTTACCTCACATTAACGCCAACGGTTGTGTTCCAACCTGTCTGGATCGCAGTCGCAGCAGCTGAGAGCTGGTCAGGATCCGGGGATACAGCCGAGGAGAATGTGCTGGAGGAAGGCAGCCTGGCCATAATATCCGCGGGGATGACGCCGCGCGCTTCGAGATCAGCCTGCTGAACGCCATGAGCAAAACCCTTGATCCAGGCGAGCTGGCCGACATCAGAATGCAGAACTTCCATCCATAACTTGCCACAATTGGGGTGGGGGGCATAGGCGCTGATGGCCTGAATGTACATAGAGGCAACGCTCGGGGTCAGATAAGTGACCGAAATGGGCGCTTTACCAGCCAGAGAGGCCTGGTCGCCAAACGCATTGTAGTCCCAGGCAAAAGTGATGGGGGTGGTACCCTGGGCGATGGTAGCAACCTTGGCGATGGCCGGCGCGAAGTTACCTGCAGTGTTCAACTGCTTGAAGAAATCGAGTCCGGGCTGGATGTCATCCAGTGAACCGCCGTTTGCAAGGGCCGCAGCGATGACGGTCTGTCCAGCCTGGTTGGAAGTGCGGGGATCACCAATGAGGGCTACCTGGCCCTTATATTCGGGCTTGAGCAGATCGGCCCAAGTGGCCGGGATATTCTTTACAACAGCGGTGTTGACTTCCATGGCCATGACGCCATAATAGCCGCCAGTCCACATGCCGTTTGGATCTTTGGCGGGGATGCCCAGAACGGTGTCGGGGATTTTGTCCCAGTTGGAAATCTTGTAAGGCTGGTAATCACCGGCATCAATTCCTAGCTTGCCATAGGTATAACTGACATCAACAACATCCGGAGCCTGCGGGCCTTTGCTGCCCTTATTGGTTTGGATGGCTTTGAGTTCGTCATCAAAACCGGCATTTTCGTTCAGTGAGTTGATCTTGACACCCGAAATGGCTTCGAAAGCGGTGAAGATTTCGCCGTAGTTGGCCCAATTAGCAGGTATGGCGATGATTGTCAATTTACCTTCGGCTTTGCAGGCAGCAATTAGATCAGCCGAGAGGGCGATGGGAGCGGCCGGTACAGCCGCAACAGCAGTTGCCGCGGGAGCATCAGTCGCGGCAGGAGCCGCGGCCGCCGCGGGAGCATCAGTTGCCGCCGGAGCCGCGGCCGCTGCGGGAGCATCAGTTGCGGCAGGAGCCGCCGCCGCCGCGGGAGCATCAGTCGCCGCGGGAGCATCCGCAGAGGCACAGGCGCTCAATAACATGGAAGCTGCCACCAGAGCGGTGAATAACACATATATATATATCTTCATTTTGACCACCTTAGAGTCAATAAAACAATCCCGGTACGATTTGCCAAGCAAATCGCGGAATTGAAAAGTGAGGAGAAAACGTTTCTCCCATGGCTTTCCTGAAATTTTTAGGCGAAATGGAAAGTACCCATAAGTTCCGTATAGCGAAACCCTAAAAAATCAAGCAGTTAATTATACCCCGCATATCTTTTCCGGTCAACTAATTTGATTTTTTTGCATGGCTTTCTCAAGAACGCAGTTTAAAAAAATTACTGCCGAGCGCGCCAAAACCGCAGAGAAAATCTTGAAAAGCTCAGCGTTCTTGTGCGTTCTCTGCGGTGAAAAGGTTTGCGCCACTATTTAAACAGGTTGTCAAGCTTTCTTGAGAACGCCATGCATCTTTTTGCTCTCGGAAACAGGGTTTTCTTAAAGTCGTGGGAAAAATGTATTTTACAGCGATGACTTTAAGAAAGCCCTGATTTCGGACAGCCCTCCGGCGTTAGATGGTGACCCAGGCGCCGGAGCGGCCAACTTTTAGGGCGGCGGCGGTGGTGTTGTAGATGAGTGTGCCGTCTATGATGGTGGTGGGGTCGGCTGATACGATGGTGACGGGGGGCTGTGGTGTGAGGGTCAGGAGGCCGTTGTCATAGGCGGCGGTCTGACCTATGTAGTTCGTGAAGTCCACCAGGACGGGTACGGTTAGAATCGTGCCATCTTCCAGGTGGATGGTGGCGGTTCGGGCGGCAGGGGTGTAGGACATGATTATGACTGTCACTTTGATTTCCTTGATTGTGTTTAGTATGATTTTAGGCGCCGCTATTATAACGGGCGGTTTGTGCCCGGTTGCCGGCGTGCGGCAGGATCGGTGGCGGTGGTGGGTGGCATGGTTTGTTTTTGATGCGGTGCGCAGCGCGGTTGTGCCCGCGAAATTTACGGGACCAGGGCGGTTAGAGTCTGCCTCCAGCGGGCCTGGCTGAAACTTTCCTGGATGTCGTCTATCATCCCAGTGGCGGCGTCGATGGTGATCACGTCACCAACCTGGAAGTATTGCGGTGGTTGTTCGAAGAACATACGCTTAAAGCCAAAGGCGTAGTTTTTGATCAGGTTGGTGCGGGTGACGTTGGCAGTTAAAAAGCCTATGTTGTGGCTGCTGGTGGGCTGGTCTCCGGTGATGAGATCGGGGATCATCGACAAGCTGTCGTTGGTGTACATCAGGTTTATGGCGTGGGCGTTTTGCTGTACGGTCTTGTATAAGTCATAGTCCAGTGTGCCAGCCGGGTTGGTGTTGTCTTTGATGAGTAATTGCGCTTGATCGTGAGACATGACCAGCTTGTAGCGTTCGAGCAGGTTGTAGATGGTTGTGCCCTGGTTTTTGACTGCGACCGGGGAGTAGGGCAGGGAATGTGTGAAAAGTAAGTGCGGCTGACTCTCGGCAACGTGGTGTAGCAGCGGGCTGTATGCGGGCGCATCCCATATCTTTGAGCAATGGAAAACATTATTACTGAATACATCCGTGCTGTAATCATCAACTAACATGGGGTTAGAGTCGCTGGTGGAACCATCGGTATAGTTGCGGCGCAGTAGGACGGTGCAGGGTTCGGTGTATGTGTTTCCCAAAATGGGAACTTTGCAGCTGAACTTTTTCCAATCCTGGGAAAATTCGGATATCTGGCCCAGGGGTGTGCTGGTGCGGGTGTATTTGATTCCGTTCATGGTATAGAAGGCATTGTTGTACTTGGCGTTAGGCATTTCTGCGAAGCTGTAGATGGTGCGCATATAGAGCGGGTTGTAGCCCTGGGAGATGCAGCCGTTTTCGGTCATGAAGATGGTATCACCTGCCTGGGAATACGTCAGGGCGGAGGCGGCGCGGCCCCATTTCATGTGCCAGGTGTAGCTAAAGCTGTTGGCGACGTAGGAAATTGGGTAGTAGATGCGAAGTTCGTTGCTGGCGTTACGTGTCACAAGTATGGGTGTGCCTGAATAGAATCCGTAGGCCTGGCTGATCACTGGATCGCCCAGGATCGGCATACTGAAATTGGAGTATAGATCGGTGCGAAAGTAGAGTATTGAAGGGCTGCTGCCTGATAAACCTATTTCGACGTGTCCAAAGTAGGGGATGGCATAGATTGCCATGGGTGGCGTGGCGCTTGAACCGTTGCGAGCATCGGCTGCCCAGCCGGCTCCGTCGGTGTAGACTTTGTGTCGGCAAAAATCTTCCCCGGTTTTTTGAAAGATGAGCAGGATTTTGTTACTGGCGTATTGAACAACATCCCATTGATCGACGGCGAAGCCGAGTGGATCGGTAAAGGCATTTGTGGCGATCGACCAGGCGTTTGGGTCGTCTATGTTTGCCCAGGGGATGATTTGTACTCTCAGGTTTGTTCCTGATAGGCGGAATCGGATGAATGAGGCTGCGGTGCTGACGGCTTTTAGGGCGGTTGGGCTGGGGGTGGTTATGACGGTGCGGGTGTATTGGCTGGCGCAGAGTTTAAAGGATTGTATGGCGGTGTAGTCTTTGCTTGGGGTTAGCATGTGGGGGTACCTCTACTCTCTCAATCTCCCCCCTCTCCCCCCCAAATAAAGAGCATATCTGGAGGGGAGAGGGTTAGGGTGATGGTTAGTGTGTGGGGTGTTCGGGAAAGTTGGTGAAGGGGGCTGCGCTTGTGCTGTTGTGGATGGGGAGTCGGCTGTAGAATTGGCTAAAATAGCGGGTGGAGAGGTCTATGAGCTGTTTTTGTAGGCCGGGCTGCATGTTGATAGATTCGGCGCGTGAAACGGCGCGAGATTGCGCGGCGTAGGCGGCGGCTCCGATTGCGAGCAGGTTGTCGTCGTCGATGGTTGTGCCTGCGGCGCTATCGAGGCTGTCTATTTGCTGGCGGGCGGTGTAGGTGATGGTCAGGATGTTGCCAGATGTGTAGATAATTGATT
>CAIWAX010000080.1 GCA_903910795.1 uncultured Anaerolineae bacterium
GTGATCAAGATTGTGATTATCCAGCCCTACTTGACCCTATTTCATCGCGCCGATTAAAGAGCTATACTATCTATAATATCCGATGCGATGAATTTGAGCAACAGGAGAAGAATGCCATGATCCCCTCAAATGATGATTTCAGCAAAGCACCGCCTCCCAACGTGCAGCCGATCGCCATGATGGCCCCACCGATTTCCATCGACACGCCCGGGCTGGGGGACAAGGATACCAAACCTATGGGTACTTTCCATGAGCCCGTCTCAGGCAAACACCACCCGGCCCATAACAAAAAAGATCTCACCACAAAAAAAGGCGCGCCTCCGACCAAAGAAGATGATGAATTTGAACCAATCCGCTGCGAAGACCTGCGCAAGTTGAGCGCCACCATGCTCGACTTGCAGGATGTTTTATCCAGGGTGCTGGCGGGCGATACCTCGCTGGAACTCTTTTCGGCTTACATCGCCAAAACGAGTAAAAAGGTGGATGATCTGACCAAAGAATTGGATACGCTGGGTGTCAAGTTGGAAAACCAGGATATGCTCCAGCACATTCTAAACGTCTGGGAACAGATCAAAGCCTTCCCGGTCATGCAGCAGAACTCTCATAACGAAGTGGTTGCTGTACATCCGGCTGCCAACCCCAGCCCGCCTGTCGATCCAAATCCCTCGCCCAATCCCGACCCTGGCAGCGCCTCCAACCCCAGCCCGGCAGCGGATGTCAATCCAGCCCCCAGCCCCGCCCCGGCACCCGATCCAAGCCCGGCGCCCACGCCGACTCCCAATGCCAGCCTGGATTCTCAGGAACAGATCCACGAGTTGACTCTGATCAATACCCTGATTGATAAGATCGTGTACCATTGCGGCTACCTGACCATCCCTTCACGCCTGACGGATTGGTTGAAGCTAACCCGGACGGGGTATTACATCCCCTTCCACGAGGTTTTCCAGGATGAGGTGCCGAATGCCAACGACCGTGGCCGCCTGTTAAAATTCCTGGCCTGGTCACCGGTGGAGATCAAAAACGTTTATATTGACCTGAATGCCGGCCTGGTTTACAAGTACTCGCACAATGCGTTTGAGCGCTTCATGAGCTTGGTGTACCTGCTGCTGGCCTTTGCGATATCCACGGGGATCGTGGTATGGTCTTGCCAGGCCAACCTGTCGGGCTGGCCTCTGAAACCCGAAAACCTGGGGACAATGATCTCCGGCTGGGTGGCCCTGCTGGTAGGGGTGGCGGTGCATATTGGCATCGGCAGCATAAAGGATACACGCAAGAAAGGGCTGCCAGTCCAGTTCGCCCCCGGTGACATTTTCTTTATCGTCAACGTCCGCCTGAGCCAGATCGTGCTCAAATTGTTCATCGCGCTGATCGGCTTGTTTGGCCTGGTGCTGAGCAGCGGCATCACCCAGTCCGGCCTGTATAGCTGCTTCCTGGTGGGTTACAGCCTGGACAGCTTTGTGGAGATGTTCGGCTCCAGCCTCTCCACTCAATCTGCCAGCCAGTTGAACGCCCTGCAAAAACAGTTGGGTGTGACGCAGGAGTAAAACATGTAGGGGCACGGCGTTGCCGTGCCCCTACAAAGCGACGCCGGGCCCCTACATTGTTATTATTGTTACTCGTTGGCCTTCAAATGCCGGTAGAACCAGCGCTTGGTCATCTCGGCTGAGAAGAAGTAGGCCGCCACGATCGCAAAAATCACCAGCAGGTAGGGGAGTGAGAGCGGCTCAAAGCCCAGCAGGCCGGCCAGCGGAGAGTAGGGCAGCCAGAGCGTGATGATAATGACCGCCAGAGTCGCCAGCAGCATGGTGCGGCTGGGGCGGCTGTGGTTGAATGGCAGGCGTGTGCGCACCGCGAAGACCACCACCCCGGCCGAGAGGATCGATTCGATAAACCAGCCGGTCCGGAAAACCTGCGGGGTGGCCTTCAGCACCCACAGCAGCACCGCGAAAGTGGCATAATCGAACAATGAGCTGAGCGGGCCAAAGATCAACATGAAGCGCCGGATAAAGGCAATATCCATGCGACGCGGGCGCTCAATATAGGCATCATCTACCCGGTCGCCCGCGATGGTCATCTCGGGCAAGTCAGTCAGGAAGTTGATCAGCAAAATCTGCTTGGGAAGCATGGGCAGGAAGGGCAGAAAAAGCGAAGCACCCGCCATGCTGAACATGTTGCCAAAGTTGGCGCTGACAGCCATGAAAATATACTTGAGGGTATTGGCAAAAGTCTTGCGGCCCTCCACAATCCCATCCCGCAGCACATCCAGATCCTGCTTGAGCAGCACCAGGTCGGCGGCGTCCTTGGCCACATCCACGGCGTTGGAAACCGAGATACCCACATCCGCGCTGTGCAGAGAGGGCGCATCGTTGATGCCATCGCCCATATAGCCAACCACATGCCCGCGCTTCTTGAGCGCCAGGATGATGCGCTCCTTCTCGTTGGGGTCCACCTCGGCAAAGATGGTGGTCTGCTCCACGGCATGCCAGAGCGCCTCATCGGTCAGGTTGCTCAGGTCCGAGCCAGTCAGGACTTTTGCATCACCCAGCCCGACCACCTGGCCGGTGTGCCGCGCCACCAGTTTGTTATCACCCGTGATGACTTTAAGCTGTACGCCCAGTTTTTCCAGGCCCTGGATGGTTGCCTGCACGCCCGGTTTGGGCGGGTCAAAGAACAGCAGGAAACCGGCAAAGCTCATTTCGGCTTCATCCGCCATATTGAAAGGCTTGTCCTGGATGGTGACGGATTTCACCGCCACGCCCAGCACACGGTAACCCTGGGCGCTCCAACCGGCGTATTTCTCCTGGATTTTGGCGAGCATCGCGCTGTCGAGCGGCTGGCTGACCGCCCCCACCTCAACCTGCGTACAGCCCGAGAGGATGTTATCCAGCGCGCCCTTGGTGGTCATCAGCCAGGCCGGGTCTCCACCGGCCGAAACCACGACCGTCAGGCGTTTGCGATGGAAGTCATAAGGCACCTCGTCAATCTTGGTGTATTTTTCAGCACCGGGCGCACCTTTGGAAACAATCGCATCATCCAGCGGGTTGGACAACCCGGTTTGCAGCGAAGCATTCAAATAGGCGTACAGGCTGACCTGCCCGGAGGCTTCACCGTTCACATCCAGCGCGCCGTCCAACTGCACCACCCCCAGGGTCAGGGTGCCGGTTTTGTCGGTGCAAAGAATGTCCATGCTGCCAAAATTCTCGATCGATTCCAGGCGCCGGACGATGACACCCTTTTTTGCCATGTTCTGAGAGCCGCGCGACAGGTTAATGTTGATGATGGCGGGCAGAAGCTGCGGCGTCAAGCCAACCGCCAGCGCGATGGAGAACAACAGCGAATCTAGCACCGGTTTTTGGAAGACGACATTGAAAAAGAAGATACCCAGCACCAGGACAAACATGACCTCGGTCAGCAGGTAGCCCAGCTTACGGATGCCGCGTTCGAACTCGGTTTCCGGCGGGCGCAGGGTCAGCCGGTCGGCGATCTGCCCAAAGGCCGTCTGCGCGCCAGTCGCCACGATCAAGGCGCGGGCCGAACCGGAGCGCACGTTGGTGCCCATAAAAACCACGTTTTTCCGCTCCGGCAGACCGGCAGCTTCGGCGGCCACCCCGGGTATTTTTTCGACCGGGTAGGTCTCGCCGGTCAGAACGGCCTGGTTAACAAAGAAATCATTGGCTTCCAGCACCAGCCCGTCGGCCGGGATCAGGCTGCCGGCCGAAAGCAACACCACGTCCCCGGGCACCACGTCTTCGGACGGCACGGAGATAGATTTCCCGCCGCGCAGCACCTGCGCCTTGAGGGAAACCTGGTCGCGCAGTTTCTCGGCGGCGTTGTTGGCATTGTATTCCTGGTAAAAACTGAGCAGGGCGCTGCCCAGCACGATCAGGGTAATGATGACCGCGTCCACCCAATCGCCCAGGTAAGCCGAGATGGCGGTCGCAAACACCAAAATCAGGGTGATGGGGCTCTTGAACTGGTTGATAAACAGACCCAGGGGAGTGACCCGCTCCTTGGACTGGATACGGTTGGGGCCGGCGCGCTTGAGGGCGGCCTGGGCAGCGCTCTCGCTCAAGCCATCCGCGGATGAGCTCACCTCCTTGAAGACTTCATCAATTTGCTTTGACCAGAACGGATTGTCTGCCATGGGCTCTCTCCTGATCGGCTCGCACACAAACCAGCGCCATTTTCGAGCAGCGCCAGGGATGCGTAAACCCGAGCCGTATAATCTAATTACCGGCGGCGGCCAAACAGCCTGAGCATAAACAGGAACATGTTGATGAAATCCAGATAGAGTTTAAGCGCGCCAAAAATACCAAACTTGGCCGCGGCTTCCGCATCCATGCCCCTTTGGGCCGCCATGCGGCCAATACGCTGGGTATCATAAGCGGTCAATCCGGTGAAAATCAGCACACCTGCCGCGCTGATCAGAAAATCCAGTGGGCCGCTGCTGATAAACATGTTTACCACAGAGGCGATCAAGATCCCAATCACGCCCATCATCAGGAAGGTGCCCATTTTGGACAAATCCACCTTGGTGGTGTAACCCAGCACCGACATGGCCCCGAATAAGGCGGCGGTCGAAACAAAGGCCGCCAGAACCGATCCGAGCGTGAAGGCCAGCAACACCATGGAAAGCGTAAAGCCATTCAGCGCGGCGTATGCCAGGAAAAGCAGCGTGGCGGTGCTGGCGGAGATGCGATTGAAGCCCAGGCTGATGCCCATCACCAGGCCAAATTCGGCCAGGACGGCCACCAGCAGAATAATCGGGTTGGAGGCCAGCTTGAGCAGGGGTGTGCTGACCGTGAAATAAGCCATGCCAGCCGTGACCAACATTCCGAAACCCATCCAGACATATACCTGGCGCATGATGGATTGCAAATCAACACCGCCACTTTCGAGCGAAGATAACCAGCTACCGTTTTGATTCGATGTGTTCATTTTAGGAACTCCTCAATAAAGTATGGTACCGTAATGGTAACTACTCCGCCATGTTATTGCGAGCGAGCGATCTCCAGCGAGCGTGGCAATCTCTCTCGCTTGAGCAAGGATTGCCACGCCGCCGAAGAACAGGAGCGGCGGCTACCAATGACAGGTTTGGAGTATGGGTGAGCATTTAACCGTAATGATTGTACGCCTGATTGATAGCTGAAACCACAGAATTGTATAAGCCTCTATCAGAGTGTTAATATTCTTGCACCGGGTTTTTGTGACAAAAGACACATGAAACCCGGCCAGGCTTTCTTTATAATTACATTATTGAGTTCACTGCAATAAGACAATTTAACCACGGAGCGCAGAGAGGTTTATTAACAATTCGGCAAAGAAAAGGTTATTTTATTGCGGATTTTGCAAATATTAAGCTCAGTGTGCTCCGTGGTCTCTGCGGTTAATGGTTTTTGCAGTTAAATCATTATTACCTGACAATAATTCTCGACACACTATATTAAATGAAAGGCAACGGGCCAACCAATGGAACCTGAAGAATTTATCCGCATCGCGAGAGGCGAGCAACCCGCCGATCTGCTTTTTAAAAACGCCCGCCTGGTCAACGTATACAGCGGCGAAATCTATCTGACCGATATCGCGGTCGCCGGGGAACTGGTGGTGGGCGTCGGGCCAGGCTACAACGGCCTGGAGGTGGTAGACCTGGGGGGACGCTATGTTTGCCCGGGTTTCATCGACGCGCATGTGCATATTGAAAGCGCCATGGTGCCGCCGCGCGAGTTTGCGCGGGTGGTACTGCCGCACGGCGTCACGACTGTCATCTCAGATCCGCACGAAATCGCCAACGTGCTGGGGCTGGAAGGCATCCGCTTCATGCTGCAAGACGCCAAGTACGGCCCGCTCAGCATGTTCGTGGATGCGCCCTCCTGCGTCCCGGCTTCGCCGCTCGAGACCAGCGGCTCACAACTTGAGTTCTACGATCTCGCCACCCTGCTGGGCAACGAGTGGGTGATCGGGCTGGGCGAAGTGATGAATTACCCGGGCGTCATCCACGGCGACCGGCGGCTGCTGCAAAAAATCCAGGCCTTCAAGGGCAAGATCATCGACGGGCACGCCCCGGGCCTCAGCGGGCTGGACTTGAACGCCTACCGCGCCGCCGGAGTGGGCTCGGATCATGAGTGCACCGATCTGGAAGAGGGCCTGGCCAAGCTGCGCCTGGGCATGACCATCTTCATCCGCGAGGCCACCGGCGCCCACAACCTGCACCCGCTGCTGGGCCTGCTCAAGCCGGAGTACGCCTCGCGCATCTGCCTGTGCACCGATGACCGCCACCCGGCCGACCTGATAGACGAAGGCTCGATTGACTATATGATCCGATACGCCATCGCGCAGGGCGTGCCACCCGCGCTGGCCATCCGGGCCGGGACGCTCAACGCAGCCGAATATTTCCACCTGTTCGACCGCGGCGCCATCGCGCCCGGCAAGCGCGCCGATCTGGTGGTTTTCTCCAGCCTGGAAGATTTGCGCCCCGAGCTGGTCTACCGCGGCGGGCGGCTGGCCTCCAGGGATGGACAAATGCAGCCCTGGGAACAGCCCAGAACCAACACCAAGACGCGCGGCACGATCAACGTGCGTCTGGAAAATCTGAACTTCAAGGTGCCGGTACGCGGCGAAAAGCTGCGCGTGATCGGCATGATCCCCAACCAGTTGATGACCGAAAGCAGGGTGATGGAACCGCGCATCGTGAATGACCTGGCCGAGGCCGACCCGGCCCGCGACCTGGCCAAGCTGGCGGTGGTGGAGCGCCACTTCGGCACCGGGCATGTGGGCCTGGGCTTTATCCAGGGGCTGGGCTTGAAATTCGGTGCCATCGCGGGCAGCGTGGCGCACGATCATCACAACATTGTGGTGGCGGGCATGGACGATGAGAGCATGCTGGCCGCGGTGCGTGAGATCATCAGCATGCAGGGCGGGCTGGTGGTGGTCGGCCCCGAAGGGGTGCGGGCGCGCCTGTCGCTGCCCATCGCCGGGCTGATGTCCGACCAGCCGCTGGCGGCGGTCCGCGCGCAGTATGACCGGCTGGCCGTAGCCGCCGCCGATCTGGGCTCCAGCCTGCATGACCCCTTCATGACGCTCAGCTTCATGGCGCTTTCGGTCATCCCCAGCCTGAAGCTGACCGATCTGGGGCTGGTGGATGTGGACCGGTTTGAGGTGACGGGGTTGTTTGTGTAGACGCAGATGGTTTTCGATGCCCATATTTTGCATTGTCCATCCAGATAACTCTTTTCGCACCCGCCACACATCAAAAACCCGCCTGTACAGGCGGGTTTTTGTTTTACTGCTGAACCGGGATAACCGTATTACTTGCTGGCAGACACGCTGATGCCCGCGCCGGTGCTGTCGGGGGTGAAGGTCACGTCAAAAGAAGCTTTGGAACCATCCATGCAGGTGACGGTCCACTTTTCAGCCCACGGGCTGGTATTGGAGGCGGGTTTCTGGAGAACAGTGATGGTCGTTTTGGTTGGGTCGCTGGCGTTACAACCCTTCGAAACCGAAGCGAGCACGACATAACCCCAGGCATCCGCGCGTAAAATGTCATTCCCCAGGCCGCCCTGCGGGATGGCTTTGTTCAGGTCAGTGGATGGTACGGCTTCGGTGGGCACGCCCGCCGGCATGGTTGGAATTTCCGCCGGCATGGTGGGGATATCTGCCGGCATGGTGGGGATATCTGCCGGCATGGTCGGCAATCCGTCCGGGATCAGGGTGCCCTTCGCCACGGCAGTTGCCATCGCTTCCGCGGTAGCGAGGGACGGGTTTCCGAGCGGATTGGAATTACCCCCCGGGGCATTTTTGAGCTGTTGACTTATCGTTGAGAAAATAGTGCCAATTTGCGATTGCATGGCAAAGCCCAGCCCAATACAACAACAGCAGCATAAAAGAACTGCGACAATGACAGCAATGATAATATTTCGATTGGATTTTTTGGGTTGTGCCTGGTCGAAGGACGTGGCGGGCGGGGTGTCATACATTTTTATTCTCCTTAAAATGTCCGATTAGTATTAATAAATAATTATACAGTACGAATAGAGTTTATTAAATGCAGGAAAACATCCCCCAAAGGTCATAAAAGCAATGAAGCTAATAATTAGATAAGAATTGTCATATAAGTCTTGTAATGTGCACAATAAACTTTATAATATATATAATATAGTCACTATCTCTATAATACCAAAACAGTTTCAGTGCCAGGAGGCAAGTATGTCATCTGCAAAAATTCAAATGAAAAAGATACTGTGGGTTGGGCCGTTATCGGTGGTGCTCGCAATCATCGGCGTGCTGATCGTAAATCTGCTGGCAGTGGTGATTCTCCAGCCTGTCAATCCGCCGCCTTCGCTGAGATGGGTTTTTCCGACCCTCTTTACGCTGGTTTTATGCGGTGGCGGCGTGCTGGTGTTTGCGCTGGTGGCGCGCTTTGCGCCGCGTCCGATCCTGGTTTACGATATTATCGCGCTGGTCTTTTTGCTGATCAGCTTTATCCCGGATGTGATGTACGCCCAAAGAGGCGGCTGGGCGATCGGCAGCGTTCTGATCATCATGCACATTGTGGCGGGAGGCATCAACGTTGGAATGTTGACCACCATGACGCTCGAAAAATAGCATACTTTCCCCTCTAAACAAACAGCCCGTCCATGCAGATGAATTCCATGGGCGGGCTGTTTGTTTTCTGATGGTCAGATAATACTGACAGCGTAGTCGCTGCCTTCCCAGCGGTCATCGTCCAGCCAGTGGATGGTGAAGACCAGGGCCGAGCCAAGCGGCAGGCCGCCCGAGGGCAGGTCAACGATATAGGTCTGCAGGCCGGTATCGCGCGCGGCGGAATCGGTGATGGTTTTCCAGTAGTCCGAGCTCCAATGCACACTGCCCGGCGCCGGCAGTTCGATGCGCAAGACTTTGCCAACCGGCAGGCTGCCGCACTTGTAATTCAGGCGCCAGGTGATGCGGTTTGAGACTGCCCGATCTTTGATGTAGCGCTGCACGGTTTGAGGCGGCATATCAAAGACGCGCCCATCGTGCAGCGAGCGCAGCAGCTTGACGTATTCGCCGTGCGCCCAGACCAGCGGCATGGCGGACCCGGATGGCTTGCCAAAGAACAGTTCATGCTCGGGGATATCGGCTGAATCCCAGACCTGTTCGGGCAGTAGCTTGCCGGCCCCCACGCTGGCTTCGAGCACATGCAGCAGGCGCGCGGCTTCATCCACGTGACCAGCGGCCAACTCGTAATGCGCGCGCTCCCCGGCCAGCAGCGGCCAGACCCGGCCCACGCCGGTGCTGTCAAACGGCGTGCCGTCCTCGTGTTCGCCGTAACCATCATCATTGTAACGATGCCAGCCGGGGCCATACGGCAGATCGGTTTTCAACAGGGCGTCGATGACCTTGACCGTGTTGACAATGCGCGGGTCATCGGCGGCGCGCAGGCCAAAGCGCACCAGCGCCAGGGCATCCGGGCTGACGATTTGGGCAGCCGGCTCGAGGCTGTCGCGCGGCGGCCGGTTCTTGATCGGCACAAAGCCTTTGGACGGTGAAGCCGCGTCGGCCACATCCGGCACGGTAAAGCGCACATAATAGCCATCCACGCCGAGCTGGCGGGCCAGGTCGGTACCGGTGGCATAAATCCAGCGCTCGATGGTGGAATTCCAGGTATCGGCGGTCTCGCGCAGATAAGAGGCTATGCGCAATTCGCCACGCGCCTCAGCCAACTCAGCCGCCACCAGCAAGCCGGCAATCTCCGCCGCCAGGGTAAAAGGCGAGTAGCCGGGGTACTCCTCCCAGCGATCCTGACCGGTGACAGGCCCGTTTCGGACGAGGTAACTGGCGGCGCGCTTGACCATCGGCCACAGGCGCTCCAGGTCATCGGGGTGCAGGGCTTTTTCGCGCAAGGCCAGGTCGATCAGCAGGATGGGGAAGGCCGTCTCATCCATCTGGATGCCGGGCCAGTAAGCGCTGCCGTCCAGCCACAGGTTCTGCGGCCAGTGCCCGTCGGCCTCCTGGGTGATCTGCAGGTAATTCAGCACACGGCGGGCATCGCTGTGCGCGCCAAGCGCCAGCAGGCCGCCCGCCGATTCGACCAGGTCGCGCGGCCAGGCCAGGTGATAACCGCCCAGGTCATCATCGCCCCTGGAGAAACCCCAGGGAATCGAGAGACTGGCGATCAGCGCGCCGGGGAAGCTCTTGGATTCATGCGTGCGCAGCACAGCCGCGCTGGTGCGGTATAAATTCTGGGTGTCCGGGCCATCATAGGGCGTGCTGAGGGCGGGCAAGCCTTGCAGCCAGCTTTGCCATTCCTGAATATAGGTTGAACGGGCGGCTGGAAAGCCGTCCAGCAGGCTGGCCAGGGCGCGCTGCCCGGCTTCATAAATATTGCCGCCAAAACCCAGCGCCAGCAAAAAGCTGCCCTGCGCCTGGAGCAGGTCAATCTCGCCGGTCAGGGCCACGTTGCCATTTTCGGCGCGCGCATAATTCCAGGTCATCTGGAAATGCTGGCTCAAATCGCGCCAGCCATCCGTCACACCGGCAAAACCGGCCGAGCGATTCAACCAGGGCGCCGAGCAGGCCAGCGCCAGCGCCATGCCCTGGCGTTCGGCAAACAGCATGGGCACGCCTTTGTAATCACCGATCCAGGCGGTGTTGTTGGCGCCTTCGTTGCCCAGGTGCGGGGCAAGCTGGACATACAGGCGGTAATCTTCGAGCTTGCCTTCCAGCGCGCTGAAGCGGGTTTGCTGCAGGATGGCATCCCGGCGCGGGTCGGCCAGCACCTCTTTTTCGATGCGATACCGGCCATCCAGGCTGGTGTTGGTCAGGTGAAAAGCGGGCACGCCCGGAGCCAGGTTTTCGATCTGCTGGGCGGTGGCGCGTTTCTCTTCCGAGAAGTAATCCGTCCCGGATGTGACCAGCAGTCCCATATCGCGCGTGCAGGCTTTGTCAACACGCGGGTAGTAAATTTCGTCAAAGATGCCGTGGCTGAGGGTGAACCAGACCCGGCTGGAATGATTGAGGGCCGTGCCAACGCCGGTTTTGGCGCTGGAAGTCCAGCGCGGGGAGATGCCCGGCCAACCCGGGGCTTGCGATTCGTCTGTCATGTGTTACCTCTCGCTGTTCCACTCGATGACGGCTTTGATTTCATCCGAGGTGTGATTATGCAGGGCGCTGTCAAAATCGGCGAACGAATGATGGTTGGTGATCAATTTGGCAACATGGTCGCCCCATAAAAGCTGGGCGTGCGCCAGGTCTTCCACCGCCATCTGGTAATGGTCGCGGGCGGCGTTGACGCTGCCCACCATGACCTGGTTGGCCAGCACCAGGCGGCGGATCAGCTCGGCGCCCTGCACTTCGAGGGGCCGGTCGCCGCCCGGGATGCCGGTCAGCACATAGGCGCCGTTCTGCGCCAGCGCATCCAGCAGATTGAACTCAAGCGCAGCCACGCCAGTTGATTCAAAGATCAGGTCGATGCGGCCGATGCTGTCATCCACCTTGTCCGCGGGCACCTGGCGGCCGTCGATATAATGCCCGCCGATATGTTCGAGCCACTGCGGGCGGGCGGAATTCTCGTCGACCACATCCAGGCCGTACACAACCGCGCCGCGCAGGCGTAAAATCAGCGCGGCCAGCAGACCGATCGGGCCGAGGCCCGCCACCAGGCAGGGACGGCCGTACAGCCAATCCAGCGAGGCGGGCGCGTCCGGCAGGCGCGCCACCTGCAGGCGCACAGCTTCATCGATGGCTTTTTCGGCGACCGAGAGCGGTTCGCACAGCACACCCACCGCTTCCAGCTCGGCGGGCACCCGCACCACGTACTGCTCCTTGTCCACGGCAAACTCGGTCTGGTAGCCGTCCAGACCCCAGATGCCGCGCTCCACAAATTCGCCGCTCTGGCACATGTCCGAGCGATTCATGTTACAGGGCAGGCACTTGCCGCAGCCGCGCCGCACGGTGAAAACGGCGTAATCGCCCACACTGACGCGCGTGACGGCTTTGCCAACCTCGACCACCTGCCCAAACATCTCATGCCCGATCACCAGGTCAGTCTGCCCGGCGGGCGGCTTGGAGCGGCCGCCGGCGGCCTCTTCGCGGTCGGTGCCGCAGATGCCCACGCGCAAGATCTTGAGCTTGACTTCGTCATCCGCGGAGATAAACGGTTCGGGGCGGTCGACAAGTTGTAAGGTGGCAGAACCAGTAATATTAGCGATGGCTTTCATTTAAATGTCTCCTTGAGAGTAGGACGAAATTGTGATACGTGCTTTTTCCGCTGCACAGCAATCCCCATGCTGGGAGATCGCCAAACCCCAAAAGAACATTGGGGCTCGCGCTGACAATTTTAGTATGGTTCAAACAGGCTGGCGGTTAAGCAGGAAGCTGAGCGCCAGGCCCATGATCACGCCCAGCAGGGCCAGGATCAGGATGGCAGTGTAACCCCATAGCCCGGCCGCCCAACCGCCCAGCACGGCACCCAGCACACCGGCCACAGCCGTGACCGCGTTGAAAATGCCCAAACCCTGGCCTTCGCCAACCGTGGAGAGACGCGCCGCCAGCGCGGTGCCGCTGACGCTCATCAGCGACCAGGCCCAGACCACCAGCCCAAAGGCCGCCAGGGCCGCAAAACCCAGCGGGCCGCTGGCCGGCAGGAACGCCAGCCCGAGCAGCCCGGCAAAGGCCAGCAGGCGCATGCCAAGCGAAACGCGCAAAATACGCCCCGGTCCCTGGCGTTCAGACCAGCTGCCGGCGGGTGTGTAGAGGCCCAGCCCCAGGGCGGCGATGATCGCGAAAGCCAGCGAGGACATCGAGGGCGTGACGCCGTATAATTTTTGCATCAGGATGGGATATTGGGAGAAAACCGCCGCCGGACCCGCGAAGGCCAGCAGCCACATGATCAGAAAGCCGCCAAACGGCGAGAAAAGAAAACCGCCCAGGTTTCCAATGCCTTTCATATCCAGGCCGTGAAACAGGCGCTGGGGTGAGCTGAAGACTGACTCGGTGTGCCGGGCGGGATGCGTCAGGACCGGGTCGGGACCTTCCAACCGGGGCGGAGTGACGGTGGTGAACCAGCCCAGCAGCGCGGCCAACAGGCTCAATCCCGCCGCGGCCAGCAGCCCGACCTGGAAGTCAAGCTGGGCGAAGTAACCCGCCAGCAGCAGGCCGCTGACCTGTCCCAGGCCGTAAAAAGTTTGCAGCCAGCCGATGCGCTCATCCCACTCGGCTTTCGGGTGGGCTTCCACCACGAACAGGTTGGCAACGGTCGCGGCGCTGGCGGCGCCAAAGCCCTGCAGGACGGCCAGCAGAAACCACAACGCTGGCTGGGCCGTGAAAGCCAGGGCAGCCAGTCCCAGGGCGGTGACAAGCATACCGCCCGCCAGCAGCGCGCGGTGCAGGCGGTATTTATCCGCCAGGCCGCCCCACAGCGGGGAGGTCAGCCCGCCCAGGCTGACGGCCGCCATGACCAGCCCAAC
>CAIWAX010000081.1 GCA_903910795.1 uncultured Anaerolineae bacterium
ACGCCGCCAGGCTGCTTTGACAATCACGTGATCCGAGAGAATGTGTGCGGCCAAAAACAGAGCCTGATATCCCACCTCTCTTGAATTGGCGCTTGGCATTAAGAGGCGCTCAACCAACTCCGTATTGTAGCGCTCATACTCATTCAAGCTTCCAAAAAGCAGCAGGATCACCTCGCGCCAGTGTGCATCATAAAGATGCGGTTGGATTTCCTGCCACAACTCGTCTACATTATGCGCACAGCGGCGCCCAATATCGCAGGCTGCCAGGTATTCCTGAAACGTAAGGTGCACAAAGGTATACACCCCTTCGCCACGCTCAATCAAGATACCGGTGCGCGCCTGCACCAATTCGATCATTTCCCTCGCTTCATCAAGAGCCTGTGCAGGGCTGATCTCAAAACGTTCGTCTTGCAAAAGGAATTTTTGCAATTGAACCAACAGATCGCCCTTGCGGATTTCGTAAGCCTGCCCGGTGCTGCCCTGGCTGTGCATCCAATAAGCCAGTCGTTCCAACAGCCGGCGACGCGTTTGGTATTGCTGCCGGGCATGGCTAGTCAGGTGCAATCCCTTTACTTTATCCCAGGTTTCTGTAAGTGTGAAAACACATTTATCGTATAGCTTTACCCGTTCGTTGGGCAATTCGGCTTCGATGCGGTGTACAAGGGCAATAATCGTTAACATTAATGGGTTGGACGCCAACGCGCGGATGCGGTCCTCAGTCATGATTGTATTTACCAGGTTCTTCGTCTGTTCACGAGCAACACCCGGGTCTTTTTCACGCGCCAGGTACCATTTCCCCACAAATTGACGGATATCATCGTCGGCAAACGGCAGGATCGTAAATTGCTTGAATTGCTCACGGTTCAACGGCGCTTCCTGGTACCCTACCAGCCTTGATGTGACGATGAATTGGTTTTTTGGATAGCGGTGACTGAGCGCGCTGACCTCTTGAACGATGTCCCGCCTTAGCCCGCTGTCGCCGAGTTCATCCAGACCGTCTAGGCAAACGCAACATCTGCCCTCCCGTAAGCACTCTTCAAAGAAACCAGGCGCTAACTCAAGCGAGTAACTTCCGCGAGCCTGGGTATACAGGTAATCAACTAGTGAATAATCACTTGACCGCCTGGCCCTATAAAAAGCATAATCGTATAAACGAACAAATAATGGTAAGCGCCGCTTTGGCAGGTTCAGCCGTTCAAGATGGTTTTCAGCGTGGGCCAACAAAATGTATTTGAGTAGGGTTGTTTTACCTGATCCCGGATCACCCAGGATGATCAGCCGGTCTTCCTCTCGCAATGCCTGGTCAACAGATATCCGCCTTGCTCTCCGAGTAGGATCAATAACCAAATTTGCGTCAGTCTGCCGCTCATCGGCTACGATCATTTGTTTTCTCAATAAATCCATGCGCCTTTTTTGAGAAGTAAAATTTAAATAATCGAGTTTTTCAAGATCAGATCGGCTATATCCCCCGCCATATTCAGGTTGCCTTTTGGAGTACCTCGGGCGAAGTTCATTTTTTCTAAGAATCTCGAATTCTTTGGCGTTTTGGAGTGACAGCGAAGCCATTCTGGCAAACGCTTCTATTGTGCTCGCGTCCTCAGCAGAGAAAGTGTTTCTGTTATTACTTTGGATCGCGAGAACCCCAACAAGCTTGTCGTGCAGAATAGGGACGGATAATGTGCTTGCTAACTCTGACCTATGTGGTTTATAGTCAATTTCATTCAATATAGTAATATCACCTAATGCACTCAGGTCATGATTGTAATC
>CAIWAX010000082.1 GCA_903910795.1 uncultured Anaerolineae bacterium
GGCCAACGGATTGACGGATGCTTTGGATGCTCAGCCGTGCATTGCTCGCAATGCTTGATCCAGGTCCGCGATAAGATCATCCGCATCTTCGATTCCCAGCGCCAGGCGTACCAAATTTTGTGGTATGCCAGCCTTCAGACATTGTTCAGCGTTGAGATCAGAATACGCCTGGGCTGCCACATGCAGTACCAGGCTTTCGGCGCCGCCCAGGGAAGCAGAGATGAATGGGATTTTAAGAGCATCAATGAACCGGAATGATTCCTGTCGTCCGCCTTTGATGGTCAGGGAAAGTACCCCACCGTAGCCACCCATCTGTTTTTTTGCAATTTCGTGACCCGGATGTATTTCGAGGCCGGGATAGAAGACCTGCTCCACAAGTGGGTGGTTTGCTAAAAATTCTGACACCTTTTGCGCGGTTTGATTCTGCTGTTTAACGCGCAGGCTGAGTGTTTTCAAGCCGCGTAGCAACAGATAGGCGGTGTTGGGGTCTGAAATGCCGCCCAGGATGCCAACATAAGCGCGGATATAGTCAACGACTTCATGACTGCCGGAGATCACCCCGGCCAGCAAGTCATTGTGCCCGCCAAGGTATTTGGTGGCAGAATGGATCACCACATCGATGCCGTAATCAATCGGGGTCAGGTTGATGGGCGTCGCAAAGGTACAGTCGAGCACGCTGATCAACCCGCGGCGGCGGGCAATTTCGGCGAAGCGTTCCACATCCAGTACTCGCAAATAGGGATTGGAGGGTGTTTCAGAGAACAGGATGCGGGTCTCCGGCCGGATGGCAGCTTCAAGCGCCTCGAAATCCCCCAGCGGAACCACCGTGCAACTCACGTTAAATTTCTTTAAATGATCTTCCACCAATTGACGGGTACGGCGGTAACTATCATCTGTAATGATGACGTGGCTGCCGCCTGGCAAGTATTGCAGAAAAGTGTAAGCCAGGGCTGCCATGCCCGAAGCTACCAGGATGGCTGTTTCAGCGTGTTCCATAGCAGCCAGGCGCGCTTCTGCGGCGGCGATGGTCGGGTTACCATAACGGCCATATTCGTAGGAGCCTTCCACATGGCCTTTATTATGCGCTTCCTGAAAGGCAACCACCTCGGCCATATTTTGAAAAGTATAGCTGGACGTCTGGAAAATCGGATCCACCAGGGCGTGCAGAGGTTTGTCGCGGATTTCACCTGCGTGAACGGATGCAGTGGCAGAGGAACCGTTGTCATGGATCGAGCGGTGGTGGGTCATTATTTTTCTCCTGGAATGTTTGAAAAAAAGCCTCTTTCCAAAAGAAAGAGGCTTACAGACAAAAGTCAGGATTGTAGCGGCCTCTCATCTTCCAGAAAACTGTCGAAATTGGCACCGTGTCATTGGCTGACCGGTTGTCGAGGCATCATCGGGTCGTTCCCTCCGCCTCTCTGGATAAGAGCAATATCAATATTTAATTGTGACAGTCAAACACGACTGTAATGGTCGATATTATATAGATTCCCGACCGATTGTCAAGGTTTAATCTAACGCTTTTCTGTGTCCCAAAGACCAGCTAATAAACTGGCAGTTTGGGATCCACATCCCTTGCCCAGGCATTGATGCCGCCGCGCAGGTTTTTGACCTTTTTGAAACCAGCGCTTACCAGTAATTCCAACGCGCGGGTTGAACGTGTGCCGCCTTTGCAAAAAACAACCATGTCGCGGGCGCTGTCCAGTTCGGAAAGATGAGCGGCAAGTGTGCCAAGCGGTATGTTGAGGGCGTTTGGCAGCCAGGAAATCTCCAGTTCGTGCGGTTCGCGCACATCCAACAGCAGTGGGGCGCCTGGTTCGCTCAGGCGGGCAGCCAGTTGGGGGGCATCGATATCCCAGCCGGAGCCAGCCGAGCCTTCGTCATGGTCACGACCTGGCACACCGCAAAACTCATCATAGTCAATCAATTCATGGATATCAGCATTCGGGCCGCAAACCCGGCATTTCGGGTTTTTGCGCAGATTGACAAAATCGAAGGACATGTCCAGTGCATTGTAGAGCAGCAGTTTGCCGATCAACGGGGAGCCGATGCCCAATAAAACCTTCAGCGCTTCGGTGGCTTGAATGGTGCCAATGGTTCCAGGCAGCACGCCCAGTACACCGCCTTCCGCACAGGAAGGCACCAGGCCGGGTGGTGGCGGTTCGGGAAAGAGACAACGGTAGCAGGGGCCGGTTTTGGCGTCAAAGACACTCGCCTGGCCATCAAAACGGAAGATAGATCCGTAAACGTTGGGCTTGCCAAGAAAGACGCTGACATCGTTGGTCAGATAGCGGGTGGCAAAGTTATCGGTTCCATCGATCAATATGTCGTACTGGCTGGCAATCCGAATGGCATTTTCGGAGGTAAAGGGTTCGTTGTAAATATCCACCTGGATATCGGGGTTGAGATCATTCAGTCGCGCCTTGGCGCTTTCCACTTTCAATTTCCCGATGGTGGCTGTGCCGTGGATGACCTGGCGTTGGAGATTACTAGAATCGACAACATCAAAATCCACCAGCCCCAACCGGCCAATGCCAGCGGCCGCCAGGTAAAGCGCCACTGGTGATCCCAAACCGCCGGTTCCAATGATCAGGGCCGAGGCAGCCTTAAGTTTTTTTTGCCCTTCCAGTCCCACTTCGGGGATGAGCAGGTGGCGCGAATAGCGCAGAATTTCTTCGTGCGAAAGTTCAGTGAACATCTCAGCCGCCTGCGATGCTGGGAATGAGCAGCAACTTGTCCGCTTCAGCCAGAGGCGTCAGCAGACCTTGTAGATTATTGATATTTTCTTCACCCTTGAACAGGTTGACAAATGGTCGAAGTTGGCCGTCATCCTGGAGAATATGCGGTTTAATGGCCGGGTGGCGTGCGGTTAGTTCCATGATGGCATCTGAAACCGTCGGCCCATTGACCGGTACTTCGATCTGCCCGCTTGTGTAAGCGCGCAGAGGGGTTGGAATGCGAATGGTGGTCATGAAATTTTTCTCCTTATCAGACAATCGGTTCTTCTATAAACCTTGTGCGGTCTTCACTTAACCGCCAACAGCGGCTTTCAACCGCTTTGGCAGCGTAAACGCTGGTGATGATGTACGAAAAAAAAGGCTGGGCCCAATCCCGGTCATATTCCGATGCCAGATTGGGGGAATTGGGGTGAGAGTGAAAGACACCGACCACCTCCAATCCCAGGCGTTCGGCTTCCAATTCGCATTTGAGGTAATCTTGCGGGGTAATCAGGTAACGGTTGTATCGGGCACTGTCTTCGCGAGCATTGGGCAGTTCGTAAATGGCTGATACGCTCCGCGCTGGGTTATCAGTGCCGAATAGAAATCCCGCCCCTTCGTCCGGGAAGGCGAGTTCGCTGTGTGCATGGATTTTGGAAAGCAGTTCTTGCGGGATGCTAATACTCATATCGGGCTCCAAAGCTTTTTATCACTCAAGTATTTATACCCTGAATTAGGAAAGATCGTGACAACCATGCCAGAGTCAAGTGTCCCTGCCAGTTTCAGCGCTGCCAGGGCAGCCGCACCGGATGAAATTCCCACGAACTGGGAAAGCCGGATCGTAAATTTGCGGGCGGATGGCGCTGGGCATATCCTTAAATACCTGCACCGCCCATCAGTGGCTCATCAAAAACTTCCTGGCTGCGAACGGGCTCACCGCGAAAAACTGCCGCCAGATTGGTGCTGTCCATTAATCGGGCGGTCTCATTGCGGACATCCAGGAAAACACGCCGGAACCGGCAAACTGCCTCCTGGCTGCATTTTTCGTACTGGTTGAGCGAAACGCAGTTGATTGGCGCAAGCAAACCATCAAAATATCGCACTACTTGCCCCATATTGATTTCTTCGGGTGGGCAGGAGAGCGTGTAACCGCCACTTTTACCTGGCAGGCTGGTGACCCACCCCTGCGATTTTAAGTCGAGCATGATATGTTCCAGAAAACGCTTGGGGACGGCATTCCGGGCTGCTAACTCGCGGATGGAGATTGGTTCCAGGCCGTAACACTCAACCAGGGTCATCAAAACACGCAAAGCGTAATCAGATTTCTTCGAAATTTTCATCGCATTTATCCTTTAATATACGACAATTATAATCGTTATTTTGTAGAAATAAATCGAGACCATCGCGAGCAGATAATGGTTGGCAAGTTGACGCTCTATTGCCTCTGGTTTCAGGACGGTTTTGAGTCTTAATTCAGATCGGGTCTTCCTTAATTTAAAACCTGTTTGTTGATGTACACTTAATCCATGGTTGCCAGGTCAGGTTTGATCGGTTTATTGGCTGGAGTGCTTACAATCACCCTGCTTGTTATTCCTATGATCAGCGGCATTTTTATACCCTGGGCAGGGATTTTGGCGGCTTTGATTGTGTTCACTTTTGGTGGCTATATCGCCGGACGTTTGAGCGGCTCGGTAGAGCCGCTTCGCAGCGCAGCGCTTGGTGGTTTGGCTGGGGGGCTGGCCGGGGTTCTCGTTTTCTGTTGCATTGGCGCTGCGCTCGCCGGGATCACGGGAATGATGAACTCAGGCGAAAAATTCAATGCCGTTGCGCTAACTATTCGGTTGACTTGCCAAGTCTTCCTGATGTGCTTTGGTTTGGGTCTTGCTTTTGGGTTTTTGGGTGGCTGGATGGCTCATCCACATTGGGACAGACAAGCCGATGTATTCGTACCTTCTCAGCCTCAGATGGCCTTGAACGGCGCAATCACAGCGGTACTTTCATCCTTGATTGCTGTTATTTTTATGTTGATAATATTTTCGCGCTTGGAGAACTGGTTTGGTGAGTCGATCCTGGATTGGCCGTTGGGCACATCCTTGTTCTTTGTATTGACTTCGCAGTTTTCCTTGATCCTGGTCGTTCCGCATGAAATCAGGCTTGCAAAACACCGCTGTGGTTTGGATGAAGTGAAAATGGCTGCCTATGTGGGGATATCCGCAGCACCGATTCTGGTGATAACGTTCTTGTTGTTGGATAAAGTGCTTTTTTTGAAACCGGCAGTGAGTATTGCCCTTCTGGTGAGCGTGGGATTGAGTTTTATTTCCTTGCATTCTTTGTTGAACCATATCCTGCCGAAGCGCGCCAATCTGCCGGCTCCGCAGGATGATCGGCAAAAAATTCAGGCTGCCTTATTTGGCTCGATCGCTGATTCTCAAACCCCAAGCCTGATGATCTTGTGTATAGGTTGTGGGGTGGTCATGGTTTTGCCGTTCCAGGTAATATTGTTTTCGGTGCTCATAAACATAATCAGCCTGACATCTAATCCGGGTTTATTACAATCCGGCAGCAGTAAAGCGTTCTGGAATCTTTTCAGTTCCCATGGAATAGTAACTTTTGGATTGATCGCGGTGGCCATCACAAGCCTGATGGTTCTCTATCTTTTTTATTTGAAGTTGGGTGTCTGGTTCAGAAAAAGACTTATCTTGACTCGCCGCTTAAA
>CAIWAX010000083.1 GCA_903910795.1 uncultured Anaerolineae bacterium
CCACGACTTCGGGCAGGAAAGGAAAGGAATCCTCAAAGCGGGAGCGATATTCGGATTCTTCGGTGCCTGCCGGTAAGAGCGACTCGCGCGTTGCATACTCCAAAAACTGGTTGATCACCACCCTGGCTTTCCTGTCATCGATATGCGAGAAAAGCCGAAGACGGATCACCTTCGTAATTTCATGTTCCTGCACGGGTGTATAGATTTTCTCCATGCGGCCGGATACATACTGTAAATTTTGCAGCAACTGCTGTGACTTGGCATTCATGTTTGGCATATTGCTGGATGGCAGCGTCACAATCAGCACCACCTTGTCCAGCGTGCTGACTGTTTCGGTCAATTCCTGCATAAAGGCAATGGTTTGATCCGCCAGGTTGCTGGCACCGACCGTCACTCCGGAAGCCTTGGTGATGTATTCAAGCACTTCATCCATCAGGATCATCAATGGCCCGGCATTGGCCAGCATGTCGCGAAACTCATCCGTGCGGCCAGGGGAGGTCATGTCTCCAAAATGCTTACGCTCGCCGGTCAACTGTTCTTCCAGCGCCCCCCACAGGGTCTCCCTGGCGCTCATAGCAGTGCCCACCATCACAACCCGCTTTGCGCCCCACTCCTCCGCCTTGTGATACATGGCGATCAGGGTATGCGTCTTGCCGCCGCCAAACGGGGTTTGTATTTGCAAGACCGGGTCGCCCCCCTTGCCCTGCAGCCGCTTTTGAACCACATCCAGTAAAGTTTTCAAGCCCTCGGTTTGATAGGTTTTCTGGAAGAATAAATCAGGCTTGCGGTATTCATCCACGCCGCGTCCCTTGAAGACTTCCCAAAGGTCAGCGGCAAAGACATCCATCGTCAGGTGGCCCTGCAAAATGTCATCGTGCGGAATGGCAATCGTGTGAAAGGCGCTCATGCTTATCTCCCCGAAACTAAATTATCAGCCCAGAAAACCACTTTAGCCGCAAGAGCAAGCGCTTCTTCGTATTCATTGGGGGTGATTTCCTCCAAAGTCCCCGGATAACGCGTTTGGACAGCGTATTGGCTCAAAATATCCGCGGATTTGATGGCGGTTGAGATCACCACGCCGCTCATTTCTAGAATGTCCAGCAAGCGGACGATGTAATGCGTTCTCGGAAACTCAAGACCTTTGAAAAGACAGACGGCTTTTAGTGCTTTTTCGGCGGCTTGCTGGGTATTGAAGCACAGGTCCTCAAGCATAACATCCTTCCCACGACCACTTTCAGCGAGGTGTAAATTGCTGTAAGCGCGGGCTATCCATGTCTGGGGATTGGTTGGATCAGCGGGCGGCATAAAGCACCAGACCTTCCAACAGCGCGGGGCGCAGGATGGTACCAGGCTTGTCCCCATACAGAGCGATATCTTCCTCTGTCACCACGACAATATCCACAGGCGCGCCAACGCCGTGCAGGTTGTGGTCGATCTTTTGCGCCAGTTGGCGGCGGTGAACAGGGCCGCGCATGATCACCAGCACATCCAGATCGCTGTCTTTGGTGAATTCACCTCGCACACTTGAACCAAACAACAGCACACGCTGCGGCTGGACGGTTTCAAGAATACGGCGGGTGACTTCCTCCGCAATCTTTGTCAACTGTGGCGATAACTTACTTTTTGTTTTTATTTTGATCGT
This sequence comes from uncultured Anaerolineae bacterium, assembly GCA_903910795.1. Taxonomy (GTDB): domain Bacteria; phylum Chloroflexota; class Anaerolineae; order Anaerolineales; family Villigracilaceae; genus UBA5195. The sequence continues at coordinate 1,643 of CAIWAX010000083.1, forward strand.
CATAGCAACGCCTTCCGATTCAATTGTACCTGAAAGTGTTGGAACGTCCCGAAGATTTACCCATGCTGCATTCTTTGAACATATCCCAAAGGTCAGCGGCAAAGACATCCATCGTCACGTCGCCTTGCAAAATGTCATCGTGCGGAATGGTTATTGTGTGGAATGCGGTCATAACTACTCCTTACCAGATATCTTCGAATCAAGAGCGCCAAGAAGTTCCAAACCTAATTCCAAAGCTAAATCTGAGGTAGATTTGTCGATGGATGCACCATGTACTGCATTATTTAGGATTCCGATAATATTACTCAATACTCCGGTTTGAGCATCCGTTAATATTTTTTGATCACCTAAAATTCTTAGTAATTGGTATACACTTGGATTCTTAATTACTATGTTATTTGATTGAGCAATCTTAATCAATCTCTTTTCGATTTCAATCCGGAGACCGGCTAATGCCAGATTAGGATCGCGGTCAGCAATTTGCAAAAAAACGAACTCCTGATTTTTTGATTTACTATCTTGTACTTTAAAACCAGCCTTATCCGCTTCATCCCTTACTTTTTCGATATCCTTATATTCAACCTTCAAACCGCCAGGTAACTCTAGTGACTTGAATAAAATACCAAGCCAAGGAACTATTGCAATTACTATTAGTGATATTGTGATTGCATCTATCACGATATTTGGATAGATCATATGCAAGATACCAATCATCAAAGCTCCGATTGTGATTATTATTTGGAGCCGAAAATTCGAAACACTTTTTAAATTCAATATATTGGATTTCATCATTCAAACATCCTTCCCTGCACCCCGGATTTCTCCACCTCATCCTGGATTCGATCACGGCCTGCCAGGAAACCATCCAAAAGCTTCTTCTCTTTGCTCTCGAGTGGCAGCGTCTCTGAGATCGCCTGAGCCACGCGGTAGAAGGCCGGGCTGCGACCAAAGCCGCGATCGGCCAGAGCCACGAGCATTTCGGAACGCTTGCCCTTCTCCCATAGCAGCAGTGCTTTGTGCAGCACGTCAATCATGTCGCGCGGATCCTCGAGATCATCCAGCTTGCGCCCCTGTGGCCCGAGCAAACGCGCGAATTCTTTTTCCTTTTTGATAAAACCGTGTTTGCCAAACTGCAAGGACAAATCCATACCGCATGAGTGCGCCAGCTTGTTGGCTTCATCGAATGGCACCAGCGCTTCGCCATAGTTCCAGCGCCATAATACATAAAAGCGCGCCATCGGGCTGACCTCGGTCGCGAACTCATCATGCAGGATTTGTTTGACAGCGTAATTGGTTGCAATCGCGCGCACTTCCTCCAGAAGTCGATCAGCGCGCACAATGTTGCCTTCAAAATCCATCACCTGTTCATACTTGCCAAAGATTTCGATCGCCGAACCGATCGCGGCGATAAAGAAATCACCTCCGCCAATGCCTTCTTCCCACAGTCGGTGCAGTTTGGCATCCATGTGTTGGCGCAGTTCATTGCGCACATCATTGTAAAAACCAGTGGGTTGGCGAGGCATTTTACGGGCTATGATGTATATTGAAGAAGCAAGCGATGCTGTTTCATGAGCAACCATCCTAGAACCAAATTCAGTATTAACTGGCCATGCCCCGGTCATTACCAAGCCAGAATTCAAGAGAGCATTTATTAATGTCTCCCATCCATCTGTTGATTTATGGGCATAAACTATCACTGCAAGTCTATTTGGTTTCAAAACCCTGTAAATTTCTAAAAAGGCTTTCGACAGCATAGATTCGAAATATTCTTTTGTTTTTACCGAAGGAGAACGACTGTGCTGACGGTCTTGGACAATTTCTTGGGATTTAGGCGTGAGCG
>CAIWAX010000084.1 GCA_903910795.1 uncultured Anaerolineae bacterium
AATTCGACAGGCTTTTTTTCCGATCCCACCCGGGCTAAATACCATTCTGGGCATTTCGCTGAAAGGGTATCTGGTTTTTTTGGGAGAACTTTTTGGTTCGCTTGAAAAAGATAGCGCTTTGTTCGGTTTGGTCTGCGCGGCTGCCTGGTTAGGATTTCGAAGTTCGGTTCCCCCAACCCCTAGGGGCTGGATAGCGCCAGGTTTCCTTTTGGCGGGTTTCATCCTGGCCTTTGGTTGCTTCCCCCCATCGGCTTACGGTATGTCAGATGTTCCCCCTGATCGGACACTGATCATTGCCGTTTATTTCTTAACCGTTTGCTTCGCTCTATCTGGTTATTCCTTTGGCGCATGGCTATCACTGCTTGTCAAGGCGGAATCCGGATTTTGGGTAAGTTTGGGGTTTGGCGTGAGCCTGCTTGTCCTGATACTATTTTCTGCATTTAGTAACGGCCTGGCCCAGTCATCAAGCATCCAACAATATCGGGACTACGCCCTCAATTGGGATCGCATGAATACGCGCATTCTACTGGCGAAAACCGCCGGAGAATCGCAGGTGATCATTCCCATTATGACAAATTGGGCAGGCCTGGATAATCCCAGCGACAACCCCAAGTTTTGGGTAAATGTATGTGTCAGCAAATATTATGATATCCATGTTCTCACCCCGCCGATAGAACGCTGATCCACCAATTCATCAAGCGATTACTTTTTCTTGTACAAGCGCGTTGATTTCCTCAGTCTCGAAGCCCAACTCCTGCGACAAGATTAATCGCGTATGCTCACCCAACCTCGGTGGTGCAGATCTTATGCAGGCAGGTGTTTTTGACATTTTAGCCACCGGCCCAATCAGTCTGACAATCTGTCCATCTTCTCGCGCCACTTCCTGAATCATCCCACGCGCCAGAGTTTGATCATCCTTTATTGTTGTGGGGATGTCATTGATCGCTCCAGCGGGGATGCCCAGCGGCTCCAGCAGTTCCAACCAGGCAAGGGTCACCCGGGAAAGAAAAACATGCTGCAATAATGGTATCAATTCCTCACGAGCTGCAACCCGGCCAGGGTTGGTTTGAAAACGCTCATCTTCCCATAAATCCAGACATCCGGCGGCATGACACAATTCTCTGTACTGTTTATCGTTACCGACTGCCAATGCCAGATACCCATCCTTGGTTTGAAAAGTCTGGTAGGGAACGATATTGGCATGCGCGTTGCCATAGCGTTTGGGGGATACGCCTTGAACCAGGTAGTTTTGGGCTACATTTACAAGCCAGCCAAGCTGGGAATCAAAAAGGGAAACATCAATGTACTGCCCTTCGCCAGTACGATTGCGATGAAGGAGTGCTGCCAGGATGGCATTGCTGGCAAACAAACCGGCGGTCACATCTACAATTGCGACCCCTGCCTTAAAAGGCTCTCCATCCACTGGGCCGGTGATCGACATCAGACCGGCCTCGGCCTGGATAATGAAGTCGTATCCAGCTTGAAGGCGTTTTGGCCCGGTCTGACCGTAGCCGGTCAAGCTGCAATAAATCAGGCCGGGGTGGCTGGTTGATAAACTTTCGTAATCCAGACCAAAGTTGGACATACCACCAACTTTAAAGTTTTCGATAATTACATCTGCCATTTTAGCCAACCGGCGGGCAATTTCCTGTCCTTTGGGATGTTTCAAATTCAGCGCCAGGCTGCGCTTGTTGCGATTGGCGCTCAAATAATAGGCGCTTTCGCCATCCTGCCAGGGAGGTCCCCACTGGCGGGTATCGTCTCCGCTCAGGCTCTCAATTTTGATGACATCTGCACCCATGTCCGCGAGCAGCATCGAACAATAAGGGCCAGCCAGCACCCTGGAAAAATCCAGCACACGCAAACCTGCCAGGGCGCCCAACCCGAATTCAGGCATGCCAGGTGTTTTCATCAAAAGCAGGCAGCTCACAACGCAACGGACTATCCTGTCGATAACCCAGGGCGTAACCAGCCTGCATTAACTGGTGAATTTCGCTGGTGCCTTCATAGATGATGGCGCCGCGCGCGTTACGCAGGTAACGCTCGACATCATATTCATCGCTGTAGCCATACGCGCCGTGGATCTGGATGGCTTCGTTAGCGGCTTCAAAAGAGGCATCCGTGGCGAACCACTTGAGCAAAGATGTTTCTTTCGTATTACGCAAACCCTGGTTTTTCATCCAGCCAACTTTTAGGTACTGCATACGGCCGAGCTCGTAATCGCGTACCATGCGGGCAATTTTTTGTTGAACCAACTGGTGTTTTCCGATCTCCTTGCCGAAAGCCTTGCGCGTATTGGCATAACTCAAACTGGCTTCCAGGCTGGCACGGATCAGACCCACAGCCCCCGAACCAACAGTGTAGCGTCCATTGTCCAGGCAAGACATGGCAACTTTAAAACCCTCGCCTTCGAGGCCAAGCCGGTTTTCAGATGGTACGCGCACATCCTGGCAGCTTACCCAACCAGTTGAACCTGCGCGCACTCCAAGCTTGCCGTGGATGTCTCCGCGGGTAACACCCGGCCAGTTTGTTTCAACAATAAATGCGGATAACTGCTCATGAGGATCAGGGTTTTCTGGATTAGTGCGGGCCACCCATAGAATATGGTTCGCCTTGGATGCCAGTGAAATCCACATCTTTTCGCCATTCAGAATGTAATCGCCCCCATCCCGCCGCGCAGTGGAAGCCATACTCGCCACATCGCTGCCAACGCCGGGCTCGGTCAGCCCAAACATACCAAATTTTTGACCTCTGGCCTGCGGCACCAGATATTTTTGTTTCTGTTCTTCCGTCCCCCATTGAAGGAGCGCCAAGCTGTTCAGCCCCATGTGGACAGACATAACCACCCGCAAACTGGTATCCATCCACTCCAGTTCCTCACAGACAAGCCCCAGGGTAATATAATCAAAACCCTGTCCACCGTATTTTTCAGGAATGCAAATACCCAGCAGTCCAAGTTCTCCCATTCGCGGCAGGAAACCAGGTGGCATGCTCTGAGAACGGTCTGCTTCTTTGATCAGCGGAGCAACTTCTCTATTGCAAAAATCATGCACTACTTTGACAACTTGCACATGCTCATCACTTAATGTAAAGTCCATCAGGCTCTCCTAGAAGTATGGCTACACGCAAAGCACGTAAGCGATCCATCCATTAAAAATAGAACCCCGCGCAATCAGACTGCGCGGGGTTCTATTTAGTTGCTACTCGCTGGTCATGATGAAAAGCGGCTTCATTTCAAAGTTCTCATATTTTGGCCGGTAACGGTCGGTATCATAAAAGTGATCAACATTAACTACCTTCTTGGTAGCGGTCACAACATCCAGTGGCATGTTATCGTAGCGACCATTCTTCAGAACAACCAACCTGCCGTGCACACCTTTCAGGATTAAATCCAGGGCCAGGTTGCCAAAGGCCATTGGAACAACTGAGTCGATTGCGTCCGGGTCGCCGCCTCGCACCATGTAACCCAGTTTTTGCGTGACAACATCCACCGTCTGCCCGCCGTTAAACTTGGGCGAAAGTTCCTTAAGCTGGTCACCAACCAGATCACCAATACCACCCAGCTTGGCGTGACCATAAGCATCTGTCTTATTGTCTTCAAAGATCATATCGCCACCTTCGTAAGTGGCGCCTTCGGAGACCAGTACAACCGAATATCGGCTGGGGTTTTGAACACGATCCTTACTCATTAATTCGGTCAGGTGTTCAATATTAAATTTATACTCCGGGATTACACAACGGTTGGCTGCCCCGGCCATGGTTGGCAGAATTGCAGTGAAACCTGCATAACGGCCAAACACTTCCAATACAAGGAAACGTTCATGCGAACCAGCCGTAGTTCGCAGCGAATTGGTCAAAGCAATAGTGCGGGTTACACAGGTACTGAAGCCAATGCAGTAATCAGTACCCGGCACATCGTTATCCATTGTCTTGGGGATGGCCACTACTCTTGCGCCTTCCTGGTATAAACGCACACCGTAACTGAGTGTGTCATCACCACCAATCGGGATAAGGTAGTCAACACCTAAAAAGTCGAGATTTTTGAGGACTTCCGGTGTCAGATCGTTGCGCGGAGCGTTGTACTTATCCTTGTACTGCGCCGGGACATCATCTGCCTTCATCTTGCTTGGATTGGTGCGGGAGGTATGCAGGAAGGTGCCGCCTGTGCGACCTGCCTTATTGACAATTTCCTCATTTAAAAATTGGAAATTATTGCTATTATCGGCATTCTTATCGCGGATAATTTCGGTCAAACCACCCCAACCACGCCGGATGCCAACCACTTTGTAGCCTTCTCGCAATGCGCGAATGGTTACCGCGCGGATAGCCGGGTTTAACCCGGGGACATCTCCACCGCCGGTCAGGATTGCAATTACACCAGGTTTCTTGACTGCTGCCATCGTTGTCTCCTTGGATTATAAAAACTCTACAACAATTATACTTAGCTTCAAAACTTTTAGTACAGGTTGGGGATCAGCCTTTTAAGGCGTACATAAAAATTCCAGCCGCAACCGCCAGGTTTAAGGAAGTTGCCCTTCCGTGCATCCTGAGACAAACCAGTTCTTCACAAATTTCGATTTGCTCAGGAAGAAGTCCCTTCTGCTCAGAGCCCAACAACAGGATCGTTCGACGATCGTTCAAGTTGACCTGGCGATAATCTGTGGTTGCGTGGGCAGAAGTACCAATGATGCGCATTCCACATCGACCAGCCCAAGAAGCAAACTCAGCAAATGTAACAGAGCAAAAAGGTTTCCAAAATACTGTTCCCATACTGGCTCGCACTGCCGAGGGATGGTAAGGTTCCACACCGCCATCGACCAGGATCAGACCATCCGCCCCAACTGCGTCAATTGTGCGCAGAATTGTACCCACATTCCCGGGATCCTGTGGAGATACGACTGCCACAATAAAGTTAAATTCAGAGAATTCTTCCAGACCGCGTTGTTTTTGGTGGACTATTGCAGCCAAACCTTGCGGATTTTCTTTTTCGGAAAACGACTCAAAAGCAGGTTCGGAGATAGGTAGGCAGCGAATACTCTTCTGCTGCAATTCACCCACCAAACGTTTCCCAAATTCGCTTTTTAGCCTATCCGGGCAGTAAAACAGTGATTCAAATTGCCAGCCTGCCTCAACTGCTTCGCCAACATGCAGCAAACCTTCCACGAAGAATAAGCCGCTTTCATCACGGCCCTTTTTCTGCCGGAGAGCGCGCGCCTGTTTGATATGGGGGTTGGATGGGCTACTAATCAAGTCACTCATGAGCATGCAATTTCGTGTCCGTATGAGACATTAAGGTAGAAACTGGTTTACTGGCATCCAGCATCCAAAGCGCCGCAAGCGGTCGCAAACAACGATACCCTTCGCGGTCACAAATTGCGCTTTTTTGCTTGAAATAGAAAACCGCAATTTGTGACCGGGGCATTATATAATAACAAAGAAAATAAAGGGTTCAATGGCTTATACATCAGGTTTCTCTTCTCCAATAAACAATACTGTTAGGAGTGCTATGAAAAACCCTTG
>CAIWAX010000085.1 GCA_903910795.1 uncultured Anaerolineae bacterium
CGCCCGCTTCGTATTTTTATTTTGCGAGCAGTTTGCGAATTTCGCGCTGATTTTCATCCGATAATTGTTCAAGATCATCGATGCGCTTAAGCAGCAGGCCCACTTCCAGTTCCGCCTTGGCATTGACCTCGTGGTCAATCTCGGCGGCGATGCGATCCTTGGATGCCTGGCGGTTCTGGCTCATCATGATAAAGGGCGCGGCGTAGGCGGCCTGGAAGGACAACATCAGGTTGAGCAGGATGAACGGGTAGGGATCCCAGTGGTTGATCCAGGCGGTGGCGTTGAGCGCGATCCAGATCGCCAGGATGGTGGATTGGATGATGATAAAAGGCCAGCTTCCCATCGTGTCTGCCACGGTATCCGCGATGCGCTGGCCAAAGGTCAGGCGTTCTTCATCGACTTCGTTGGCATTGCGGCTGACGCTGTGCCGCAGGATCGTATCCATGTCTTTGAGCCGTCCGCCCAGTTCGATCAAAACATCAATAGCGGCGGACGGGCGCTTTTTTAGAAAATCGAAGAATTCATCCCGTTCCAGTGCCAGCAGGGTGACATTGGATACAGCCGACACGTGTGCCGAGCGCGGCTCCTGGGTCAGCATCGAAAGCTCGCCAAAAAAGCCGCCCGGCCCAAGTTCCTGCAAGATAATGTCTTTCCCGCCGGCATCCCGTATAGAGACCTGCACTTCCCCTTCCGTCAGGATGTAGAACAGGCTGCCGGTATCGCCTTCGCGAATGATGGTCTGCCCGGCTTTGAATTTCAATTCGTCCATCAGAGCCCGAATTTCTGATACTTCCTGCTCATCCATCTCGCTAAACAGGGCTACTTCGCGAAGCTCAATTTCTGCCATGCAGATTCTCCTTACCGATCAATATCACCTGGGCTGGCAAATTCGTTCAGCAGCCGGCTTTCTACCCGGGCAGTCAGGTCAAGGGTCAGCGGGGTGACTGAAACGAGTTGTTTTCGGATCAAGGTGTAAACGTCGCTGTCCTGGGGTTCATTCTCGTAATCCATTTTTACTTCGTAATCCATTTTTCCAGGCTGATCCAGTGTTTTGCGGGCTGGTTTTACCGGAACATAATAGCGTTGTGTGGAGAGCCTGGTCCATTCCCAGGGCGTGGACGGGGTGGCGGCGGCCGGCACATCCACTTTGATTAGATCGACACCGGAAGGCAGTGCATGCCCCAGCATCAGGCCCGCGAACAGATCGGTGAAGTACGCCGCAGTTGAAAAATCGATCTCGGTGGAGTAGGAGAGGTGGTGGGATTTGTCGGTTTCCAGTGACATAGCCAGAGCCGGGATGCCCATCGAGGCGGCCTCCATGGCGGCCCCCACCGTACCTGAGACGGTGATGCCAGTGCCGGTGTTTTCGCCATAATTGATGCCCGAAACAAGCAGATCGGGCCTTTGGCCGAGAATTTCCAGCACGCCGTGTTGGACGGCCTGGGCGGGCGTACCGCCCACGGCATAAACCTGCCAGGTCTGGCCGTGCACCGTGACCGTTTCGGCCCTGATCGAGCCTTCAGAGGTGGCAGGCAGGCTGCGACCGGCGCCGGAGAATTGTTCGCGCGGCGCGGCCACAGTCACAAAACCGAGCCGGGAGAGTGCTTCAGCGGCAGCCCATAGGCCCGGGGAGCGGATGCCGTCGTCATTGGTGAGCAAAATGTGTGGTTTGGTCATAGAGAATTATTTTACCAGCAAGATATAATGCCTATGGTCACGAATCCCTTGTGGATTTGTGACCATGAAGGGTAGCGAGCCAATGTTGGGGTTATTACCGCGAACGTCACCGGAGTCGTGATTAGAGGAAATCATACAAATTGATGACATTTAGCACTATTTTGGGTGGGCGAAATTACTATAATTTATTCAATTTGTACACGTATCACTATGATTTTTGGCTCTTTTCGGGCAAATGATCATCCTGTACCCTTCCGGGTCATAAACACCCTGAGGGTACATTGCGCTACCATTGAAAGTCATCGATATCCAGGATCAAAGGTGATGCACTTTTTAGCTTCAGGGGTTGGATATGAATAATGATCAGGATAGGGATAACCCGTGGGTGGCATGGATACTGAGGTTGATTCCAGTTGTCAGCCTGCTAATTTCAATGCTTTCGTTCCGGGATGCTTATTGGACCGTGTTCAAGGCCTATATTGGCAGGCTTACCCAGGCCGATGGAGCCGTGGCGCTTTTTGCCAGTCAGGATTACGCCACATCCCTGGGAATCTCAGTGTTAAATCTTTTTATCGGGGGTTATTTATTCTTCCTTTTCCTGGTTTTTCTTATTTCTGATCAGGCGCTGCTGCCCGTTCAGGATCTTCTGGATGTTTTGATGACCGCGGCTCGTTTTATTTTTCACATGATCGGATTGCACGGTGCGGCGGTGATCATTCGGGATGGAAAACTTTCGGCAACCGCGCGGGAATTGCAAATTCCGCTGCCGGGTGTGGCGGTCGTTGATTTTAACAGCGCCATTGTGATTGAACGGGTTGTCATACCACCGGGTTGTATTGTGTCTTTTTTTGAGTTTTTGATCGAATCCTGGCGGAGGTTGTGGATCTGGCTGCGACGGCCGCTGCCGCCCAGCCGGGCAGTCAGGGCCTGCGGGCCGGGGCTGTTCTTTCTCAACTCTGATGAAAGAATCCAGGGGGTTGGTGATCTGGATCCAACGGATGACAATGTTGAAAATGTCAGCGGCGTGGTTGACCTCCGGCGCCAGTTTCGGGTCAGCCGCAGGCAATCCGACCGTTACCCGGAAAAATTGAGAACCAGTGTGCGCGCTTACACGCGCGACGGGATTGAATTAAACACCAATATTAACGCGCAGTTCACGATCGGCCAAAACCCTGATCGGGCTGCGCATGTATTGCATGTGACCTATGTTGGCGAGGAGATCCCTGACAATCTGCGCGTGGTCGCTTTTGACGAAAGGGGCCAGACCCTCCAGATCAGGTCAATTGATGATGAGCTTGAGCCGGATGATAAACGTGAAATTGACGGGTATTTTATGCTTTCCGGCGCCAGGCTGCCATACAGCAATATCATACCCGGCACCCTGGAGCCTGTTTTTAATCCGGGCCGGGTTTTTTCGGCGGTCTACTCACAGGCGCGCAAATTTACCGAGGGTGATATCGTGTTGCCGTGGACTGAGCTGCCAGTGCAAGTGGGGACGGATTTTTTCCGCGAAATGCTTTCAGTTGTAAATTTTGATGAGCTTTTCCAGATGGATGCGCGCGAGAATATTCGCGTTAACCAGTTGCGAAAACAGTTGGCAATAAGAATGCGCAACAATGGGTTGCTATGCATCCGCATCCTGCTCAATGGCAGGGGGCAGCCATTTGTGCCAGGCTCATTTTATCCAAAGCGAGAATTGCTGGTCAGCCCGATCTGGACATTGACAACCAGGAAGGTGCTGCGGGAACACGGTGTGCAACTGCTCCAGTGCGGATTCGCTGATCTGACCCCTGATGAAACTGTTTTTCGCCAGTGGCTGGCCAGTTGGCGGTCGAACTGGGAAAGGGATACCCTGGCCGCCCAGGCTGCCGCGGATCTGGAAGTCAGCCGCATCCTGAGCCGGGCGCGCGTGCAAACCCAGGAAGAACTCTGGCTCGGTTTGCGGGATATTTTCATGACCGATAACAACTCGATGGAGGTGGTGGCGCTGCGTGTTCTGCAGGCCCTGGAATCGATTGCCGCGGACAAAGAAACCCGCCAGTTGCTGCCGGAAGAAACGATCCACATGCTAAGAAATATTCATGATTGGCTGCTGCCACAGGATGGTTTTCCCGGGACAGCTTCTGGCAATCAGCCGGCTCCGACCCCAACCAATTAGCGAGAGCCAGGAGCAAAATTGATATATATTAGAAGAACAGCATGGTACCGGTGGAATCCGGCGTTATTTGAAACGCTCTTTGCCTGGCTGCGCCTGATGATCGTTGTGTATTTCACTTTTAGTATTGGATTATTAGGCGTCAATACTTTTGAGAACGTTGATCTGATCGCTAAAGCGGCGACGATTCAGCCAGACAGTCCGTTACTGATGCGCCTGCCAACCTGGCTGGTGGCCTGGGGTCTGTTTTTTTCGAGCTGGAGTTATTTCCGCTATTTGCTTGCGCCGCTCAATACGCTGATCCTGGTGATTATTGCGGGTGCCTTCTATATCCGCGATATTTATGCCCTGCCGCGTATATCCATGGCTTTCCGCTATTTGCTGCCCTCCCTGTTTGGGTTCTTTTATCCGGCCATTGAAATTGACGGAGGCAAGGTTCGTGAAGATGAAAAGAGCGTGCTGGAGAGAGTGGGCGGGCCGGGCTATGTCATGATCCAGCCTGGCAACGCGGTCATTTTCAGGGAACTGAGGCGGCCTTCCAATATTGCCCTGCCGCGGCGTTATTTCATGCGTCCCTTTGAACAGATTGGGGCGATTGCCAGCCTGGATGAACAAGAGGGCTATGAAAAAGAAGTTATCGGCGTAACGCACGATGGCATACAGGTCACGATCCGGGATATTCATTATCGTTATAAGTTGCAATCTGAAAGGAAATCGGGAAGCGAAGTCCGGCGGTCAACCAGTGATCCTTATCCGTTTTCCCAGGCCGCGATGTTGAAGATGGCCTATAATCGGGTGGTCACCGAGGATGGAGAGGAAACCTGGCACAGTGCTGTTCAAAAAACAGTCAAGCGAACGATGGCGGCGTTTATCGGTAAAAGCAACCTGGATCACATCACCGCGCCGCGCCTGCCGGGTGAGAACCCGCGCCGGGAACTGCAAACCCAGCTCTTTGCCGCGGGGGTTCGGGACGCGTTAACCGAGTTGGGCGCGGAATTGTTGTGGATCGATACCGGTCATTTTGATATTTTGGAATTTGACGACCTGGCCAATGAGAATGTGGATCAGCAGCGTTTTGCATTTTGGGCGTCTCGCTGGATCGGCAACGATAAACGGGTGCGGGCCATGGGTGATGCGCAGCGCATGGCCTTGCAGGAAAGAGGCCGTTCGGAAGCCCAGGCGGAATTGTTGCGAAATATCACCGCCTCCCTGCGGGAGGCGAATTTACAACCAGACCATCCTGAGAATGTCAGGAAAATCCTGCTGGTGCGAACGGCTCAAATTCTGGAGGGGATGCGCGATATCAAGACCTGGAAAAGGGAGACCAAATAATGCTCAGCTTTGAGGATTGCTTTATGTGGCTGAACCAGTTCAGGCCAAGAAGCTATGACCACAGGGAAATGCTGGATAAACCCATGCCTTCATCTGGCTGGAGCGGGTTGAGCAATCCCGCCCAGGCAATGAAGGCCGGCATCCAGGGTTTGTTTGATTCAAATCAAAAAACGATGGGCCTCAAAAACCTGCTGATCTTTGAAGAAATTGGCAGCAGGGCGCTGTCTTCCTTCGAGCGCGGGGAAACCTGCGCCTGGTGCGGGTGGTTTTACTATAAATTGCCCGATGATGAGCGGCGTAACGCAGCATTCAAGCGGGCAGCGGCGGAGTATCCGGCCTCAAGCCACCAGCGGGCAATTGCCTATTTGCTGCTGGCGTTTTCGGAGTGGGAATTTTCGAAAAATACGCAAGCGATTCTGCATTTTGAGAAGGGCATAGAGGAATTAAAGGCGCTCGAAATTCAATCCCAGCAGGATCATCTGGATGAGCGCAGCGCATGGTATAAAATTAATATTCCCGAAGTGGAAAAAACCCTGGCCAGTTTGATTCAATCCTTAAGCGAAGTGGACAGGGCAAGGAAGTAGATTTAACTGTCTGCGGGGGTATGGACTTTATTGAGTTTGGTGATGGGCGGTTGGGGGATTTGTTCGGTTTTGGAAGGGCTTATTTCTTCTTTTGGAATGTCAGCCAGTATGAATGTCACAAGTTCAGTTTCGGCTAAATCGCTTTCCCCATTCTTCAGCGCCTCGATAATGCGATTACCAAGATTTTCTTTCATTTTGCTGAATAGTTCTCGAACTGAACGGGCATTTCCAAAGGCGTTTCCGATTTCTCTCCTCAGACGCATTAAATAATCGACTGCGGTATCCAGGACCGGCAAGGGAAGAATGTAACCTTCTTTTTCAACCATCAGGCTTAGGATGGTTTTTAGATCCTGTTTATTGAAATCTGAGAACTTGATAGGGGAATAGAATCTTGAGGCTAAACCGGGATTGCTTTGCAAGAATTCGTCCATCTGAGTCGGATACCCGGCGACAATCACAACCACCCGGCCGCGGTAGTCCTCCATCAACTTTGTGAGCGTATCGACCGCCTCCAGCCCGAAGGCATCGTCCCGGCGGCGCGTGAGCGCATAGGCTTCATCGATGAACAGTACTCCGTCCAGCGCTTCCATGAATTTTTCCCTGGTTTTGATGGCAGTCTGGCCCAAATATCCGGCCACCAGATCATAGCGGCTGACTTCCACGCAGTGCCCTTTTTTTAGTATTCCGAGCGATAAGTAAATTTTTGCCACCAGCCGGGCGAGCGTGGTTTTGCCGGTACCAGGGTTACCTTTGAAAACGAGGTGCTGTAAGAGATGATCGGCCGTGAAGGCTGGCTCTTTGAGTTTTCTGATTTCTTCGTATTTCAACCGGTTAAAAAGATCTGACAGGTATTTTTTTGCGAGTGGGAGACCGACCAGAGCATTGATTTCCGCTAAAACATCATCCGGGTTGGGCAGAGGTTTGGATAAATACTTTGCATAAGCCTCCGGCATGTCGGCCACCTGGATTGGCTCGTTGAGCGGCAGATTGTTTTGGACCAGCCGCACCGCTCTGCGTCTGTCAATTGCTTCGGCCAGGTTGCGCATGTCCCCGGCATTGCCAAAGCGTTCATCACGGCGTTCGTAGAGGGCTTCGATTACCTGTTTAAGCGCGTTTTCTGTTTCCGTTTCGTAAGTTAGTTCTTTTCTTGCCAGGATTTTTACAAGGATATCCCACAGTTCTTGCGGGTTGTAATCTGGAAAGTTAAAGATATTTTCCACCGGAAACCGGCGGGCCAGTCCCGGGTTGGATTCAAGGAAGCGTTTCATGCGGGCCGGATAACCTGCCAGGATCACTACCAACCGGGAACGGTCGGTTTCGAGCCGCACCAGCAGCGTGTCGATGGCTTCCGAACCAAAACCGCCGCGATCCGGTTCCGAAAGTACGTAAGCCTCATCAATAAATAAAATCCCGTCCAGGGCGGTATCGATCAGGTTGTTGGTTTTTATAGCGGTGTTGCCAACAAATTCAGCCACCAGGTGGCTGCCGGTGGCTTCAACCACATGACCACGTTTTAATACGCCGGCCTCCCGCAGTAATTCGCCGAACAGCCTGGCAACGGTTGTCTTGCCGGTGCCAGGGTTCCCGCTGAAGATCATGTGCAGGGTGGGTGTTTCTTCGGGCGATTTGTTTTTCCGGTGCGATAAGATCGTCAGCCAGGCTGAAATTTCAACCAGGCGCTGCTTTATTTCTGTCAAACCAATCATCTGGTTCAATTGCTGGTTGGCTGAATTCCCGGCAACGGGCAGATCTGACATGTGCCCTGCGGGTTTGAACCAGTTATTTTTTTGGATGTTCTGAATGTTCAGGCGGCGGACGGCCCGCAGCCTGATGATCCACTGCCGGATGCTGGTTGACTCGGTGACCATCCTTTTTTCTATATCTTCCAGATGTTCGGGCGGCACTTCCAGTTCCCCTTCCTGGCTCAATTTCTTGATCAACCGGTCGATTTCGGTAAGTCCAGGCCCGGTTATTTTAATCAGCGCATTTTGTTCGGTTCTCCCAGAATCAGCCTGTGTAAAAGCGCGCAGTTCCGGAACGGGCAGACGCTGCAAAATTTCATCGAGCTGATCCTGTCGTTCGGCAGAAAATATAAAAAAGCAGGCATTCTGGTTGGTGGACGCGATCCTGGTCCAACTGCCAATCGTACCTGCCATGATGCGCTGATCCTCGTACTGGCTCAGGGTTGTCTCTGCCTGCACAAAAATCACCGCGGATTTGGTCGTAAAATCTTTCATGACCCAATCCAGAAGGCCGATGGAATGGATATCTCCCATCTGAGTCAGCGAACCAGAGCCGCTCGTGGTCAGGATGGTGTTGGTGTTGGTGATGGGTTTGAACATCTGCAGATTGTTGAATGGGCCTATATTTACAATCTGCAGGGCTTCCTTGTTCGGGTTTTCATCCAGCTCCTGCCGGGCAAGGCTGGTTTTTTCTCTGGAGGCATCATCGAGAAAGTAAATGGACTTGATGGGTGAGGAAAATAGGATCCTTTCGTAGCCCTTCTTTAACAGCTCAGACAGTAGCGCGCTTTCGATGGTGACTTCTGCGAGGTTGTCATCAATATAAGCATCGTCGATCCCGGAACCGAATAGAATGAACAATCTTTTCCCCCAATGCGGCCTGAGGGGATGGCTGATTCGTTCGATCATGGCAGCCGTTCAATAACTGATTGGCTGTCGGGAAACAGTCTGCGGTACTTGCACCGCAGACTGGCGCCGCACTGCGGGCCGGGTTGACTCGATTGGCCCGACCCGTAAACCGTAACGCATCAGGGATTTCCGGATCTCTTCGTAGCGCAGGTGCAGTTCGCGCTCGGTTCTTTCCTGAGCATCGGCCGATTCAAAGATCAGGTCATTTTTCATTTCCTGATTATCTGCCGCGCGAACCTGAATACTTACCCGGCTGCCTTCCATGTTTCCGAGCGTAACATACAGCGTTTTACGTTGATCATTGGATTCAAACCCCAATCTTTGATTGCTGTAGCCCTGTTTTTGCAAAGCCAGAATGGCGATCTCGGCGATGTTGGCTCGAATCTGCGAATTGATCGCCGCCAGCCGCGCGTCGAAAATGATTGAATCAAACTCCTGCCTGAAGCGTGGCAGGTCGTTTTTTAGACAATCCTGTAACTGGGCGTATGTTCTTCCATTTCTTTCGGAGTTTAAAGATTGGATCCACCCATCGAGTTTTGAGAATAGTTCGTTATAACGTCCTGCCGACCAGTAATTAAGCTCGATCGAATAACCAATATCGTTGCCTTCCAAATCGAGAGCCGGACAGTTGGCATTCTCTTTGATCAAATAAGATAAATTTAAGGAGGCCTGGTTGACAATATTGAACAGGCTGTCAAACTCAACGGTTTTGTGTTCCAGAGATTGCCGCAGGCCTGAAAGTTGCAGGTAGGTATCCTGGGCCGCCCCCAGGGCTGCCTCGGTCAAGCCTCTTTCCAGGTTGTATTGCGTCAATTCGATTTTTTCGTAAATGTTTTCCAGCAGACCCGGGTAGAAGTGTTCGTGATCATAATTTTGCCGGATGAACTCATCCAGTGCCAATGTCGATTCGAACCAGGAGACTGCCAGGGCTTCTTTTTCCTCCCGTTCTTCGACGAATTGCCGGATCTGATGGGTCAGCCTTTTTTGCTGCCGGGCCAATTTTTTATTGTCCTGGCGGCTGTGTTCGAAAAATGTGTTCAGCACCGCGTTCATCTGATCGGAATTTTCCCAAACCTGATTGGAGAGAGCCGATAACTGCTGGCAAAACTCCATCTGGCTGGTTGCTAACTCCTGGCCGAGTTCCATTTCCAATTGGCCAGCCTGCGCATCCAAACAGGCCGCCAGGTTCGCGAACCGATCCTGGCGGTCTTCAAGCTGGTCGATCTGGCTTTGTAAGGCCGCCGAGAGTTCCGAGCTTGTGGAATTGGATTCCAGCGCCTGAACCGCCTTAAACAAACGTTCCATTTCGGCGGCGTGTAAACGCCGGTAGTCGTCTTCATCCATGCTGATCAAAGAGCGTTTATAGCCGGACATCTTCCATTTCCTTGCCAGTTAGAGTACTTTGTTGAGTAAAAATCTCAAGAACCGATTCAATACCCAGCGGGGGGATGCCAACCATGCTAATTTCGTTCCCATCTAGCAGGATTTCAACCTGTCTTGGATAATTTTCAAAATTAACATGCCGTAGACGGTCCGTTAAATGCAAAAATCGCTGGTTCTGGCTGCCGCGCAGCCCCAACCCATTGTTTAGATTGTGGATATAAGGCCCGTCCACCAGCACATCCACCTGGTTTAGAAGCATGGGCACGCCTGGGTTGGGCGGAGATTTCAGGAGTTGTTCATATTGATAGCCACTAAACGAAATGATGTTAATCTCCGGTTTGCGCTGCTTTGCAAGCCGGGCCAGTAACGCCAGACCTTCCGCTTGTTCCATCGGCTCGCCACCGGAGAAGGTTAAACCATCGGGCGCACCGGATTCAAAGATTTGGTCAACCAGTTGAGCGGGGGAGACCAATCGATTCGGCTTGAATTCCAGCCATTCCGGGGCAATGCAGCCCGGGCAAGGTTTGCGGCGCGCGCAACCCTGCACCCAGATCGCCGCGCGCTGACCTGGCCCAAGGCTGTGGGTGGAAGGGCAGAATCGGGCGATATTGAGGAGCAACGCTTGATTATCCATAAAAGAACGGCTCCATGTTTTGAGCTAATATTTACCGGTAAAGCTTCCTGCATGAGTGACTCGCTAGTGAGTTTCAACTTTAAAAGAACTATACATCCTATTGTAGAACTTTTGTTCTTCTATCGATATTGTAGCACGGATGTGCTATTATTTGCAGGTTTTCGTTCATAACAGTTACAGAAATTTCCATATTATTTCACCGCACTACAATCAGATTTTGGATAATTACAAATTCTTATCGAAATTGTCCGCATTAACCCTTGACACTCCAAATTGTCAGTGATATAAACGCCGACTAACAATTCAATTTACGCTCTTATCCAGAGAGGCGGAGGGACCGGCCCTACGAAGCCTCGACAACCTGACCATCGAGTCAAGGTGCCAATTCCGGCAGTACGATCTGGAAGATGAGAGGATGGTAATCGCGAATACCTCTTCTTATACTTTTCAGGAGAGGTATTTATTTTTCTCTTCTGGATAAGGGTGGATTTCAACTAATATATGGAGGTCTTTCTGATGTCCGCACAAACCCGCAAGTTTGGCTTTGCCACCCAGCAGCTTCACGCCGGTTACACCCCCGACCCCACCACTGGCA
>CAIWAX010000086.1 GCA_903910795.1 uncultured Anaerolineae bacterium
CCCAGTCTCAGATATCATCAGCCGCAGAATCCTAAACTCCTCCATCCTCGCATTTCTGGCGATCATGGTATCTATTCCAACCGCTGTGATCCTGGGGCTGATTGCTGGGCTGAATGAGGGCAAACCAATTGACCGTATTATTTCCATTGGCGGTCTGATCACTGCCGGCTCTCCCGATTTCGCCACTGGCATCATTCTGATCATGGTTTTTGCCCTCTGGCTGAAGATATTACCGGGCGCAGCCGTTTTCACTTCTGAAAATGCAATCCTTAAAGATCCTCGCATGTTGGTTTTGCCAGTACTCACCGCCAGCCTGGTCGAAATTGGCTATGTGCTTCGCATTACGCGTTCATCCGTTGTCGAGGTGATGAACAGTGCCTATGTACGTACCGCCATTTTAAAAGGCCTCACCTACCGCCAGGTGGTGGTTCGACACGTTCTGCGCAATGCAATGATGGCTCCCATCACAGTGATCATGCTGCATATCAACTGGTTCATCGGCGGGCTGGTGGTTGTCGAATCAGTTTTTGGTTTTCCGGGTTTGGGAAATTTCATCCTGAACGCAGCTCTCTACAAAGACGTATACTCAATTGAAGCCGGGTCTATGGTTCTGATATTGTTTGCTGTTGGAACTCAATTAGCCGCCGACCTGGTCTATTCTCTTATCAACCCGCGCATTCGTTATTCCTAGGAGTATTCGAAATGACTTCAGAAAATCTTGCTCGGGCCCAAAAAGTACCACCTCCTGCTGGTGTGCCTTCAGGTTTCTCTGTTACATTACAGGATTTTTGGAGCAGCGTTAAGGAAACCTGGGAATTGATCACTACATCCCCAACGGCAGTGATCGGAATGGTTGTGGTGTTGCTCTGGGTGGCTGTAGCAATTTTGGCCCCACTGATCACTGCCCATGACCCACTTGAACAGGATTACAAGAATATCAATAAAGGGCCAACCGCCGCACATATACTCGGTACTGATCAACTTGGAAGAGATGTCTGGTCCAGGCTGGCTTATGGCGCTCGTACCATCTTATCACTTGGGCCAATATCAGTCTTTGTAGCCTTTCTGGTTGGCTTAATTCTTGGTTTGCCTGCCGGGTATTATGGGGGCTGGATTGACGAAATTGTCATGAGGGCACTGGATTCACTCATGGCCTTTCCAACCATCCTTTTATACATGATCATTATATCGGCGCTTGGCCCATCTTCATTCAATGTCGTGATCGCCATCGCCATCGGTGGCGCGCCTGGCATCGCTCGTCTGGTTCGCGCCCTCGCAATGGATATACGCACACGAGAATATGTATCGGCAGCAAAACTGCGCGGCGACAGCGACTTCATGATTATGCTTCGCGAAATCCTGCCTAACTGCCGAGGGCCATTAATTGTGGATTTCCTTCTCCGCATCGGCTACGCAGCGTTTTACATCGGTACACTTGGCTTTCTGGGATTAGGATTACCACCACCGACACCTGATTGGGGTGGTATGGTACAGGAAGGCCATTCACACATGACATCCAATATTTGGCCTGTTCTCTCGGCAACGCTGGCAATTGTCACACTGGTAATCGGTTTGAATATGTTTGCCGATGGCTTGCGCGAAGAAAGCATGCGTTACCAGTAATCCTGAATCTTCCTTGGTATTCTACTGACAGGTATATAAAATGGATCAAACCACAGCGCCTATTCTTTCTGTAAAAAATCTGGCTGTCACATACAAAACGCGAAAGCGGGATGTAGAGGCTGTTCGGGATGTTTCTTTCGATATTTACCAGGGCGAAAATCTCGGATTGGTAGGCGAATCTGGCTGCGGAAAAAGTACCGTAGCCTTCTCGATGGTGAATTTCCTGGGGCCAAATGGCCGGGTAGCACATGGTGATATCTTTTTTAAAGGCCAGCAACTGCGCGGAAGATCGGAAGAAGAACTACGTAAACTTCGCGGGGCAGATATTTCCATGGTTTACCAGGAGCCCATGTCGGCCCTCAACCCATCGATGATGATCCAGGATCAGATGGTTGAAAGTTTGATCGCACATCGCGGATATAACCGAAAAGACGCCATCGAAGAGTCACTGGAAGCCTTGAAAAAGGTTTACATGCCAGATGCAGAAGGTGTTTTGAAACGCTATTCGCACCAGCTTTCAGGTGGGCAACAAC
>CAIWAX010000087.1 GCA_903910795.1 uncultured Anaerolineae bacterium
GTGTAATACATGCTGTCCACGATCGCGGTTTTATAGGCTGGATCAGTCTTGCGTAAAGTATCCAGGGAACCCATTAGATTGGTCCAATCTTTACTGGTCATCTGCTGTTGGGACTGGGCAAAAACAGCTTCCTGGTTGCGGGTATCAGGAGTGGGAGTCAGAGTCGGGGTTTCAGTGGGCACCGGCGATGGTGTAATAGCCTGTTTTACAAGTATTTCGGCCAGTTTTTCAGACGCGCCCGGAAAGGAAGGATCCTGCCCGATAATAAACTCGAGCCTCTGGCGAGCCACGCTGTAACGACCGGCAGTCATATCCTGTTGGACAAGGCTAAATTGATCGCCAAGCTGCGAAGCAACCAGGGTGCTTTGAGCGCTGACGCGTTCCGCCACACCGGTGTCGTAACCAGCAAAACCGCCGAGCCCGAGCGCCGCCACCAAGACAAGCAGACTGATCAAAAAGCCAGATCGGACATGTGCCCCGCGGGATGGTTTTTTTGCAGCTTTCCCGGGTTGGGTACTGTTTATATCATCTGTGCCCTGCGGGTCAGATTCTGGGAGAGACGCAACCTGCGGCCGGGTTTCCGCCAGGGCCTCAGGTTGAGATTCATTTTTTTCATTATTGGGTTGATTTTCATTAATCATGGGAATTATTATACCTCATGCTCCTAATCGGAATAACAGGCGGATTTCCGATCGAACGATAAACAAAGCTAAAATTGTGCCCGCGGCCATCCCGATTAAAGCCGTCATGACGCCCGAACCGGGCAAATAAAGCGCCAGCGCGTAAGCTGCCAGACCGCTGACAGCCGCTGCAATCAAGCCCTTCCCGGCCGCTGTCAGTACCTGGATCGGCGGCGAGATGCGCCTGTTCAGCCAGGTCAGCATCAGAATGGCTTCAACCAGCACGGCCATTTCACCCGCGGCGATCACAGGCACACCGATCGAGCGGAAAATAGTCACCCCAGCCACACCAACACTCAGGTAAATCGCCAATCTGACCAGCACACTGTAAAGCGGGAGCATGGGTTCCTGGCGGGCATAAAACGCGCGCGCAAGTGTCTCCTGCATCACGTAACCAGCCAGGGTCAACAAATACACGCGGGTGGCAAGCGTGATCAGATTGGTGCCGGCATCGTCAAAATGGAAAGCTGCCTGTAAAAGCGGGTGCAGCCCGGCAGCCATCACCGCCGCGGCCGGGATGGACAACGCAAGCATCACCCGCAGGGCTTTCTCAATCGTCTCAGAAAACATTTTCCAGTCCTGCTTGCTCGCGTATACCGCCAGTGAAGGCAGCAGCGCGGTCGCGATGGCGGTTCCGAGCAGGGTTTCGGGCACCTGCATGATCATCCAGCCATAGGTTAATGTGGAAGCCGCGCCCACCAGGTTGAGCCGTGAGGCAAAATTATCGCGCGCGATGAACATCAATTGAATGCCAAACATCGTGACCAGGCGCGGGGCCATCAGTTTCAAAGCTGTGAGCAGCCCAGAATCGCGGATATCCAGCGAGGCAGTCCAATGAAACTTGTAAAGAACCAGGCCGGGAATCTGGATCAGCAGATGGAACAAGGCCCCCAGGATAACGCCGTACACCAGCCCGTACACGCCCCAGCCAAAAGCTGGCAGGGTCAAACCGGCGAATTGATAGGGAATCGTTGGCGAAAAAATTAGCGCGCCAATGATCATCCCAACGTTATATAAGATCGGCGCCAGAGCCGGGAACAGAAAATGCTGGTTGGCCTGCAAACCAGCCATCACCAGACCGCTAACCGAGAAAATGATCGTGCCGATCAGGTTCAAACGCATTAAATCAACGACTAGCTGTTGCTGCTGCGGGCCAAAACCCGGCGCAATGCCCACCTGGGCGCGGACAATGGTGTCGGCAAAGGCCGCGATGATGACTGCCAACCCGGCCGTAACCACAAACGCCAGGTTCGCCACGCGTGAAAACAAATCCCAGGCGGCGTCCCCTCCTTTTTTGGTCAGGAATTCTGTCAGCAGCGGGATGAAAGCCATCGCCAGTGCCCCACCCGAGATGAGCGCGAACAGCAGGTCGGGCAGGTTATTGGCGACATTAAAAGCATCCAACTGCGGCGACAGCCGGAATTGGCGGGCAATGAGGATTGAACGGCTGAATGCCAGGATTTTATCGACAAGAAAGAAAAATCCAAGCAGGAGGGAGGTACGCGTCAGGTGGGAAAGTTTTTTCACATGCGCCCTGTGGGTCGGTTAAGGTAAAAACGCGAGCCAAACACAAATAAAAAGATGTGCCCGGCACACCTTTCCTCTTCGGGAATGATACCAGATGTGGGGCACACTTTATGTTGTAATTGCATGCGCCCTGCGGGTTGGATTCTTGTTAATGTTCGTGGTTGGCGGGCGCAAAGTTCTCAGCGCCAGGTAGCTTTCCAGCCAGATTGTGCGGTTTATGGATCATGACAGGCAAGCATTGCGGGCAAAGATGATAAGTCTCGCCGCGATATTCAAGCGCCAACAGCGGGATTTCATTTGAATTTCGCCCGCAGTTCAAACATATTTTTTCAGTCATTTATTTCTCCCATGTGCCCTGCGGGTCAGATTTTTCATTAGTGGACTCCGCAGAATAAATTACAAGATTTGTCAGGAGTGAATCATACTTCAAAAAAAGCGGAAAAAATATTGAGATTTGCAAACCCTGTGTTTTGCAGCACTTGTTTGTGAATTTTTTCTCAATCTTGATTTGATTAATTGATCTCAATATAATAATAAATAAGTGAGTGAAATAGCAATTTTACAAAAGTATTTATGTGCTCTTGAAATAAACCGAGCGGAAAGTCTCAGGCGTACGTCGATTATCACGCTATCCCGTTCGGATCGGCCACGATTAAAGGCGAAAGTAATAGACCGCTTCAACCGGTTCAAGGGAGCGATATGGGTAAAAAAAGGGATGTAAAAACATCGATCGTTGTCAACGGGGAAAACGCAATCGGGAATATTACTGCCAGCGGTAATGCCAGGGTATCTGTTTCACAAAAGAAAGTCACACAACCCCCAGCTTCACCCGAACTTACCCGCCTGTTTGCAGAAATCTACCAGGAGCTAAAAAACCGGCCGGTAACCCCCGGGGCGGGCAAAACGATCATCCGGCAACAGGTCAAATTGATCGAAAAAGAAGCAGCCAAAGGGGAAAAGGCTGATCAAAAAAATCTGGGAAATTTATTTGAATTTCTGGAACAGATCGCACCGGATATCGTGGATGTGTTCATCGCCTCGCTCAGTGGCCCAGTCAGCGGGTTCTCGATGGTATTGAAGAAAATCGCCGAACGCGCCAAATCCAAACCTGTTTCAGGAAAAGAAAGCAATGATTCCCAACCCCCCCAAGGATCCTGAAGAACCGCTTCCACAGCCAACAAAACCGAAAAGATCCCGAAAGAAAACGGTTGAAGGGCAATCTGTGCAAGTCAAACAGGCTGGCAACGCCATCGGTATTATTAATGCGGATGGGCAAGCTGTCATTAAGATCGATCAGCGCTCCATTTACACTCAATCTGAAAACGAAAACCAGCACCAGGCGGAGGAAAGCGAGCTAAAAAAGCTTGAAACCGCGATCAAACAAATACGCCTTGACCTGGAGTATCTTGTTCAACTGCCTCTGCCTGTCAAAGGCAACCCCTTCCTATTGATGGAGGCGTTTGATCTGCACGATTCAGCCCGATTTTTCGGGCGCGAAGAAGCTTTAGCGCAGGTGCTGGAATTTCTGGTAGAAAACCACACCACTTTCCTGGAAGGCAGTGGAAGGACCAGCCTGCTGCAGGCAGCCGTCATCCCCGCACTCTTAAGGCAGGGACACCTGCCCATCCTAGTTTTCACCACTACAGAACGCCTGGAACTCAGCATCAAGAAACGCTTCCTCCCCAATATCGAGAAAATGGATTATCTCAGGCAAATGAGCCTGCCGGAATTCATACGCAAAGTCACGGGTTTACTGAAAGGCAAAAACCTTTACCTGCTGGTGGATCAATTCGAAGAAATAGATCACCAGGACGAGACTTTTCGAGACAGTTTTCAAGCGGACTGGGCTGCGTGTGTAAATGGGAATGCGCCGAATGCCCATTGGCTTTTTGCAGTTCCGAATGGATTGAAACATCCCTTGCGGATTTTTCAGGACCACGTCACGATCAATGCAAAATTAGTCACCCTGCACCCGATGGAACCGGACGAAGCCCGGCGGGCAATCCAGGGCCAGGCAGCTTTACGGGACATTCAAATCGACGGCCAGGTAATCAGTGCCATCCTGACAGACCTGGGAAAACCCGCGATTGAGCCAGCCCAGCTTGAACTGGTGGGGTACGTGCTGGCAGGCAAAAAAGGGGAAATTGTTAAAAATTGGAGCCTGGAATATTACCTGCAAAAAGGCCGCGCCGATGGCATTCTCAACAGTTACCTGCTGGACAGCATCAATGAATTGGATGAAGCTGAGCGCGAACCTGCCTGGAATATCCTCGCCACCCTGGACGATCTGCCAAATGGCGCATCCAGCGAAGCTGACCTCTTAAAAAGGACACACGACATTGGCATCGAGGGGAAGGACGCCGAAGCCGCGCTGAAAGACTTGCGCGAGAAACACCTGGTGGAATACGCGGCTGCCTATAAGTTATCCAGTAAAAGCCTGCACCCGCAAATTGAAGAATGGCGCAATCAGCGCGCCGCCCTGGAACAGGCCAGGGAAGAAATCTGGAAACAAATCCGCGGTCTGGGCGGATCAGCGCTGCGAGGTTTGGCAGGTGGCTCGATCGGTTTCATGCTGAGCTATGTGATCCTGCCCTACCCGGTCAGAAACTTTGATCCCGGGTTTGTATTGAGTATCGTTGGATATGGGTTATTCGTTGCGCTGCGCGGGCTGATTGGCGCGGGAGCAGGTTTTTTGATGGTTTTAGGGTTGGATATTTCGCGTGCCGCGTTGAAAGGAAAAAGGAACCACCTGGTCTGGTCAGGAGGCGCTTTGTCGGGGGCCATAGCATTTGCACTGGCCCTCATATCTCATTTTCTTCTGATTACCCGGGGCGGCGAACAAGCCATTTTACTCGGCATATTAAGCGCTGGCGCGCTGGGCCTGGTCTGGGGAGCGATGGCCGGCCTGGGGACGATCTGGGCTCTGGATTCCGCACATACGCGTTGGCTGAAATTATTCGCCAGCGCGGCGGCCTGTGGGCTGGTGTTCGCCGCAGCCGAATCTCTTTTAGGCGCCTTGCAACTCCAGACCTCCCTTTTTTTACTTTTTCTGAGCGGCGCATTCCTGCCGCTTTTTGTCACCGGCTTTGCTATGCTCGGCAAACCATCTGATCCGAAATGGAGGTAACCTCATGAAACCCGGATTACCCTTCCTGATGATTGGAGTTTTACTGCTCGCCCAGATGGTTTGCTGCTGCCAGACAGGCACAATACTATCTCCAACGTCTGTACCCACCTTGTCCACAGTCCCGCCAAAATACACTGCTGTACCACCAGTCGACACCCTGCCCCCACCCACGGCCGAACCAAAAACGCCCATCGGAAGCATCACCAGGGTTTCCGACGTTGTGATGGCAGGCCCAGAGGGTTCGCTTTCATCCGTAGACAACAATCGCAGCCTGTACGATAACGACGCTGTACACGTGACCTATGGTGGCAAGGCTGACCTGGATATGGGCAATGGGATCAACTTTACACTTTTTAATGACACCATCACCAACCAGACGAAGGTCGATAATACCTCCCTGGAGGTTTGGATGAACCTCAGCCAGGGTGGGCTGAGAGGCATCAACCCGCCGGGCTGCCGGACAGAAGTCAGTCTCCTGGGAAATGTGAAGATCGTGATCCTTGGGACATCCTATTTCATCGTTTCTGACCCGGACAAAGGGCTGGCCTGGATATTCAACAATGATGGCACTGTCCAATATTCATTTGGCGGTGGACAAACCCAGGATCTGCCGGCAAGAAGCCTGCTGAAGGTCAGCAGCACGGATGTTATTCAAATTCTCCCCGACCAGGGTTATTCAGTGGAAGACTTTGATCGGTATGCCACCAGCGGGGTCACCCCATCCCAGGGGTTAGGAGAGTTATTATCAGCCTATAACAAACCCACGCCCATCACAAGCACACCTTCGCCAACTCCCTGGGATTCTTTTTTCCACCCGAAGCTCAAGGTACTGATAACGCCCACAAACACACCAACCATTAAATATTAGCCAGACCCTTACCATAAGGCTGTTGTGAAAATAGATTTTCATGCTTGGTGATGAAAATTTATCTTCGTGAAGACTACGCAAGGGTTGTATACTTTTGGGCAAGAACCTATGCCCCCGGTCATCGCTCAAAGTGAAGCAACCCGTGAGTAATTACCTAAAAAGTTCCCTTGATCATTCCGCCATCCACCGGCAGCATCACACCGGTCAGATAAGAGGCCAGTGGGGAAACCAGGAAGGCCGCCACATTGGCAAATTCCTCGGGGGTGGCTATGCGCCCCAACGGACTTTCGAAAGCCAGCTTCGCAATCTCGGCCTCCACAGTCGTTCCATTTGATTTCGCCCTGACGCCCATCAAATCGGTGACGCGTTCCGTCATCGTCCAACCCGGCAGAATCGAATTAAAGCGGATACCCTCGTGGCCCAACTCGAGCGCCAGCGACTTGGTCAGACCGATGGTGGCCGCCCGGATCGAATTTGAAAGGATTAAATTGGGGATGGGCTGCTTGACAGAATATGAAGTGATCGTCAAAACACTGGCCGCTTGCGATTGCCGCAGAAACGGCAGGGCCGCCTTGATCAACCAGACATTGCTCATAAAAGACAGATCCAGGGCTTTGTGCCAGGCGGCCTCGTCAAAGGCTTCAAAGGCACCCGGCGGCGGCCCTCCAGCGTTACAGATCAGGATATCCAGACCGGCCATGGCCTCGTGCGCCAACTTTACCAGGGCTTCAACGACGCCGGCCGCGCTTACATCCCCGGCAAACCCAAAGACCGGGTTACCCGTTTCGCTCGCAATCTTCTGAACAGCGGCTTCGAGATGCACAGCATTGCGGCCGCTAATCACCACTTGCGCGCCTTCTTGCGATAATACTCGCGCGGTCGCATATCCCAACCCGCGCGAAGAACCTGTCACCAACACCTTCTTGTTTTTCAGCTTAAGATCCATACTCGCTCCATGCGCTATGGAATCACTTCCACGCGCTGCTCGATCACATCTCCATCCGGCCAGTTCCCTTCCACCCAATCCCAGACAGTTTGCAGGCTGCTTTCCAACACCACCCGCTGATTGGCGATCATGGCGCAGCCGATGACCGCCTGCTGCCATTGATCCTGTAAATCCAGTTCGGCAACTGAAAGATTAAATTCGCGCCGCAACCGGTTCATGAATGGCTTGATGATACCGCGTTTCTCTTTTAAGGAAGCGCAGCCGCGCAAATGCAGATGGATAGTCAGGGTGGCTAACATGCTCACAAAAAATTGTACACGCCGCACAGCGGTTCGTCAATGACCTGCCCTGTCGTTTTTTTTCTTTTTGCTTGCCTCTGACCTACAACAACGAGCATCTTCCTTATAAGTCCCCCCATGGGTGATACGGAAATTCCGCATCACCCATGGGACTACTCCCAAAATCCCCCCAAAAATCCCCTCGCATAACCTACTCATATAGAGAACGTTTGTGCTAATATAACAGTAACGGACCGCTCCGACTGCAGGTGTAACCGCCGTGCAGTTTACACAACCAGGAAAAGGAGCTTTGCATGGCTGACCAGGCTATCCTACCCAAGATACGCAATCAAAAAAGCGCAGCCAGCGGCGCGCTTTTCAAGATTCTTTACTGCCTGACAGCGATCAGCCGCGCCTGGCTGGAACGCGGCCTGGAACAACTCGTTTCAAAAACCGGCTGGCCCCTGAAAGCAATACTGAACTACCATTTGCCCTGTGGGTGGATAAATTCTTTTTGGAGGCTCATCTCCCGTCCGTATTTTCACGCGCTGGATCAAATAAATCTAGCTGGGCACCCCCGGAGAAATTCCGGGTCTATTATTATTGTTGTTGTCCTTAACGATTTTGATCCTAAAGATTTTGAGTTTAAAAACAATAATAATACGACCCGGAAAAATTCCGGGGCTCAAATCGCTGAAAATTCCCATCCGGGCGCAAATTTACGACCCCAAAATGCCCATTTCCAGCAAATAATCTTTTCCCGTAGCAATTTACGTTTTCCCTTTTTCGCTTTACAATGTCTGACAATGGATACTGAAACTTCTTACAACCTGGCCCTCGATTACCTGTACAGCTTTGTGGATTACAGCCTCAAACATTCCTCGGAACTTGCCAAAGCCGATTTTAACCTTGACCGCATGCGCGCTCTGATGAGCGCCCTGGGCAACCCGCAGGAAAACTATCCCTGCATCCACGTCGCGGGGACAAAAGGCAAAGGCTCCACATCCGCCTTTTGCGCCTCGGCCCTGCAAACAGGCGGGCTCAAGGTTGGCTTATATACCTCGCCGCATTTGCAGGAGTATACCGAGCGCATCCAGGTCAACCTGACCCCGATCACACAAGACGAGCTGGTGGACCTGGTTGAACTGGTTAAACCGCAGGTCGCAAAAATCCCATTGCTCACGACTTTCGAAATCACAACGGCGCTGGCCTTTGTGCATTTCGCCAGAATCAAAGTCGATGCAGCGGTGATTGAAGTCGGCCTGGGCGGGCGGCTGGATGCCACCAACATCCTCACCCCACGCGTTTCGGTGATCACTTCGCTCTCCTACGATCACACCGCTGTGCTTGGTAACACCCTAACCCTGATCGCCGGAGAAAAAGCCGGCATCATCAAACCCGGCATTCCGGTTGTCTCTTCCCCGCAGAAAGAGGAAGCGCTGAAAGTGCTGGAAAAAGTGGCCGCCGAACGGGGCTGCGCACTGACCTTGATCGGGCGGGATGTGCCTTATTCGCAGATCGAACATGCCCTGGATGGGCAAACCCTACAAATAACCTCCAGCCCCGAATTACCCCCGCTCACCCTGCGGATTCCTTTATTGGGCAGTCACCAGGTGGAGAATGCCGTTACCGCTTACGCGGCGCTGAAAATGAGCGGTTTGGCCCTGAGCGATGCACAAATCGCGCAGGGCTTCGCGCAGGTGCGCTGGCCCTGCCGGTTTGAAATTGCCAGCCGTGAGCCAGTCGTGATATTCGACTCGGCCCATAACGAAGATGCCTTTGTGCGTCTGGCCCAAACGCTGGAAACGTACTTTCCAAACCGCAAGGCAGTCCTGATTCTGGGTATCTCTGAGGATAAGCATTTACAGGCCATGCTGGCTGCCATTAAACCCCTGATAGACACATTAATCGTAACGCGCGCCGACCATCCGCGCGCGCTTGAACCTGAAAAAATTATCGCCACAGCCAGATCCATCGAGCTGCAAACCGAAGCGGTGACTCCTGTTGAAACTGCCCTCGATCGGGCGCTGGAAATTGCAAAAAAGAATGGTAGTATTATTCTTTCAGCGGGAAGCATGTTTGTTACCACCGAAGTCAAAACGGCCTGGCAAAAGAAAGTGAAGCAACCATGACAGAAAAGCGGAACGCCCCCCAGGAAGACTGGAACGAAGCGGAAGAAGAAAATTTCAATACCACCATTTCGCAACGCACCGAGGAACTCTATCGTGTGCCAAACCACGAAATTGACGCGAAAGGCGTGTTTGAAGCCCTGGTGCTGCCCATGCGGGACCTGGTAGTCTTCCCGCACATGGTCTCGCCGGTCTTTGTCGATAACGAGGTTTCGATCCTCACACTCCAGACCGCGCACGAGCGCAACCAGACCGTCATCGGCCTGACCCAAAAAGAGCCGGAAAAAGAAGACCCCAAGGCGGGCGATTTCCTGCCGATTGGTGTGGAAATGGCCGTTGGCCGCCTGCTCACCATGCCCGATGGCAACAGTTCCGGGCTTGTACAGGGCCGCCGCCGGGTGGAAGTCATCGAATTCACCCGCTTCACCCCTTACATCAAAGTCAAAGTCCGGGTGATCGAGGAAGTTCAAAAAACCGATAAACGCGCCCAGGCGCTGATGCGCTCGGCTCTCAGCCAGTTTGAACGCTGCGTGCAGTTAAACCGCTCCATCCCCGAGGAAGCGCATCTGTTCGCGCTCAACATCGCCGAACCCGGCTGGCTGGCCGACATGATCGCCACCTCCATTTCGGTAAACTTTGACGAACGTCAAAAGCTGCTCCTGATGATCAATCCAAAGGAGCGTCTGGAACGGGTCAACTTCATGCTGGCTACCGAAGTGGATGTGCTCGAGCTCGAAGAAGACATCCACACGCGCGTCCAGAATGAAGTGGATAAAAGCCAGCGCGAATTCTATTTGCGAGAGCAAATGAAAGCCATTCAGACCGAACTCGGCGAAGGTGACATCTGGGCCCGCGATATCACCGAGTTACGCGAAAAAGTGGATAAAGCCAAGCTGCCCGAAGAAGCCCGCAAGACGGCTCTGAAAGAGATCGAGCGGCTGGGCCAGATGCCCCCCATGGCACCCGAAGTGGGCATCATCCGCAGTTACATCGAATGGATTTTGGACCTGCCCTGGTCTGTCATGTCAGATGACAACCTGGATGTGCGCCATGCCGGCGAAGTGCTGGATCGCGATCATTATGGCTTGCAAAAACCCAAGGATCGCATCCTTGAATTTATCGCGGTTCGTTCCCTGAAGCCCAAAAAGGAACGCCAGCCCATCCTGTGCTTTGTCGGGCCGCCCGGCACCGGCAAGACCTCGCTGGGCCGCTCGATCGCGGAAGCGCTTGGCCGAAAATTCGTGCGCATTTCGCTGGGCGGCGTGCGCGATGAAGCCGAAATTCGCGGGCACCGCCGCACTTACATCGGCGCCCTGCCCGGCCGCATTATCCAGACCATGAAACGCGCTGGAACCGGCAACCCGCTCTTTATGCTCGATGAAATCGACAAGCTGGGCAACGACTTCCGTGGCGATCCTTCTTCCGCGCTGCTGGAAGTGCTTGATCCTGAGCAGAATAACTCTTTTAGCGACCACTACCTCGAAATTGCCTTTGACCTGTCAAAGGTCATGTTTGTTACCACTGCCAATTCGCTCAACACCATCCCCGAAGCCCTGCTCGATCGCCTGGAAGTCATTGAATTCCCCGGGTATATTGAAGAAGAGAAAATGGCGATCGCAGACCGCTATCTGATCCCACGGCAGTTGGATGAAAACGGTATGCACGAAACCAATCTGCGCTTCTCCGAACCAGCCCTGCAACGGATCATCCGCGAATACACCTACGAAGCCGGCGTGCGCAACCTCGAACGCGAAATCGGCCGGGTTGTCCGCAAAGCCGCCCGCCTGAAAGCCGAAAAACGCGATTACCCGACCATCATCACCCCCAACATGGTGGAAAAATTCCTCGGCCCGCCGCAGTATCTACGCACCGAAGCTGAACTGCGTGACGAGGTTGGCGTGGCGACCTCGCTGGCCTGGACCGAAAACGGCGGCGAGATCATGTCGATCGAAGTGGCGGTGCTGGAAGGCAAAGGCGGGCTGCAAATGACCGGTCAGATCGGCGATGTCATGCAGGAATCCGGACAGGCCGCCCTGACTTATATCAAATCGCGCGCGGATAGTTTTGGCATCGATCCCGAAATCTTTGAACGCATGGATATCCATGTGCACATGCCCGAAGGCGCCATTCCCAAGGACGGCCCGAGCGCCGGGATCACCCTGGCCACCGCGATTCTATCCGCGCTGACCGGGCGGCCGATTTATCGTGAAGTGGGCATGACTGGCGAAATCACCCTGCGCGGCCGAATCCTGCCGATTGGCGGCGTGCGCGAAAAGCTGCTCGCGGCGCACCGCACCGGCCTGAAGGTGGTTATGCTGCCCCAGAAAAACATGAAGGACCTGGTGGACGTGCCCAAGCGCGTTCGCACAGATTTAAAAATCATCCCGGTTGAGCAGATGGATCAGGTTTTGGAAATTGCCCTCTATCCCGAAGCAGTCATGCCGCCGCCCCGCCCCCGCCGCCGCCAGGAAGATTCACAACCCCCCGAAGGCGAAGAAGAGTAAATAGCGAGCGTGACGATCCAAAAATACGATGGGTAACGTCGCCCGAAATTGGTAAACTTTTCCCCCAGTCCCAGAAGGGCCGGGGGAAAAGTTTATGCCATCCACACACTCAGCTACTGAGTAAGGGCTTGTAAAAGAATAACTCTGCTGATTCAATACTGAACTTATGGCATCAGTCACAAGTTAAGCGTTCTCGATTTATGTCAAGATGTCTTTTTGCCTGGCCGCCTGGGGCTTAAGCCCCGGATCATGCCATGAAAGCCCTGCGGGCTGGTTAACGAGTTGGCTCGCGTTCTTTGCGCCCTGTGGATTAGCCGACTTCCACGACATGAGGCAGGGACTCACCCGTAGGGCGCCTTGTGGGTCAGCCCGCGATTCGCTAAGCAAATCGAACCGGGAAATCAATAGCTTAATATTCAACAACAATTTCGGAAAGACTTTTAACACCCAAAGCAACTCAATTTACCGACAAGGCTCAACCCTACCCAAAGCAGGGAAGGCTTAGTTCGCAAAGTTTTTAAGCATTTCTTGTCGCCCTGGGCCCACATGCTTGTGGTGGGTTGCGACTTCGCGGTGAAATGTTTAATCTTTGTTCGGCGGCAAAATCTTTCAAAAATGCAGAGTAATACTTTTACAAGCACTAAACACGTTCGCAAATCATTTTCCATCCACAGGGTACATATTGGGAGGTAATATAATATGACCGTCCCGCTCAAAGGGAAGGTTGTTGTAATCACCGGCGCATCCTCCGGCTTTGGCAAGGATGCCGCCCACCTGTTTGCCGCCGAAGGCGCCAGGGTCGTTCTGACCGCCCGGCGGATCGAACGCATGCAGGCGGAAGTGGAACTGATCCAGGCCGCGGGCGGCGAGGCGATCTTCATCCCAATGGATGTCAGCGTGCTGGAGGATATCGATCGCATGGTAAAGACCGTCATGGATCAATACGGGCGCATCGACATCCTGTTTAACAACGCTGGCTTTGGCCGCCTGGATTGGTTCAGCCAGCTCGACCTGCAAACCGACATTCACACCCAGGTGGATGTCAACCTGGTTGGGCTGATGAATGTCACCCACGCCGTGTTGCCCGGCATGCTGGCCCAGCACAGCGGCCAGATCATCAACATGTCGTCGGTCGCGGGCTGGATCGCCGCGCCCATGTATACTGTATACGCGGCTACAAAATATGGCGTGCGCGGTTTTACAAATGCGCTGCGCCGTGAAGTGCGCACGCGCGGTGTGACTGTCTCGGCTATTTACCCGGGCTTCGCGCGCACAGAGTTTGGCAGACATATCGGCAGCAGCGTGCTGCGCACAGATTACAAAACGCCGACCTGGATGTTTATGACCTCTGAATATGTGGCCCGCCAGGTGGTCAACCTGGCAAAACATCCGCGCGCCAGCCTGGTCATCCCCTGGTGGTTCAGACCGGTGCTGTGGTTTGAGCATAATTTCCCCTGGGCGGTCGATTTGATCGTCGAGCAGTTCTTCGTAAAAAGATTCCAAAAATAATCATCAGCCAACACAGGAGACTCCCATGACCCATGCACGTCTTGAAAAACTGTACGACGCGATGGCCGCTGCCAACCTGGACGCCGTCGCCATCAATCCCGGCCCAACCTTTGCCTACCTGACCGGTGTCAGCTTCCACCTGATGGAACGGCCGGTCGTCATGTTCTTCCGCCCAGGAAAAGACCCGGCCTTTATCCTGCCCGAGCTCGAAACCCCCAAACTCGAACTGATGCCCTACAAAACCCAGGCCTTTCCATACGGCGAAATTCCCGGGGAATGGATCAATGCCTTCAAGAAAGGCATTCAAGCCCTGGGGCTGGAAGGCAAAGCCATCGGGCTGGAACCGCGCGCCCTGCGCATCCTGGAATATCGCTTCATTGAAGCAGCCGCGCCGGGCGCCACCTTCCCGGATGCCGCCTCCGCGCTGGCCTCGCTGCGCATTACCAAAGACGCGGACGAAATCGCCAAAATGCGCCAGGCCGTGGTGATCGCCCAGGACGCCCTGAAAGCCTGCATCCCGCAGATCAAGATCGGTATGCGCGAGAAAGAACTGGCTTCGGAGCTGACCATGCAGCTTCTCAAACACGGCTCCTCGCCTGAAATCCCCTTCTTCCCAATTGTTTCGAGCGGGCCGAACAGCGCCAACCCGCACGCCGCGCCCTCAGATCGAAAATTCCAGGCGGGTGACATGCTGGTTGTGGACTGGGGTGCCGCCTATGATGGCTACATCTCCGACCTGACGCGCACCTTTGCGATTGGCGAAGTGGCGCCTGAATACCAGAAAATCCACCAGATCGTGCAGGCCTCCAACGCTGCCGGACGGGCCGCCGGGAAGCCGGGCGCGCCCTGCGCCGCGGTGGACAAGGCCGCCCGCGATGTCATCGAAGCCGCCGGGTACGGCGCTTACTTTACACACCGCACCGGTCACGGCATCGGCATGGAAGGCCACGAAGATCCCTATATGCGCGGCGACAACCAGCAACTGCTCGAACCCGGCATGTGTTACACCGTGGAACCCGGCATTTACCTGACCTCGCGCAACGGTGTGCGCGTTGAAGACAACATGGTTGTGACCGAAAGCGGCTCGGAAAGCCTGAGCGACATGGAGCGCGACTTCCGCGTGGTCGGAGTATAGAACGTTAAGTAAGATTTACCATGAGTTCCTACTGCGATTATTGCAACACCCACCCCGAAGACACCTACAACCGGGAATACCACGACCGGTTGTATGGTTTTCCCATCCAGAACGAGGATGAACTGTTTGAACGCCTGGTTCTGGAAATCAACCAGGCCGGGCTGTCCTGGATCACCATCCTCAAAAAGGCTGATCATTTCCGGCTGGCCTACGCAGGCTTCAACATCGAAAAAGTGGCCGCCTTCAACGACGAGGACCGCCAGCGCCTGCTGAACGATGCGGGCATCATCCGCAACCGCCTGAAGGTCGAAGCCGCCATCACCAACGCCAACCGCATCCTGGCCTTACGCGCCGGGCACGGCTCGATGAAAAGCTGGCTCGACAGCCAGCGCCAACTCAGCCTGGATGAATGGACCAAATTGTTCAAAAAAACCTTCGTCTTCACCGGCGGCGAAATTGTCAAAGAATTCCTGCTGTCCACCGGCTACCTGCCCGGCGCCCACGATGAAACCTGCCCCGTTTACCAGCAAATAGCCAGCCTCAACCCGCCCTGGATGGCCTAAACCACTTCCCATGAATCCATCCCTGCTGTTAATTTCCGCTTCGCTCTTCGTTTGGGGTATTGGCGAGGGTATGTTCTACATGTTCCAACCCTTCTACCTCTCCCAGCTCGGCGCAAACCCGGAGATGATCGGCTATATTCTGGGGGCTTTTGGATTCATGATGATGATTGCCCACATTCCGGCGGGCTATCTTGCGGACCGGATCGGGCGGCGGCCGATGCTGATCAGCGCCTGGTTGATCGGCATTACCGCCGCCTGGATCATGGCATTGGCCAACAGCCTGCCTGTCTTCATTGTGGGCATGCTGTTGTATGGGTTCACCGCTTTCGTGGCCTCGCCGCTCAACAGCTATGTCACCGCCGCCCGTGGAAAGTGGAGCATCGGGCGCGCCATCACACTCAGCAACGCCGCCTTCGGCCTGGGGATTGTGATCGGGCCCTTCACCGGCGGCTGGATTGCCGGACATTACGGCCTGCGCCTCATCTATTTCATTGCGGGCAGCTTGTTTATCTTTTCGACCTTGATGATCTGGATGATCGCCCCCCAACCACGCGAACAGCACAACCCGGACAACCCGGCCCCCAGCCTGTTTGGCAACCGCCGCTTTCTGGCTTTCATCGCGCTGGGCTTTTTTGTGACCCTGGCCATGTACCTGCCGCAGCCTTTCCAGGCCAAATTTCTGCAGGATGTGCGCGGACTGTCCCTGGAACAGATTGGCTTGCTGGGCACGCTTGGCGGGATTGGCAACACCGTCATGACCTTCGCCGCCGGGTTTATGAATGTCCGCCTGGGATTTCTGCTTGGACAGGCGAGCGCGGGGGTTTCCACCGCCATTATCTGGCAAATGAAAAGCTACGGCTGGTTTGCCGCTTCCTACTTTTTACTGGGCGGATACCGCGCTGCCCGCACGCTCTACACGGCTCAAATCCGCCCGCTGGTGCTCGAATCCCAGATGGGTTTGGCCTACGGCATTTCTGAAACAGTGCAGGGCCTGACCTTGATCATCGCGCCCATTGTTTCAGGTATTATTTACCAATCCAACCCGATCCTGATCTATCCGATTGCCCTGGCAGGCACGCTCCTGGCCATCCTGTTCAGCCTGTTCTTCACGCCGCGCGTTGACCCGCAGGGCACATGAGCCAGCCAACCCGAACCTGTTATTGAATTGATTGAGGTACCATGACCCTGGAAATTGTGTCTTTTCAACTTGGCCCCGTCCAAACCAACGCCTACCTGATCGCCGACAGCGCCAGCGGTGACGCGGCTGTAATCGACCCGGCTTGGGACGGCCAGATCATCCTGGCCGAGGCCCGCAAACGCGGCTGGCGGATTGCGCATTTATGGTACACGCACGCTCACTTTGACCACATCGGCGGCGCGGGCGCCATCGCCGACGCGCTGAACCCGCTGCCGTTGGTGGCGCTGCATCCCGCCGACCACGATCTCTGGAAAGCGGCCGGCGGCGGGCCGATGTTTGGCTTCAACATCGACCCGGGGCCGGAACCGACTATTGATTTTACCCAGGGCCAGCTCCTGCGATTGGGAAGCAACCTGATTGAAGTGCGCTGCACGCCCGGCCACACCCCCGGGCATGTGGTTTTTTACTGCCCGGCGCAGGGCCTGTGTTTCTGCGGCGACCTGATCTTTGCTGGTTCGGTTGGGCGCACCGACCTGCCGGGCGGCGATTGGGAGACACTGGTCAGGAGCATCCAGACCCAGATTTACAGCCTGCCGGATGAAACCCGCCTGCTTTCCGGCCACGGCCCGGAAACCAGCGTGGGCGAAGAGAAAATGTCCAACCCGTTTGTGAACGGGTAAAGAGGGCATCGAACGAAACTTCGATCATCGGGCAGCCCTCATTCAGTAGCTGTCAATGACAATGAGAAATGGACTTGGCGACAATTAGAAATGCCCATTTGGGTGGCGCCCCTTAATGGGGTGGAGTTGCCGATTATTGCGGGGCCAAAGCTAAAGGTTCCGAGGGGTGTTTTTGAATACGCTGGGCGGCTTCTTGGGCGCGGTTTGAGATAGTCGCTTCAACCTGTTTTAGGCTTCGCCAGAAGACGTACGGGAATGCTTGACTCTGACCTGGAATATTGTTATTATTCACGGCATGAATAACATTTATTCAGGACCAGAATTATATTACGAACGCTGGCTGACAACCTCGCTGCAGGATGCCAGCCGGAACTATCCCGTCATCGTTTTAACTGGCGCCCGACAGGTTGGCAAAAGCACGCTGCTGCTAAACTCGGAACCATTCCGCAACTGGCGGTTCCACACGCTGGACGATTATCAAGTGCTCGCACAGGCGAAGACAGAGCCGGAAGCACTGTGGGCGGGCACAGATCGGGTCATCCTGGATGAAGTACAAAAAGACCCGAACCTCTTGCAAGCTGTAAAATTAACAGTGGATCGCAATCCGGGAAAATATCGATTTGTACTGTCGGGATCAGCGAACCTGTTATTGATGAAACAAGTCAGTGAAAGCCTGGCTGGGCGGGCAGTTTATTTTGTGCTTGATCCCATGGCGCTTGGGGAAATCCACCAGACTCCTCAACCCGATATCCTTACCCGCATCTTATCCGGGGATTTCCCTGCTGAAGGCACGCTGCCCGAAGAGCCTGCCGACCCGATTAATATCATCATGCGCGGCCTGATGCCGCCACTCCTTTCGCTTGACTCACCTCAATCCTGGGTGCGCTGGTGGGAAGGCTATGTAGCCACTTACCTGGAGCGGGATCTTCGTCAGGTCGCGCAAATTGATGCCTTACTCGATTTTCGCAAACTGATGGAGTTGGTGGCACTGCGTTCAGGACAGTTGCTGAATCAATCAGAAGTAGCGCGGGACGCGCAATTACCCCAACCAACCGTTCATCGCTACCTGAATTTACTCGAAACAACGAATTTATTTGAACGTCTGCCAGCCTATGCGGTGAATCACCCAACCCGCTTGTTGAAATCCCCCAAGGCATTTTTAAATGATCCGGGGCTGGCTGTCTTCCTGTCTGGATATTACGATCTCAATGATTTGCGAAAAGCCAGGGAATATGGGGCGTATTTCGAGACGCTGATATACCAGCACCTGCGCTTGTTGACACGGCTGATGACTCCGGCGGGGCGTTTGTATTTCTGGCGTACACGTGATGGCACGGAAGTGGATTTTGTGGTTGAACATGGTAGAAAGGTGGCCGCCATTGAAGTGAAAAGCACAAAGAACCCTGGCTATGGAGACACAGCCGGGTTACACGCTTTTCTGGAGGAACACCCAACCGCCTCAGCCGGGTTGCTAATTCATGGGGGCCGGAATATCAAACGACTGGATGAAAAAATTATCGCAATTCCCTGGACAATGTTAACGGGATAACGGAAATGGTGACGGCCCGCTTAAAAAAGACCTGCTTCGCCAGCGCTTGCAAGCCACCGGGAAGCATGTGGGGGGCAAGTTCAAAATTCGTGGGTTGAGACACACCGGCGCAACGCAATTGCTGAACGCAGGCTGCCCGGCCAAGTGGATTCAGGCCATTTTGGGTCACAAGAAGCTCAAAACCACGCTGATCTACGCCTGTAACCACCGTCTGCCTTATGATCAAGGCTCCTGGAAAATACTCTTCCAACCGACGAAATCAAAAACCGGGCTGCAGCCTGGTTTTTGATTTCCCTGACCTGCGCCAGGTTTAATCATCCCACCCACAAAGAATCCTGCCTGTCAAATAGACCTTACAAAATTGTAATTATTAATGAACAAGTTCTAAACATCTTTTAGATACCATGTATTTGAAAAAGGGAGATCAGCCAGCCGCGACACACCCGCTTTGGCGAGCGCCACAAACGCTGGAAACCCCTTCACAAATCGCGTTCAGACAAACGCACCCACAGGGCACATAAGGAGAAATGGAATGAATAAACCCCACAAATTTTCAGTTCTGGCAATTGTCATCCTGTTGATTTTGCTCTTCGTGAGCGTCAGCGTGGCGGCCGCCTCCCCGGCCACCAACCAGGCTCTGGTAACCAAACCCACTGCCACACTAAAACCCTCCGCCACCCTCAAGCCAACACAGACGGCATCGCCAACCAAAGTACCGCCCACTGCCACAAAGGTTCCCGCCACCCCTACCAAAGCCCCCACGGCGACAAAAATCTCCACGCCCACAAAAGTTGTCCAGCCCACCGCGACTGCCGGCCCAGGTTCGTTCACCATGGCGCAGACCCTCTCGGATGGCGCTCAACTGGATACATTATCGTTTGATGGTTTCGGCTTTATCACAGGCAGCCTGGGCGCCGACTCATTTTTTCCGCCCGGCAAGGTGGCCGATTTCTGGGGCTTCCAGTATTTGCGCGACAATGACCCGGAAGGTATGGGCCATAACACCGACTTTCTGACCAGGGCCTCCCTGAACATGTTCAGCATCCTGACTTCCGATCAGAAGGCGCAGTTGATCGCGCTCGCCAACAGCCAGGCGACCTCCATCAATGACTACGCCTACAGGCGCTTTGTCCTGATGACGGCCTTTCGGCGCATGCTGAGCGGCAGCCTGCCCGCCGGTACCACCGGCCTCAACCAGACCGCCGTGGAAAGTTTTTCCGCTGATTTGTATCAACTGGATGGCGAAATCAGCTATCCGCGCGCCCAGGTCATGGGTGGGATCCTGCAAAATCTAAACACCACACAAAAAGCCTATCTGGATGCGATGGTTGGGAAAAGCATGAACTACTGGCCGGTTGTGGCGGAACCCGTCGAACTGAAAGGCTTATCCGGCGATGTCAAAACTGCCGTGATGACATACGCAGGCGATATGTTTAGCTGGTATTCCAGCACATTGAATGCAGATGTGTATTTCTGCCCGGAGCGGCAGGGCACCTATTTCGGCTCCTTCTATTTGAAAGACGCCCCCGCGGTTGGCAACCCCGGCTACTCGATTGGCACCAACATCACCGCAGACTACGGCCAGTACTTCCGCAATAGCCTGACAAGCTCGCAGGTGCCCCTCATCACCAACCTGGTGAGCATCCAAAAGCCTTCCCTGTTGAGCATCGTCAATATACGCACCCAGATCGCCACCGAGCTGCGCAAATATAAATCCGGCGGCAGCACCACCCAGGCCACGGTGACTGCGCTCATGCGGCAGTATGGACAGTTGGACGGCACCATCATCTACAACTACGCCACCAATTTCTCGGCTGTCAACAAGACCCTGACTGTCACGCAACAGGCCCAACTGACCGCCCTGCGCATCCAGCTCCTCAGCAGCCTGAGCCTCCCCACCACCGCCTACCTGTACGCGGCCCCCATCAGCTATCCCACCGTCCAAAACACTGACTTCCTGTTCAAATAAACCTTCATCTCTTTACACAAAAAAAGCCAGGGCAGATGCCCTGGCTTTTTCGTCTTTATGGCGTTGTATCTACTTGGC
The DNA here is from genome assembly GCA_903910795.1 of uncultured Anaerolineae bacterium. Taxonomy (GTDB): domain Bacteria; phylum Chloroflexota; class Anaerolineae; order Anaerolineales; family Villigracilaceae; genus UBA5195. Next base: position 20,681 of record CAIWAX010000087.1, read on the forward strand.
GTAATCCACTGCGCGGGTTTCGCGAATAACAGTCACCTTGATCTGTCCAGGGTACTGCATGGTTTCTTCAATCTTCTTGGCGATATCCCGCGCCAGGCGGGTGGAAGCCAGATCATCAATTTCTTCCGGCCGGACAATGATACGCACTTCGCGCCCGGCCTGGATGGCAAAGGCCTGCGAAACACCTTCAAAGGAGGTGGCCATTTCTTCCAGCGTGCGAATGCGCTTGATGTAGGCTTCCAGATCCTCGCGCCGCGCGCCGGGTCTGGCGCCCGAGATGGCATCGGCAGATTCGGCGATAATGGCTTCAACCGAGAGCTGTTCGACTTCGTGATGATGCGATTCAATCGCGTTCACCACCAGCGGATGGACACCGTAGCGCTTGCAGAATTCCGCGCCCAGGGAAGCGTGCGTGCCTTCCTGGTTATGATCCATGGCCTTGCCGATGTCGTGCAGGAACGCGCCCGCTTTGGCGATCACCACATTGGCGCCCAATTCGGCCGCCAGGATGCCGCCCAGCTTGGCGACTTCCACGGCGTGCGCCAGTTGGTTCTGACCATAAGATGTGCGATATTTCAAGCGTCCCATCATCCGTAAGATTTCAGGATGCAGTCCGGTGACTCCGGCGTCAAAGGCCGCCTGCTCGCCCGCCTCAGCCATGATCTTCTCAACCGCCTTGGTTTCATCTTCGATCACTTTTTCAATATGAGCCGGATGAATACGCCCATCCACGGTCAGCTTTGTGAGCGCGCGGCGGGCAATTTCGCGCCGCACCGAGTCAAAGCATGAAATCGTGACGGATTCGGGCGTGTCATCCACGATCACATCCACACCGGCGGCCTGTTCAAAGGCGCGAATGTTGCGCCCGTTGCGGCCCACGATGCGGCCCTTCATTTCTTCGTTTGGAATCGCCACGACTGCCGAAGTCACCTCGGAAACATGCTCCGAAGCCACACGCTGGATGGCATCCGCGATCAGGGAGCGGGCGCGTTTCTCGCCTTCTTCACGCGCCTCGGCCTCAATCTGCCGGATAATGCGCGCCATGTCATTACGCGAATCCTTTTCAACCTCGCCCAGCAGGATCTTGCGGGCATCCTCCGGGGTCATCTCCGCAATTTCCTGGAGTTTTGCCATTTGCAGCTCATGGACTTTATCCACTTCGTTCGCGCGCTTATCGAGCGCGCTCTGGCGCTTGTTGATGGTTTGCTCGCGTTGTTCAAGGCGTTCAATCCGGCCGTCCAATTCAGCGCGCCGGCGGTCGAGACGTTCTGTTTCCTTGTTCAACTCATTGCGGCGTTGATTCAAATCATTTTCCGCCGATTGAACCACTTTCAGGGCCCGATCGCGGGCATCCAGCTCTATCTTGGATGCTTTCGCCGTCGCAATCTCAACAACACTTTTGGCAGTCGCCGCTTCTTCCTGCCGTTTCTTTTCATTTTGCGCCTGGCTGCGGTTGTAACCAAGAGAATTTCCCCACCGAAATATTAGCGAACCTATCACCACCATCGCCACTATCACCACTATCACCAAAACTGATATTAATATCGGGCTCATACTTCCTCATCATTATCAATAATATTTTTCAAATCAGCTCCAGAATGCAATTCATCCCATAACGAATGCACAACCACACTGCTTACTTCATAAGAAAAACCGCGCCGCCCCAGAAAGCCCGCCAGCTTTTGACGGAAATCCTGCCATTCCAGGGTTTGAACCTTCCTTGTATACTTCCTGGCCGCTTCCATCGCCAGGGCGTTTTCGTCAACATTCTCATCCAAAACCTGTTGGACAGTCTCATCGTCCAACCCCTTGCGGCGAAGCTCCAAAGTTAAAACCCGGCGGCTGCGCGGACGAAATGTATTCCGGTTCTCCACCCAGTTTCTGGCGAATTCCTGATCATTCACCAAATTATTCTCGCGCAACCTTTGCAGCGTTACTTCGATCACGCTCTCGGGAATGTCATGCTTTTGAAGATTACTGCGCACTTCTTCACTCGATCGGGCGCGGTATCCGAGAAAACGCAATGCCTTTTGAAGCGCGACTTCCCGGGCATCCTGTTCCTGTAAGGCGGCAATTTTTTCTTCTGTCAAAAATTGCTGCGGCTGCAACCAGGCCGCTATTATTCGAGACAATCCGAAGGAAAATTGATCATCCAGGTAAATGTTGACCCGGTTTGGGTTCTTTTTCTGCGTTTCGATTGCTGTAATTTTTCTCATGGAAATTACCCATAAGTTCAATATGGAAAGTACCCATAAGTTCAGTATGGAAAGTACCCA
>CAIWAX010000088.1 GCA_903910795.1 uncultured Anaerolineae bacterium
ATGGTGCTTCCAACGCAGTATCCTCTGGCCTTTTTTCCCTGAGGATAAACCCTTTTCATCGACAAACAGGTAAGTTATTTTTCAGCCGTTCCTTAGCAATAAATAACACATTGCCGATATACTGTCACCTCACCAGTTCAATGGAGTGCGAAAAATTCTTGTCAAATACTGCGTCATCAAAAACTAAAAATCCGTACTTCGATGTTCATACTACAGTTTTTATATTTCCCCAGACCAACCGCGGTCGGATTTCACCACCAGCTAGATATCTGTTCGCCATGTCATGGCTGAATTTCTCAGTATGCTCGGCATAATTCGTAAGCGTGTAATTGATTCGACTCACCACCAAATATTGACAATAACCCAATCGGGGTACGCGCTCTTTTGTCGGTATCATTCAATAACAGTAATCGCTTTTCTCTCAATCCTCAACTTTTCTGTCTTGCGTAAGTCCTATATAATTTGGATACCAATCTATCCGAAAATGAAATAACCCCCACCCCTCATCCGACTCCCCTACCAGAGTCTATATCCCATCCGACATCCTGGATTGATTTCGGGAACTAGCCAAAGTGCTGGCTGCCAGGATGGGCGAAACACCTGATCCTTGATATTTCCGTCGTGCGCTTGTAATTTTCCCATGGCCAGAACAAAATGACTATAATTCTGAAATGACAATCTTGATTATTGTTGAGTCGCCAACCAAAGCAAAAGCGATCCAGTCATATGCCGGGCCTGGACATCAAGTAAAGGCGTCCTTCGGCCATATACGCGATCTTCCTGCAAAAGAACTTGGCGTAGATGTTGAGGCTGGTTTCAAACCACATTACATCGAAACCAACCGCAAGGCTATTCAGTCCCTTCGTAAAGCACTGGAAAGCGCCGACACTGTGATCCTTGCATCCGATCCAGACCGGGAAGGGGAGGCGATTGCCTGGCATATTGCAGAAACTCTCAAGAAAGAACTGCGTGGGAAGGAAGTGACGCGGGCAGTCTTTCACGAGATTACGCCGGCTGCCGTGCGTGCCGGATTGGCGTCTACTCGTCCGGTGGATATGGCTCTGGTGGATGCCCAACAAACACGGCGGATACTGGATCGGTTAGTAGGTTATAAGCTAAGCCCGCTGCTCTGGAAACAGATAAAACGTCCTTGGGTGAGAGGGAAGAAGCCCCCTGCACTCTCGGCTGGACGAGTACAAACTGTCGCACTACGCCTGGTCGTAGAAAAGGACCGCGAAATCGAGGCATTCAAGCCAGAAGAATACTGGACCCTCGATGTGGAATTGGCGGCTTCTCAGTCCACATTCAAAGCCCGCCTGGTGCACATCGCTGGAAAAGAGCCGGACATGCTCAAGCAGCCTTCGATAAAGGTTGTAATAGATGATCTGCAAAGCGTGGCATGGCAAGTAGGGAACGTGGAGCAAAAGCAGGAGAAACGATTTCCATATCCGCCATTCACTACCAGTACCCTTCAACAGGCCGCTTCGGCCAGGTTGGGCTGGAATCCAAAAAAGACGATGAAGGTGGCACAGGAGTTATTTGAAGGCGTAAGTATCGCAGGTCAGCATATTGGACTGATTACGTACATGCGCACCGACTCGGTCCGCATTGCAACAGAAGCGCAGGCAGCCGCCCGCCAAACCATCCAGAAGTACTGGCCGCAGTCCTTACCAGACAAGCCACCCGTTTACAAGACAAAAACTGCAAACGCTCAAGAATCACACGAAGCCATCCGTCCCACAGACTCTTCTCTCGCGCCAAAACCGATGCGAGAAGCACTTTCAATCGATCAGGCTGCATTGTATGAGATCATCTGGCGGCGGTTCATCGGCTCACAAATGAAACCTGCCCTCTACAGTGTCACAATCGTGGACGTGACCGCAACAGGAAAATCTGGCCAGCCATATCTGTTTCGTTGTGTCGGGCGCACTTTGTTGCACCCAGGTTTTTTAGCCGCATATATGATGGATGATGATGATCAAGAAAAAGAAAGTACACTGCCTGACCTCCAACCAGGGCAGTCGCTGAGATTTGTCAAATTCCATCCTGAAAAGCACATGACCGAACCTCCCAAACGGTACACGCAGGCCAGCCTGATCAGGGATCTGGAAAAACGAGGGCTTGGTCGGCCCAGCACTTACGCCAGTATCGTGGAAGTTCTTTTGGAAAGGAAGTATGTAATAAGTAATCGTGGAAAAGCCCTTATTTCGACCGAAGTTGGACGGCAGGTGCTGGCCTTCCTAATGACCGGGTTTGCGGATATTTTTGATTACGACTTTACAGCACGCATGGAGGAGCAGCTCGACGAGATCGCCAGTGGACAGGTAAAATGGCAGAGTGTTCTGAATGAATTCTGGCAGAAGTTAGGATCGAGAGTAGCCTAATTATTACTGATTCTGTTAAACTCTCAAATGAACCGGAATGCATCGATTCAAAATTGATAAAATACCCCCCCATAGGGTGGATAGTTTCCCGCAAAGTCTAAACCAGAGGAGAAAACTTATGCAACTAATTGGAATGGCTTTATTGTTTGTGATCCTGATTTTGATTGGCATCACAGTTGGTGGCGGCATTTTAGTGATGGCTGCCTACGGCTTGGGTTGGCTGCTTAACCAAGTCATGCACCTTGACCCGTTCCAGGCGACCCTGCTCAGCCTGACAAGCATGTTGGCGTTTGGGCTCCTGGCAAACAATATCGCTCGAACGATAGTAGGTACCACGAACAGATCATCTACGGCGGACTACGATGATGAAGACGAAGAAGAAGAAGAAGACGAAGAAGAAGACGATGAAGAAGACGATGAAGAAGACGATGAAGAGTTTGAAGTGGAAGAGGTGGATGAAAAGCCGGTCATCTATCCAAGCATTCCACGCTGGCGCCAGCCGCTAAAGACCCCTGACTTCTCGAATACCCGTCCTGATGACCGCTGCCCGTGCGGGAGTGGTCGCAAGTATAAAAATTGTCACGGCGCAAAACAGTCGTCGCGTTGAAAGCGGCTTAAACCATGAAATATACAATCCAACATCTTATTTCTCACTCAACTATTTTGAGTGAGAAATAAGATGTTGGCAAAGCATTTCAAGGATCTCGGTTATGTGAACAAACCCAGGTTCAAGTTAGGGGTTTCGTAATCTCATGCTGAGTTGATGAAATTACCAAACCACCTTTCTCCAGCAATTCACAGTATGAATAAGACTGTGGAGGTAACTGTTCACGGGATAGGTCATTGCCCACAATTAAGCGACCCATGAGTAGTAACCTAAATTTTTTTGATATTGCCGAAAATGGTAATTTTGACGTAACTGCTCAC
>CAIWAX010000089.1 GCA_903910795.1 uncultured Anaerolineae bacterium
TAACAGTTTTAGTCCCTTTTTCTGAGCGCTATCATCGCACTCCAGAAGATATGGGCGGGGTAAAAATTGTTACCTATCAATATATGCCATTCGACTCCTTACATACCTTCGGGTATGGGCATTCGATGAAGCAGGATTTGAAGATGAACTTCGGGGATATGCTTCTGACGCCTTTTATCATAATGATGGGTGCGATCAAATTATCAGCTCTGCTCAAAGAGGAAAATTTCGATCTGATCCATGCACATTGGGCGATTCCCAATACACTCATCGCCATGCTGGCCCGCTACTTTACCCGTTCCAGGGCCAGAATATTTACGGCGTTTCCCGGATCAGACGTTTCGGTCATCACTTTATTGGGATGGTTTGGCAGGATTTTGGCAAAGCTGATCGCTACATCCGATTACCTTTCCTGAGATGGGTCAGATCTGCGCGATGATTTGGTAAAAGCCGGGTTGGAGGAGAACACCATTGATTTGGTCATCTATGGGGTGGATGAAAACCGGATTCATTTTTCGGAGGAGTCGAGGAACAACCTGCGGGAAAGATTCGGAATTTCAAAAAACGATTTAGTCCTATTGATGATAGGCCGTTTTGTCCCCAAGAAGGGATTTTCAACCGGGTTTCTGGCTTTAAAATTGATTACAGACCGCATAAAAAATATTAAAATGATTGTGGTTGGGGATGGGGCTCTCAAAGATGAATATCTTGCGATTATCAAAAAGGAATCGCTCTCCCCATTTGTTATTTTCCCCGGGAGCATTCCCCTGGAAGAATTGAGCGAATATTATTCTGCCTGTGATATTTTTCTGATGCCTTCCCGAAAATTGCCCGCGCATGGGCTGAATGTTGTCGTTGTTGAAGCCATGGCCTGCGGTCGTCCAGTTGTAGCTTCTGATATCGGTGGGAACCGGCTGGTTGTCTTTAATGGCACCAATGGCTACCTTCATCAAGAAAACAATCCCCGTCAACTGGCGGATTTTGTAATAACCCTCGCTGAAAATCCAGATTTGAGAAAAGAAATGGGCCAAACCTCATTAAAATTGGTCAACGAGAGGTTTAATTGGGATGCCATTGCGCAATATTATATACACAAGTATCTTGAAATTGACAAATCCAGGGTTGCCTCAGCATAATTTTTCGACTCAAAACATACAGGCTGGTTCATGAGCAATTTTCGTCAAAAGCTAATTGGCATTGCTATTTTATTGGTGAGCATTGCCGGATTGATTTATTACATTTTGAGAAATCTCTCTGATTTCCAGAGACTTTCGATAAAAGAACCCGTTTATATTCTGCCTTTGGTCATCATTCTGATCCTGGATTATTTTGTGATTGGTTTAATTACAAAAGGACTTATTCAACCATTGGGTTTCAGGCTTGGAATATTGGAAGCTTTTGCTTTATCCTTCATGACCGGCTTTTACAATATGATCTTACCCTTCAGCGGCGGCGTGGCAACCCGGGCGGTTTATCTAAAAACGCAGCACAACTTTAGTTACACCAATTTTTTGGCACTTCTTTCAGCAAGCTATATCCTTATTTTTTTTATTTCCAGTTTTTTTGGGTTGGTAAGTTTATTCGTTACTTATACCTCCCTGGGCTTGGCAAGCGGGAGTATGTTTTTGGCATTCGCCGGGATGTTTGTGGCACTTCTGATTGTCATACTATTTTCTCCCAAAATACCTGAAACAAAAAATAATTGGATTAATAAATTTATTGGCGTCATAAATAGTTGGGGGCTCATTAAAAAGAATAAGGGTTTAATTTTAGTAATCTCTTTCCTCTCACTTTGCCAGTTAATTTTAGAAACGATGTGTTTGTATCTCCAGTTTAAAGTTTTTGGATTGGAAGTATCTTTCATAAAATGTCTTTTATTGTCTACTGTCGGCATGCTGGCCTTGTTGATACAAATCACCCCGGCGGGCCTGGGCGTGAATGAGGCTCTGATGGTCTTCTCGGCCCAGGCGATCGCCATCACCCCGGCTGATTCACTGGCGGCGGCATTGTTGGGCAGGCTGGTTGTATTTATACTCCTGGCTATTCTCGGACCACTATCATCCTATCTATTGGTAAGGAAGGTATTCCCCGGTCGCTCGAGCTGAAAATAAAACCCCGGTATTTCTTGAATTTGAGCGGAAAATAGCGCGGCATTATATAATAACTGCATGACTACCAGCACCCCCACACTTCAGCGCGAAATCACCGTCATCAAGGCCCTGTACTTCTTCTACTACGCCGGGTACGGCCTCTACACTGCCTACATCACCCTGTATTACCACAGCATCGGCATGAACGGGGTGCAAATCGGCTGGATCGCCGCCACGGCTCCGCTGGCAGCCATGCTCGGCGCGCCGGTCTGGGGGCTGTTGAATGACCGCCTTGGCAAACCGCGCTTGTTCCTGGGTGTGGCCGTGCTGGGAGTGTTGGTCTGCCTGCTGGGCATCGCGGCCGCGGCTTCCTTCACGATGCTGCTGATCGCCGTGGGTTTGTACAGCCTGTTCAATACCACCCTGATGCCGACCGTTGACACGCTTAACCTGAGTCTGCCGGGCAGCCAGCGCGAAAATTACGGCCAGCAGCGCATCTGGGGCTCAATCGGCTTCATCATGACCACCTGGATTTCGGGGTTTGCGCTCGAATGGCTGGGGGTGCGCGCCATTTTTCCCACCTACATCAGCATGCTGCTCATCATGCTGGCAGCCATCTTCTTCCTGCCGCCCCGTCCACTGGCTGTCACCCGCGCCCCGCACCGCGACCTGACCAAACTGATCAGCCAGCCGCCCTGGCTGTTCTTCTCAGCCAGCCTGATCCTGTTCAGCATGGCGGGCGTCAGCCTGTATTCCTTCCTGAGCATCTACCTGCAAAAATTGGGCGCCACTTCGGGATTGATCGGCTCGGCCTGGAGCCTGGGCACCATTTTTGAGCTGCCGGTCATGTTCTTTGGCGCGTACCTGCTGCGCGGCCTGGGCATCAAGCGCATGCTCAGCCTGGCGTACGGCATGTTGGCGGTACGCTTCCTGCTATATTCCGTCATGCCCACGCCCGGCTGGGCTTTGCTGATCGCCCCGCTGCATTTCTTTACCTTTGGGTTGTACTGGGTGGCGGCGGTCATGTACGTCAATCAGATGGCCCCGGAAGGCCTGAAGACTACCGGGCAGAGCCTGATCGCGGCCGAGGCCGGGCTGGCAAGCATGATTGGCGCGCCTTTGTGCGGTTGGCTGTATGACAATTTCGGCGGCGGGACGCTTTTCCAGGTCAGCGCGCTGGTCTGCTTGCTGGCGCTGGCTGCCCTATGGCTGGGTTTCCTGACCGAAAAGAAAAACGTTCCTGACGAAACGCGTTAAAGAACTGCAAAATCCTGCCCCGGACAAGCCGGAAAAGAGAAGGCGAACCGCCAGGCCGCCAGGTGCGCGAAAACACCACTTCCGAGCGCTTTGCGAACCATCGATTTTCTTACATCCGCGGAACAAAGTTGGAATTCACAGCATACACTTCGTTAAGGATTATGTTCAAACGGGCAACCCCGTGAGCAGTTACCAATATTTTTGCTTTTTCCGTGCTCGTCAGCGCACCCGCAGGGCATCCGCGTCCCGAAAGAATTAGAAGAAGCAAGTTATGCGCTATTGCGTAAAATCCTAATCGTTCAAGCCCTTGCCATCCAGGATTTGCGGAATGGCGTTTTCAACCCTGGCCTCGCGGGTTTTGGATTGTTTGGGCGCAGAAAAATAGAGCAAGTAGGCTCTTTGCCGGCCCGGTGTCAAGGCTTCAAAAGCAGTTTTCAAGGCCGGGATTTCATCCAGTTTATGTTGAAATTCGGCGGGCAGGTTGAATTCAGTGGTCTTTTTCATTTCCACTTTCAACCCGGCTTTTTCCACTTCGATGGCTTCATTTATATAGGCTTTCAGGATGGTTTCCATCTCAATGATTTCGGCCAGATTGGTGAAGCGAACCTGGCGGGCGGACTGCACATTCTCGGTTTGCTGGACGAGGATGCCACTCGGGTCATTTAACAGGGCGCCTTTGACAAACAGGATCGCGCAGTATTCTTTAAATACATGCAGTAGAACGATGTTGCTCTTCTCAAACGTGTAACAGGGCACACCCCACTTCAACTCCTCAGTCAGCGGACAGTCAAGGACGATCATCCGTAATTTCGCTAATTCTTCCTGCCACTTTTCAGCCTTGCTAAAATAAAAATCAACCTTGGGGTTCATGCTACTCCTTGTCATGGTATGTTGTTTATATATTATCCCCCCGGTCACAAACCCACCGTGCTATGTTTGTGAAAGTGAGGGGTATTAACGCATCTCAAGCCGGATATCAAGCCTGCCTGCGGGTGCTGGTGAGCAAATGTTGATTGGGCCGCCATTGCTCCCTCAAGGTTGGAAAAGCGACCAGAGCTTGCGGTTGCGGAGTTCTTCATCTGAAAGCACAAGCGCGCGGATGGCCTCGGGAAGTTGTTCCCGCTGCCATTGACACTCCATCCGGCCGGCTTCAGCACTCGCAGCCGTGGATGAGGCCGCGCGAACAGCCCTGATCGCATAAGCAGCGGCGCCCAGTTCGTGATCCGCCATGTGTGCGGTTGCGACTGCATGACCGGCTGCGCGGGCTGCCTCGCGGGCGGCGCCTGTCGCAATTCTGGCCGCCGCATGGGCCGCGTAAGCTGCCTCGCGGGCCTGCGGCATTGAAATCTCGCCACGCGACCAGGCACGCGCCTGTTCGATTGCGCGTTGCGGCCGCTCATCGTCTGGATGCTGGCTGCGGAAGTATTCGAGAACGTGTTCAGCGCAATCAGCGGCCCAGGCCGCCAGCAACCGGTGCTGCGAATCTTCAAGCGTGCCACCGCGCCGAACGGTCACAAAGCGCGGATCCCGGCGCCCGGCATAAGATATTTCTTTCTTCATCTTTCATCCAATTGGCCCAACAGTTGGCGACATCGTCCGCGATAGTGATACCGGCGCGGGGACGGGCTGGGTACTCAACTGACCGCTTTCTTGACAAGCGCGGCGATCCTGGCCTCTTCGAGGGCGGTCAACTCCTTGAGCGCGAAGGCGACCGGCCACAGGGCGTCTTCATCGAGATTGGCCGTGTCGCTGAAGCCGAAAGTGGCGTATCTCGTTTTGAACTTCTGCGCGCCCTGGAAGAAGCAGATGACCTTGCCATCGCGGGCATAGGCGGGCATGCCATACCATAGCCTCGGCGCGAGGGCAGGCGCGCTGGCTTTGATGATTTCATGCAGCCGCCCGGCCATGCTGCGATCCGGCTCCGCCATCTCGGCGATCTTCGCCAGCACGGCGCTCTCCCCCTCAGCCTTGTCCGCGGAGGTCTTCAACTCCTGGGCGTGCTCCTTCATCGCGGCGCGTTCCTCGTCCGAAAAGCCTTTGGCGGATTTGGCGGTACTCTTCGCTTTGTCCATGAGAACCTCCTTTGGTTTGGTTGAATTCGTGCGCCTCGGGACGATGTTTGTGACCGGGGGCATTTTATAAGTTCGAAGGGGGCGGGCTTTGTTCCTGGAGCGATCAACTGTATTTTAACATACGAATAGCTGATCCGTTATACCCTCTCGATTGGGGTATGGCGTTCTCAAGAACACCGTTAAAAAACTTTACCGCAAAGAAAATCTTAAAAACTCTGCGTTCTCTCGCGTTCCCTGCGGTGAAAAAAAGCTCGCGCCGCTATTTGAACAAATTGTCAAGTTTTCTTAAAAACGCTATCCTGGTTGCAACTGTAACAAACAAATGAAGCAACAATAACTTAAAAGTGTTGCTTAGGCAACTAATTCGGGTTATTGTTATTTGATTGAATGGGAACATGCTACTATAATGTACACATGTTGCTTATACAGCAAGTGTTGCGAAGCCTGAGAAAAAAGCTTTGTAAACGCTGAGCTAAAATGCCTAAAAAAACCTTTGCGCCAGTGTCTAGGCAGCCAAAAAATCGGTTTTCGAACCACAACCATTTCAATATATTTCAGGAGAAAACAAAGTGATTAAAGTTGGTATTATCATCGGCAGCACCCGCCCCGGTCGTAACGGCGAGGCAGTTGGCAAATGGGTTAATGAAGTCGCCCAGAAACGCAGTGATGCACAGTTTGAACTGATCGACATCAAGGATTTCAATCTGCCGCTGCTCGACGAACCCGTTCCTCCCTCAATGGGCTATCCTTACAGCCATGAACACACCCAGGCCTGGTCTGCCAAGATCAAATCCATGGATGCTTTTGTCTTCGTCACCCCCGAATACAACCACGGCACTTCCGCCGCCCTCAAGAACGCCATTGACTATCTATACAGCGAATGGAACAACAAGGCGGCTGGTTTTGTGGGGTACGGTTCCGTTGGCGGCGCCCGCGCAATCGAAAACCTGCGCATGATCATGGCCGAACTGCAGGTGGCCGATGTACGCGCAACCGTGATGCTCTCGCTGTTCACTGATTTTAAGAATTTCAGTGTCTTCCAGCCAGCCGATTTCCAGATCGCCGCAGTCAACAGCATGTTGGATCAGGTTATATCCTGGGGCAGCGCTCTGCAGACCGCCCGCAATGAAGCACTGGAAGCGCAGCCAGTGGCGGCCTAAACTCCAGCCACGCTTGACGGTTCAGTACAGTTCAAGATAATGAAAACGGGCCTTTTGGGCCCGTTTTTTTCACAGTCACCGCCCGCAGCCCAGGCGTTCCTCATCCGAGAAACCCTTGCCAGGCGCACGCTGGCAGATATTCGCAACAAGAGCGGAGATTTCAGCAGAGCATAGTGCGCTTTGCGATAATTTATTATGTATCGTCCTTTCACAAAAAACAGGATATTTTTGGTTAAAACCAACACTGGTGAGTAGTTACCACGAAGGATAAGATAGAAAAAGCAAACGGAGATGACCATCAAGTCATCTCCGTTTTTGTTTTGCAACGCAATCCTTCATTTATTTCGACAAGTGAGGAAAGGTCTCCTTCCCCTACTTGTCCATTTGATCAAGACGTTTTCCCAACTTTTGTTGAAAGTGAGAATTCCAATTGAGTAAGGATCGTTATAACCGCGCCATGGATTATTACCTGACAAAAGCCTGTGCAGTCCCGGGCGCATGGCGGAATTGCTCCAAATTTCATGGGCAGATATGCGCGAACGTTTTAATCGCCTGGGTCTGCCGTTATTTTTTGGGCCAGCCACCATTGAAGAGGCGCGAAAATGGGCCGAAATAGCGCGACAGCCGGGTTAACCGTAACCCGCTCCTTCTGTTTCCAGTAAATGAATAAAGACATCTTCCAGGGTGGGGGGCACCGGGTAGAGATGGTTAAGTTTCAGACCGGCTTCCGCCAGCCTGGCGGGGATGCGCGTTGTGGGGCCCTCGGCTGTGGAAACGCGCAGGTGCAGGTAGTTGCCAAAGGTGTGCACATCTTCCACCTCTGGGTCGCTGGCGGCGATGGCCTTGGCTTCCATCTGTGGTTCGGCATCCAGCTCCAGGATGCGGTCCGCCAGCCGTGCCATCAAGTTGCGCGGTATGCCCTGGGTCAGCGCCTTGCCGTGGTTCATGAAGATCACACGGTTGAAGCGCATGGCTTCATCCATATACGGGGTGCTGACCAACACGGCCGAACCGCCGCGCAGCAGTCCGATCAGGAGCTGCCAGAATTCCTGGCGGGCAACCGGGTCGACGCCGCCGGTGGGTTCATCCAGCAGCAGCACCTTGGGTTGGTGGACCAGCGCGCAGGCCAGCCCGAGCTTTTTCTGCATACCACCCGAGAGTGCGGCGGCTGGCCGCTCAGCAAACTCCGACAGCCCGGCAAAGCGCAGCAGGTCAGCGGAGCGCTGCTGGCGCTCTTTCTCCGGTATCTCAAAGATCTCTCCGAAAAAATCCAGGTTTTCCTTGACGGTCAGGTCACCGTACAGGCTGAAGCGCTGGGCCAGGTAGCCGATCTCGCCACGGGCCTGTTCAATCTGCCCGGGGTATTCGTAACCGGCCAGGCGGATGCTGCCGCTGGTGGCGTGCAGTGCCCCGCATAACAGGCGCATGGCGGTGGTTTTCCCGGCGCCGTCCGGCCCAACCAACCCGACCATCTCGCCGGGGCGCACTTGCAGGTTCAACCCATCTACAGCGCGCAGGGCGCCAAAGGTTTTGACGAGGTCGTGCGTTTCCAATAAAAATTCAGATTCCAAAGTTAACTCTCAACTTTATATCATTCCCGAAAGGACACCGGGAATGATATTGTGAACGGTGCGACTACTTGCCTGGGGTGAAGGTTACGTCGGCGGGCATGCCGGGCTTGAGCTTGCCGGAGGTATCAGGCAGCGCCAGCTTGACGGCGTAGACGGTGTTGCTGCGCCCATCCACGGTCTGGACGTTGCGCGGGGTGAACTCAGCCTGGGTGGCGATGTAATTCACGGTGGCGCTGAAGGTTACACCAGGGAAACTGTCAACCTTGACTATGGCGGTTTCGCCAATGACGACTTCGCCGATGCGTGTTTCGGGGATGTAAACCGTGATGGTGAGTTGATCCAGGCGGCCGAGGGTTAGAACGGTGCCGCCGGGGTTGACCACGCTGCCGGGTTCGCCCGCGCGGGTCAATACCACGCCGTCCACCGGGGCGGTGACGGCGATCTTAGCCATTTGTGCATCCAGCAAATCCAGGTTGGCCTGCGCCAGCTTGACGGCGTTCTCCGACTGGGTTTCAGCGGCTTTGGACTGGTCGAGGGTCAGCTTGGCGATGGTGACCGGATCGGAGGCCGCGCCGGTTTGCTTTGAGCTCAGGTAATCCATCGCCACGTAGTAATGTTCCAGGGCGATGCTGGATTGCGCGCGGGCCTTCAGCACATCTTTGGCGGCATCGGTTGAGATGGCATCGTCATAAGCGGTCTGGGCATCCTTCAAGGCGCTCTTGGCGTCATCGTAAATCGTCTGGGCGGCATCGTGCAGATCCAGGGCGATGATTTGCGAGGTCCAGCGGTTATCGAGGCCTTTGGAATTCAGATGCGCGTCTTTGAGGGCCAGGTAAACCTGGCGGCGGGTCATTTCATCAATATTTTTGCCGTAGCGCACCTTGTTGTACAGGGCATTGGCAATATCGTAGCTGGCCTGCGCGCCGGCCAGGCCGCTTTCGGCTGTGACGAAATCCTTGCTGGCAGCCGCGGCTTCCACGCTGGTCTGGTGATTCTGGGCCTTTTGCAGGGCGGTCTGCGTGATGTCCACGGCGCCTTGCGCGGCAGTGATGGTTTCATCCTGGGTGAAGTACCAGGCTGGCAGGGTCATGTTGCTGGGGGTGCCCTGAAACCAGGGTTGTGTGCGGGCATTGCGTACCTTGTTCATGGCGGTTTTGAAGGCGATGTCGTACTGCTCCTGGGCTGAGGCCAGGGCGGCCTTGGAGGTGGCCACGCCCGCGTTGGCGCTGTCCAGGCTGGCAGAAGTCGCCGCGCGCTGGGCCTGCAGCAACACGTTATCCAGGGTAAAGAGTACATCACCGGCTTTGACGGTGTCGCCTTCCTGTACCTTAATGGACAGGATACGACCGGAGGATTCGGCCGCGACGGGGATCTGGGTGGTTTCAACGGTGCCCGAAGCGGTCAGCGGGCCGCTGCTGCTGCTGCTGGTGCTGCCGGTCAGGGTGGAGAGCGGGTTGCCGGTGGTCGATGCGCTGCCAGAGCAGCCCGCCAGCGTGACGGCCAGCGCCAGGAAAATCACGAGCAGAGAACGAATATTTTTCATGGTTTTGTTCCTTTTTTTCTTGCGATATTGATATTATGTAGAGACGTTGCATGCAACGCCTCTACTCGAGGCATTAATCCAGGCTCTTCTTGAAGCGCAGGGCCGCCAGGGTCAGCAGGACAATCGAGAAGCCGATCAGCACAAAAGTTTGTGGGATCAGCAGCTCGAGGCCAGCGCCCTTGATCACCAGGCTGCGCAGAATGATGATAAAGTAGGTCAGCGGGAGCATATAGCCGACGGCCTGCAGGAAGAGCGGCAGGGAAGCCATCGGGAAGATGAAGCCCGAGAGCATCATGGACGGCAGCATGATCGGCATGGTCATCATCTGCGCCTGCTGCTGGGTCTTGGCCATGGTGGAGATCAACAGCCCCAGCCCCAGGTTGGGCAGCAGGTACAGGCCGGTCAGGACGAACAGCAGCACCAGGCTGCCGCGGATGGGCACCTGGAACCACAAGGTGCCTATCACCAATATCAGGATGGTGTTGGCGAACGACACCAGGATATAAGGGATGATCTTGGCCAGCACCAGTTCCCAGTTGCGGATGGGGGTCACGATCAACTGTTCGATGGTGCCGCGTTCACGCTCGCGCACAATCGACATGGCTGTCAGGTTGACGGTGGTCTGGAACAGGATGATGGCGATCAGACCGGGCACGATGTTGTAGGCGCCCAGCAGATCGGGGTTGTAGAGTACGCGCGTGCGCACATCCACCGGTGAAGCGTTCGTGCCCAGGGTGGAACCCCGGCTGGATAATGTCTCTGCCAGGATTTTTGCGCCGCGCGCCTGCCCGGCCAACTGCGCGGCCGAGAGGGTGGAACTGGCAATGGTCGGATCCGAGCCGTCGATTAGGACCAGCACCTGGGCCGATTTCCCGGCAGCCAACTGCGAGCTGTAATCGGGCGGGATGATGATGCCTACCTTGGCCTGTCCACCCTGGATCAGGTTGTTCACCTGGGTGTCGCTGGTGGCAATATAGTCAAAGGCGTAGTATTCAGTGGATTTAAAGGCCGAGATCAGATCGCGGCTTTCGGCGGTGTTGCTCTGGTCAAAGACCACAGTCGCTATGTTCTTGACATCGCTGTTGTTGGCATAGCCCATCAGCATCAACTGCAGGATGGGCATGATAAAGATAAAGAACAGCGTGCGCGGGTCGCGCAGCATCTGGGTAATTTCCTTTTTGATCATTGCTCGAAAACGTCGCATTTTTTCTGACTCCTTTGGGTTCCCAGCCTGATTGACTTCAGGCTTCCTGCTCCATATTATTAATAATTTTAAGTAAAAGATCACGGAAAGTGCTGCGTTCCTCGGGGCTGAAATCGCGCAACATGCCTTCCATCCGTTCAGTAAAAAAGCTATCGATCTCGCGGTACAGCGCCAGACCGGGCTCGGTCAGCGCCACCAGCACCACACGCCGGTCATCAGGATCGGGCAGGCGCTGGGCGAATTTGTTGGCCACCAGCCAATCGATCGTGCGCGTGGCGCTGCTGAGCGGCACGTTCAGGCTGCGGCTCAGATCGCCCATCGCCATGGGTTCAGGTTGGTGGGTAAGCGCGTTGCCAACGTTGAAGAACAGTTCGAAGTTATTGCTGTTTTCAGCCGGGCTGCCGCTGGCGCTCTGGTGCAGTCGCTTTTTTAGGTCCGCGATGGCTTCGGGCAAACCCAGGCGCATCCCGTGTCGCAGCCGGAAGAAGCGCTGGAACAATTCCTTTAATTCAGTTGTGGATTGATCGACAGGTGTCATAAATTTATTTCGCGCTGAAATATTTCCTATTTAAGATATTTCCAGGATGGAAGTATCTTATCAGGCGCGCATAAGACTGTCAAGTGGAGCCTTGATCAAAATGGAGCATTTTTACCGTTTTATAAACGAACGTTCGTTCATTTATGCGATTTTACCCCAATTTTGTGCCCTGTCAAGTGACAGGGTCAGGGCCCAGCGCATCTTAACCGTCCGGCATCGCCTCCAGGCGACTGGTTGCCGGGGGTATAGCCCAAAACCGTTGGTAAATTTTTGGCAAATTTCCACGCACACCATTTTGGCGGGCTGACCCACAGGGCACACTTCGTGCGCGGCCCTTCCTCAGTACAAAAAAGCCCTTCGGGCTGCCAA
>CAIWAX010000090.1 GCA_903910795.1 uncultured Anaerolineae bacterium
AAATGAAGAGCACACCGCCAAAACCGCATAGGGTTTTGGCGGTGTTTTTATTTAAGCTTCTTTAAGCTTCTTTAAGCTTCTTTAAGCTTCTTTAAGCCTTCAAGAACTGGTTGAATTCCACTTTTTCGCCATCCGGGCCTCGAACTGTGAAGTAGCGGACCCCATGCGACCAAAACGGCAGAAAGACCGGAGCATTTGACTCAAGTATCTCGAACCCGGCGGCTTTCAGCTCGGCGTAGGCTTTGTCGATATCCAGTACATCCAGAGCGAGATGGTCGATGTGCCCGTCATGACGCGCGGCGATCTCAGCTCCTTTTTCGCCTGGTTCCTCATACATCTCGATGGTCAGGTTGCCCTTTTGCACGAATGACACGCGCGTAGGGGCTTCCTGAGGCGCCAGATCCTGGCGCAGCTTTTCTTCGAAACCCAAATCCAGGTAAAACGCGCGCGAGCGTTCCAGGTTGGTGACAGGCAAGCCCAGGTGCTGAAGTCCTTGCAAATTGTCCTTTAATAACATTTTCATATCTCCTTCTGTCCTGGCGCAGAAAACGCCAGGTTTTTTTATTAAAACCAAAAATGGATCGGGTGACATTATTGGGGTGTCTGGGATGAATTTTACCCCGGCAGGGCAAATTTACATACTGTGTGCTACCAGCATTTCTTTACTAATTGTTAACGCCCTGTTCCAGGGGCGTTAACTGTTGGCGGTTATCCTTTCAGCATGGAGAAAGGATAACCTATGGGACTTGCAGATTTACACACCCACACAGTATTTAGTTATGACGGCACAGCCTCTGTCCCCGCTGTGCTTGAACGCGCCAGCCAGGTTGGGCTGGATATTATTGCCATTACCGATCATGATGTTATTCGCGGGGCTTTATTGGCTGAACAGCTCGCGCCAAAATATAACATCCAGGTGCTGCCGGGTATTGAAATTACTACAGCAGAGGGCGATTTGTTGGGGCTGGGCATTCGCAAAATTGTACCCGCCGGGCTGCCGTTGATAGAAACGATCCATCGGGTGGGCGATTTGGGCGGTTTTTGCGTGGCACCGCATCCGGGGGCGACTGGCATGAGTATGAAAAGTCTGGGGGCTTACTCAATTTTCAAGGCTCTGCGTGATGAACAAGCCAGCCGGATATTGATCGGGATTGAGACCTATAACGCCACAACAATCGACCGAAATGGCAATTTCACCGCCAGAATTTGGGCCGAACATCTTGGAATTGCGCAAACCGGTTCCAGCGATGCACACATCCTGGGTGCTATTGGTCTGGGGGCTACGATTTTTCCCGGCAGCCAGATCGAGGATTTGCTTGCGGCACTGCGGGCTGGCAGCACCCTGGTGCATGTCGGCCCACAGTGGAGCGCGCTGCGTGTACTGGGTGGCTGGGTAGCCAGCTACTTGATGAGCGCCCCGGCACATTTGAGTATGATCCGGGCATAAGGGGCAAGCGTGAATATGTTGCTTGTTTTCTCGATCGCCGCTTTTTTTGCAGTTGTTTGTATGGAAAATACCCATAAGTTCAGTATTGATACTATCCAACAGCGCCACCAAAACTATAGAAAGTAAACATGAGTGATAAAAAACGAATACTGGTAACAAACGATGACGGCGTTATGGCGCCGGGTTTATTGGCGCTGGCACAGGCCATGCGCAAGATCGCCGATGTGGTTATTCTGGCTCCTGATCGCAACTGGTCGGGCAGCGGACATGTCAAAACCCTGGATCGACCCCTGCGCACCAAGGAAGTGATTCTGGCGGACGGCACAACGGCTGTGTCCAGTGACGGCGCCCCCTCGGATTGCGTGGCATTGGCCTTGCTTGGTTATTTTGAAGACAAGATCGACCTGGTAGTCTCTGGCATCAACCCGATGGCCAATCTGGGACACGATGTAACCTACTCTGGCACGGTGACGGCTGCTATGGAAGCCATCATCTGGGATGTGCCTGGGATGGCTTTTTCGCTTGGTACGAATGAGAGTCACCCACAACCGCTGGATTATTCCATGGCCGCGGAGATTGCCCGCAATATTGTTGAAAAAACCGCCTGCCACAAATTGCAGCCGGGCATGTTATTGAATGTCAATATCCCTTATTTGCCCCTCGATCAGATCAAGGGTACCCGCATCACCCGTCAGGGCCTGCGGGTATACCGCGACCGGTTGGACAGGCGCGTGGATCCGCGTGGGCGCGAATATTACTGGATCGGCGGTGACGCCCCTACTGGCATCCCTGAAGAAGGCACCGATGTTGGGGCCGTCTCAGCCGGCTATGTTTCCATTACTCCATTGCAATTGGATCTGACCATGTATTTGGCCATTCCTACGCTGGGGGATTGGGATTGGAAATTTGCATAAGCGCCTGTAAAAAGGATCGAACCCGCAGGGTACATATCTGATCGTTCATTGATTGTTAACCTGATGTTAAACAAACCTTCCATTGTCCTTAACAGGCGTATGGGAAGATTGACGAGTAAGTTCCAAAAGTTTCAACCAAATTAACAGGAGAAGAAGAAAATGAATAAGAAGTTTTTTGTAGTATTTGCCGTTTTGGCCATCGCCAGCATGTTGCTGAGCGCCTGCGGTGCCCCCGCCACACCCGCCGCCCCGGTCGCCCCCGAGGTTCAGACCCAGGTTGTTGTCCAGACCCAGGTTGTTGAGAAAATTGTTCAGGTTACCCCCACCGCCGACATGTCGAAGCCGACTGACATGCCCGCTGGTTCAGTGACCGTCAACGGCGCAGGCGCCACCTTCCCGGCCGCTGTGTACGCTGACTGGGCTTATGCCTACCAGTATGTTGATCCGTCTGTTGTGATCAACTACCAGGGTATTGGTTCCGGCGGCGGCAAGAAGGCCATTGTCGATGGCACCGTTGATTTCGCCGGTTCTGACTCCCTGCTTGCCGATGCTGATTACACTAACGGCAAGGACCTGCAGATGTACCCCACCCTCGGTGGCGCTGTTGTTCTGATCTATAACATCAAGCTCGCCAAGCCGCTGCCCACCCCGGCTGCCGGCGCAACTGCTGTAACCCTGCCCGCCCTGGTTCTCGATCGCCAGACCCTGGTTGACATCTTCAATTCCAAGATCACCAAGTGGAACGACCCTGCCATTGTGAAGCTGAACTCTGCTTGGGCCGATTACCTGCCGGCTACTGATATCGTGACCGTGCACCGCTCGGATGGTTCCGGCACGACCGAAATCTTCACCAAGGCCCTGGCTTCTTTCAGCGCCGATTGGAAAGCCGGCGGCGCCCAGTCTGTTGAATGGCCCAAGGGCAACAACGTCGGTGGCAAGGGCAATGCTGGTGTGGCAGCCTCGGTCATCAATACCCCCGGTGCCATTGGTTATGTCGAATTGAACTACGCTCTCTCCAACAGCCTGGCCTACGCCTCCCTGATCAACCAGGCCGGCAAGACCATCGTACCTAACAATGCCAGCGTTCAGGCTGCCATGGCTGGTGCCCAGTTCAGCGACAAGATGACAGCCACCATTGTAGACTCCAAGGATCCGGCTGCTTACCCGATCGCGGGCTTCACCTACCTGATCCTGCACACCACCAATATGAAGGATTGTGTCAAGGCTCAAAAGATCCTCGAGTTCTGGAAGTGGGCTGAGACCGATCCTTCCGCCCAGTCGCGTGTTGTCAAGCTGGGTTTCTCCCCGCTGCCCGCTGCCGACTCCAAGCTGATGCTGGATGGCCTTTCCAAGGTCGCTTGCAACGGTGCACCAGTTCTCAAATAATCGCCTAATTTCCCTTCGTCCCGAGGGAGGGCCTTTCCAGACAGGAAGGCCCTCCCTATCATGTAATAACTTCACCCACAGATAAAGAAATCTCCCTCTATGTGCACGGGACTGTACTTCGAAAGAAATTTCTTAAACTGCTGGGAATGTTCAAGGGAACCAGTCATGATTAAACAACCGCAACCGTTGCCTGAGTCCCACCCGCTCAGCCGCATAAGACAGTTTTTTCAACATGGGGATTTGCTCTGGCGGGCCATCCTGGTGTTGATTTCCATCCTGGTGCTGGCGCTGATGCTGTCCATAGGTTGGATGCTGTGGCAGTCTTCATCCAACGCCCGCACAATTTTTGGCCTGAGTTTTTTACTGCCCACCACGGACGCCAGTTGGGACCCGGTCAATAACCTGTTCCAGGCCTGGCCATTTATTTATGGCACCTTGTTAACTTCGCTGGTAGCCCTGTTACTGGCCCTGCCGGTCAGCCTCGGGATTGCCATCTTCCTGGCTGAACTATGCCCGGACTGGCTGCGCACACCGCTGAACTGGTTGGTGGAGCTGCTGGCGGCCGTGCCAAGCGTGGTGTATGGCTTATGGGGTCTGTTCGTCTTCCTGCCGATGGTGGTTGCGCCGCTCGGGACCAATCTTGCGGCTGTTTTTGGGCAAATCCCCTTGTTTGCCGGGCCGGTCACATCCAGCGGCGCCTCGCGCCTGGGCGCGGCCCTGGTGCTGAGCGTGATGATCATCCCAACCATCGCGGCCATCTCGCGTGATGTTCTGCTGGCTATCCCGAATTCGCAGCGCGAGGCTTCGTTGGCGCTCGGGTCAACTCAATGGGAAACCATCTGGCAGGTTTTGATCCCTTATGGTTTGTCAGGTATCCTTGGTGCAGTCATTTTGGGCTTGGGTCGGGCGTTGGGTGAAACCATGGCGGTGACCATGGTGATCGGTAATAGCATCGAAACGAGCGCTTCGTTGCTGCGCCCCGGGTACACCATGGCCAGCATCATCGCGAATGAGTTTGCTGAGGCGGTTACCCAACTCCATTCAGAAGCCCTGATTGAGGTTGGCTTTGTTTTATTTGTGATGACGCTCCTGCTCAACATGTTGGCGCGCTTTTTGGTCTGGCGCGTGGCTAGCCGGACACCTCAGGAGGCGCGTGTATGAGCAATTATTCTGAAAAGATCAAGGCTGGCTACCTCAGGCGGCTGCAGGGTCGCAAGGTAATAAACCTGTTGATGCTGGCGGTGACATTCCTGGCAACGCTCATGGCATTGATCCCGCTCTTTTGGATTGTGGGCTATGTCATTTACATGGGCGCCCCGAGCCTCAACTATGATTTCTTTACACAACTACCTCGCCCGGTGGGTATGGAGGGTGGTGGTGTGCTGCATGCCGTCCAGGGCACGATTATTGTGACAGTTCTGGCGGCGGTCTTTGCCATCCCGCCGGGGGTAGTGGCGGCGTTCTATGCCGCGCGCCATCCCAATACCCCGCTGGGAGTTGCCCTGCGGTTCAGCACCGATGTGCTTTCGGGTGTGCCGTCCATCGTGGTGGGTTTGTTTGCTTATGCCCTGATTGTCAAACCCATGGGACATTATTCCGGTCTGGCAGGCGGCGCGGCGCTGGCAATCATCATGCTGCCCACCATCATCCGTACCACCGAGGAAATGCTCAAATTATTACCCAGCAACCTGCGGGAAGGCTCGCTGGCCCTGGGCGCGGCCGAGTGGAAGACTTCGCTCAGCGTGCTTTTCCCGGCGGCTTTCAGCGGTATTATGACGGGCTTCCTGCTGGCTTTGGCGCGTGCCATGGGCGAGACGGCGCCTCTGCTCTTTACAGCCCTGGGCAACGAACGCTTCAATGTCAATTTGATTGTGACCAGCGGTTTGAAAAGCAAGCAGAACATTGGGCAAATTACCCAGCGCATTCTTGACCAACCCCTTGATTCACTGCCGCTGACTCTCTGGAAATATGCTTCCTCGCCTTATCCGGAGCGGGTAGCGCAGGCCTGGGGTGTGGCGCTGGTACTGATGATTTTTGTGTTACTTCTCAATATTACTGCTCGCCTGTGGTTGGCTAACCGGGCGAAGAAATTACGAGGTTAGTTATGGCAATTAATATTGCTCCATCTTTCAATGCCAACACTCCCACCGGTCTGCAACTGAAGGTGGAGGCGAAAAACCTGAATGTTTATTACGGCAAATTTCATGCTCTGACCGATATCAATCTTCCGATATATGCCAATAAGATCACTGCCATCATCGGGCCTTCCGGCTGCGGGAAATCTACGCTGCTGCGCTCGTTCAACCGGATGAATGACCTGACCCCTACCGCCCGCTGTGAAGGTGAAATCTTGATAAGTGGTGGCAGCATCCTTGCCAAAGGGGTGGATGTGGTGGATGTCCGCCGCCGGGTAGGCATGGTGTTTCAACGCCCTAATCCGTTCCCGAAATCCATTTATGAAAATGTGGCCTATGGCCCGCGCCTGTACGGTATTCGCAGCAAAAGCGACCTGGATCAGATCATCGAAAAAAGCCTGCGGCAGGCGGCGTTATGGGATGAAGTCAAGGATAAGTTGAACCAATCCGGTGCTGCTCTTTCGGGTGGTCAGCAACAGCGCCTGTGTATCGCCCGCGCGCTGGCGGTTGAACCTGAGGTGATTCTGATGGACGAGCCAGCCTCGGCTCTGGATCCCATTTCGACCCTCAAAATTGAAGATTTAATGCACGATATCGTTAAGGATTACACCATTATTATTGTCACGCATAACATGCAGCAGGCCGCGCGCGTTTCAGATTACACCGCTATGATGATGATCAACGATCAGCGTTCAGGATGTATGATCGAATTTGATGATACTCAGGTTATTTTCACCAATCCAAAGGACCGGCGCACAGAGGATTATGTCACTGGCCGCTTCGGTTAGGAGTATTGATAGATGACAACACGCAGAACTTTTGAACTTGAGATCCAGGAACTTAAGGATGAAATTATCGTCCTGGGCAGCATGGTGGAACAGGCTATGCTCGATTCAGTTGAAGCCTTGAAAAAGCGAGATATAGAATGGTCACAAAAGATTGTTGTTGCAGATTCTGAGATTAACAAAAAACGCTTCGAACTGGAAAACCGGGTGATGGTACTGATTGCCACCCAGCAGCCCATGGCACGCGATCTGCGTGTGATCGCCTCCATTCTTGAGGTGATCAGCGAACTGGAACGCATGGGCGATTATGCCAAGGGGATTGGTGTCATCAATATCCGCATGGCAGATCAGCCTCTTTTGAAACCTTTGATCGATATCCCGTTGATGGCGGCCAAGGGCAACAGCATGCTGCACCGCGCCGTGGCGGCTTTTGTCAATGAAGATATTGAAACTGCCCGCCAGATTCCCATGGAAGACGATTATGTTGATCAGTTGTATATCCAGGTTTACCGCGAACTGATGACCTATGTAATCGCTGATCCCCGCAGCATTGAGCGGGCCAACTGGCTGTTGTGGGCGGCGCACAATCTCGAGCGTTTTGCAGACCGGGTGACCAATATCTGTGAGCGCACTGTTTTTGTGGTTACAGGCCAGTATCGCGAAACCGATGGCGGTCAGGCTTGATCTGATCGGGTTTGTATTATAAATTTCTAAGATTTTTAACCAAAAAGAACCGTCAGGTTCTTTTTGCGTTACAATACATTAAAGAAAAGTACTATCGGGGAGCCCGAGCGAGGGCTGAGAGGAGGGCCGTTGCCCTCGACCCGCATTACCTGATCCGGTTAATACCGGCGGAGGGAACTGCTTGCTTAAAAAACAACCTTCCGCCGCGGAGGTTGTTTTTTTATGCCCAGAGCCCTGATCTTTGCCAATGGCGATTCTGGCTCTCCAGAAGCTGCCCACGCCATCCTGCAGCCCGGAGATGTGTTTATTGCGGCAGATGGCGGTGCCCGCCTGGCCCGGGCGCTGGGAATCATACCTTCCATCATCATCGGCGATTTCGATTCCTTGACTGAATCGGAAATCCAGGCCTTTACGGGTTTGGGCGTCCAACTCCAACGTCACCCCCCGGCCAAGGATGAGACCGACCTTGAATTGGCGCTGTTTTATGCGCTGCGGGCCGGGTACAGCCCCATCCTGATCCTGGGCGCCTTTGGTGGGCGGCTGGATCAAGCCCTGGGCAATATCGCCCTGCTTTCAGACCCTGAGGCGCTGCAGGCTGATATCCGCCTGGAGGATGGGTTGACCGAGGCTTTTTTCGTCAGGAGCCGGGCAGTCATCCACGGTGCAGCGGGCGATACCGTCTCATTCATTCCGTGGGGTGCACCTGTGGAAGGCGTCACCACGGCCGGTTTGCTTTACCCGCTCAACGATGAACCGCTTTATCCATACCGCACCCGCAGCATCAGCAACCAGATGCTCGCGCCAACCGCCAGCGTCAGCCTTAGGTCTGGGCTGCTGCTATGTATCCATTTACGAAAAAATTAAAACCAATAAGAGGAAATATGAAACGAATACTTTTTACCATTTTACTTGCCAGCCTGTTGCTGTCCACCGGCTGTGCGCCTGCGGTCACAGGAATCCAATCAATCCAGCCCACCCAGGCTGTTGCCTCGGCGCCCACCGCTTTTGCGCCGTCCACCCAGGCTCCTTCGGGAGATACACCCCTGCCCACCGATACCAGCGAGGCTTCCACGCCATCCGCCGTGCAGCCTGGTCAGGCTACGCGCACGCTGACTGTCATGACGCATGACTCTTTTGCGGCCAGCGAAGGGGTCATCCAGGAATTTGAGAAGGCCAATAATGTCAAAGTCAACTTTGTGAAATCAGGCGATGCGGGCGCGGCTTTGAACAAGGCCATCCTGACCAAGGATGCTCCCATCGCGGATGTTTTTTACGGTGTTGATAACACTTTCCTGTCGCGCGCACTGAATGCTGATATTTATGAAGCCTATGCCTCGCCCCTGGCTGATCAGATCCCGGATGAGTTTAAGCTTGACCTGAAGAACCGCGCCTTGCCGGTCGATTACGGTGATGTGTGTATCAATTATTCCAAGGCTTTCTTTGCCAAGAATGCGCTGGCGGTACCAGCCAGCCTGGACGATTTGATCAAGCCGGATTATAAGGGCATGCTGGTGGTTGAAAACCCGGCCACTTCCTCTCCCGGTCTGGCTTTCCTGTTGGCGACAATTCAGAAGTACGGCGATCCCGGCTACCTGGATTACTGGAAAGCCCTCAAGGCGAACGGCGTGGTGGTGGTGGATGGCTGGGAAACGGCCTATTACACCAATTTCAGCGCCTCGACTGGCAAAGGTCCGCAGCCGATGGTGGTTTCGTATAACTCCAGCCCGGCGGCAGAAGTGGCTTTCGCTACAACACAGTTGAGTGACACGCCGGTGGGTTCGATCAGCGCGCCGGGCACCTGCTTCCGCCAGATCGAATTTGTAGGTATTCTGAAGGGCACCAAAAATATGGTTCTCGCTCAAAAATTCGTCGATTTCATGCTGGATGTGCCTTTTCAGGAAGGTATGCCGCTTTCGATGTTCGTCTACCCGACCAACCCCAAGGCTGCGCTGCCGGATGTCTTCACTCAGTACTCCAAACCCGCGCCGCAGCCCGCCACAGTTCCAGCTGACCTGGACACCAAACGCGACGCCTGGATCGAAGCCTGGACCCAGGCTGTGCTGCACTAACCATCGGTATGGGTATGATTTGTGTGATGGAAAGTTTAGCAAATCGTTCGGTATTGAATGATTTTGTGATGAGAGCATTAAAACAATATGGAAAATGCCCACCCGCAGGGCAAATGTAAGTTCAGTATCATGGTGCTTTCTTCGCTTCGCCGCCTGCTGCCCTGGCTGGCCCCGGCTGTTTTCCTGGGGCTGTTCTTTTTCATTCCCCTGGCGCGTATCCTGGCACTGGGATTGGATTTCTCTTTCCTATCCGGATTCACGCAATGGAAAGTACCTATAAGTTCAGTATTCCTGCCGCGTGTCTTTAACGTTCTGGGGTTTACATTTACACAGGCGGCGCTTTCAACGCTTTTGACGCTGGTGCTCGGTCTGCCGCTGGCCTACCTATTCGCCCGTTTTGAATTCCCCTCCAAAGCTATTTTTCGCGCCCTGACGGCTATCCCCTTTATGCTGCCCACGGTGGTGGTCGCGGCAGGCTTTACTGCCCTGCTGGGCCCGCGCGGCTGGATAAATCTGGCGCTGATGGCTGTTTTGCGTCTCGACCAGCCGCCGGTTGTGTTTGTCGGCACGCTGACGGCCATTCTGGTTGCGCATGTCTTTTATAATGCCACCATCGTGATCCGCATCGTGGGGAATGCCTGGGCTGGCATGGAACCCCGTTTGCAGGATGCGGCGCGCACTCTGGGGGCCTCCCCATTCAAGACGCTTTTACATATAACCCTGCCTCTGCTGCGACCCGCGATTTTTGCCGCGAGTTTGCTGGTTTTTTTGTTTGATTTCACCAGCTATGGCGTGATCCTGCTGCTGGGCGGGCCGCGCTTTGCCACCCTGGAAGTGGAAGTTTACATTCAGGCCTTGCAGATGCTCAACTTGCCGGCAGCCTCGCTGCTCTCGGTGGTGCAATTGCTCTGCACCCTGGGTTTTTCAGCCATATACAGCCGCTATATTTCCAGTGTTACGGCAGTGATCCGGCCGCGCGCCGCCTGGCAAAACGCTCAAAAGCCGCGCGGCCTGCGGCAAAGGATTGTGGTCACGGGGTTGCTGCTGGTGCTGGTTTCTTTTTTTTTGCTGCCGCTGTTGGCCCTGCCTCTACGTTCTATTTCGCGTCTCGAAGCTGACCGGGCGAGTACGGTTGTCAGCGCACCCGGCCTGACCCTCGATTTTTACCGCGAACTATTCATCAACCGGCGCGATTCCATCTTCTATGTGCCACCCTTCCTGGCGTTGCGCAACTCGTTGGCTTACGCCGGGGTGACTGTCTGTCTGTCCATGCTGTTGGGCTTCCCGGCTGCGGCGGCGCTTGCCCGTCCCGGTAAACTTGAAAAGTGGCTCGATCCGCTGTTGATGCTGCCGCTCGGCGCTTCCTCCGTGACTCTTGGACTGGGTTATCTCCTGACCTTCAACCACACGCTCCTGCCACCCGGCTGGCTGCCCGAGAGCGTTAATCTTAACCTGCTTACTTCGCCTGTATTGGTGCCGCTGGCTCACACCACTATCGCCCTGCCGTTTGTTATCCGCAGTTTGCAGGCCGCCCTGGCTCAAATCCCAGAGCGTTATCACGAAGCCGCGGCAGTGCTGGGCGCTTCGCGCCTGCAAATCTGGCTTAATGTGGTCTGGCCGATCATTTCGCGCCCGGCTATCGCAGCCGGGGCCTTCGCATTTACCATCTCGTTGGGTGAGTTTGGGGCGGCCTCGCTGCTTGTAAGGCCCGACTATCCAACCCTGCCCACGGCCATCTACCGCTTTTTATCGCAGCCTGGCGCTTTGAACTACGGACAGGCTATGTCCATGGCTACCATCCTGATGCTGGTTTGCGGCCTGGGCATTCTGGTGATTGAAGGGTTGCGTCTACCCGGCACGGGAGATTTCTAATGGGTGAGACAGTCATACTGGAAGTAACAAACCTGCGGAAGAGTTATAACGGCCAGCCGCTTTTGAAAGGTATCTCTTTTTCAATTTCCGCAGGAGAGACGGTTTGCCTGCTGGGAGCTTCAGGTTCGGGGAAGAGCACCATCCTGCGCATGATCGCTGGTTTGGAGAACACTGAAAGCGGCGATATCTGTTGGCAGGGGCGCAGCCTGGCTGGTGTGCAGGTGCACCAGCGTAATTTTGGGTTGATGTTCCAGGATTACGCACTTTTTCCGCATCTGGATGTCTTTTCCAACGTGGCGTTTGGCCTGAGGATGCGCGCCTGGGCTCAAAGGGATATTGAACTGCGTGTAGATGAAGTGCTGCGGCAGACCAATCTCGGCGTCTTTGCCCGGCGGCGGGTTACGGAACTGTCGGGCGGCGAACAGCAGCGGGTGGCGTTGGCGCGCGCCCTGGCCCCCCGCCCCGGCTTGTTGATGCTGGATGAACCGCTTGGTGCGCTGGATCGCGCCCTGCGCGAAAGCCTGATCAAGGAATTGCGCGGGATTTTGCAGCGCAGCGGCGTCCCGGCTATCTACGTGACCCATGATCAGCAAGAGGCCTTCGCCATCGCCGACAGGATCATCCTGCTGCATGAAGGTCTGGTAGCGCAGACAGGCAGCCCGCCGCAGGTCTTTGCACATCCGGCGGATGCCTGGGTGGCTGGCTTTCTGGGGTTGGGCAATTTACTGCCAGGCGTGGTGACTGCTGAGGGTGTTGAGACCGCCAGCGGCGAATTCCCCTACAAAACGGCTCTGCCTGTTGGGCGGGCTGTCACGCTGCTTTTGCGCCCGCAGGCCGAGGTGGTTGAGCATGGTGAGCTCAAAAGCAGTGTGACAGGCAGGGTTAGCGACGTGGTTTTTCGTGGTCAGGATTACCGCGTGGAACTGGAAAACGGCCTGTTTTTTATCCTGGCGGCTGCTCCACGGGTTGGGCAAAGCTTGCGGTTGAAAATCTTGCACATGGAGGTATTATGATTTGGGTACGCAAACGTAATGAACATGGTCAGGTGACCTGGGAATACACTGGCGAAGTATTGGAGCGCGGCGCGAACTTCGTCCGGTTGGAGGCGCGTTTCAACCGTGCGGATATGCCGTTTCAGGATATTGTTCTCAAGCTGAATGACCGTTTTGTGGAAACTTTTTACACCGACCGCTGGTACAACATCTTCGAGATCCACGACCGGGATGATGACGCGCTCAAGGGCTGGTACTGTAACGTTGGTCACCCGGCGGTTTGGGATGATCTGGATGTGATTTCTTACCGCGACCTGGCGCTGGATCTGTGGGTAACCCCGCACGGCGGGCAGACGGTGCTGGATGAAGATGAATTTGAAGCCGCCGAGCTGGATGAGCCCACCCGCGCCAGGGCGTTGCAGGCTATTCAAGAACTGCGCGAGTTGTTCCACTCGTCACTGCCAG
>CAIWAX010000091.1 GCA_903910795.1 uncultured Anaerolineae bacterium
CTGCGACCACCAGTACATGGCCTTGCGGCGCGGCCAGTAATTAATACCCAGTACAAATTTTTCTTCCATGAAAAGCTCCTGTTTTAATAAATGAACATTGCATCGCCAAAAGAAAAGAAGCGATAACCTGTTTGAATGGCGGTCTGATAGGTTTTTAGAATAGTTTCACGCCCGGCGAAGGCGCTGACCAGCATGATCAGCGTGGATTTGGGCAGATGGAAGTTGGTGATCATGGCATCCACGGCTTTGAACCGGTAGCCGGGCAGGATGTAAATCGAAGTTGGCCCGGCAAAGGCTTCGATCTGAGCCTTGCCCTGTGCGGCGGATTCAAGCGTGCGCACACTGGTGGTGCCAACAGCGATCACCCGCCCGCCAGCCTGGCGGGTTGCGCGGATTTGCTCGGCCGCCTGCGGGGTCAGTTCACACCATTCGGTGTGGATCTTATGCTCGGAAGGATCATCTTCGGTCACAGGTGCAAAAGTGTCCAGACCAACATGCAGAGTCACGGTTGTCAGATGAACGCCTCGCGCCTGGAGTTCATCCAGCAGCCGGGGGGTGAAATGCAGTCCGGCAGTCGGAGCCGCTGCTGAGCCGGGGGTGCGTGAGTAGACGGTCTGGTAGCGTTCCGGGTCGCGTAATTTTTCGTGGATGTAGGGCGGCAGCGGCATCTCGCCATCCGCTGAGAGATGGCCTTCGACTGGCTCATCAAAGCGCACGCGGCGGCGCGAGCCTTCCAGCACTTCCACAATCTCCGCGTTCAGCCCATCCTGTAAGCTGACGCGTACCCCGGTCACGAGTCCTTTACCGCCCACCAGACATTCCCAGGTGCGTTCATCTTCACGCCGCAGCAATAGCACTTCGATCTTCCCGCCGCTGGGTTTGTGGGCATGGATGCGGGCCGGGATAACGCGGGTCTGGTTTAGCACCAGCCGGTCGCCCGGCCGCAGGTACTCACCTATCTGTTGGAAGGTTCTATGTTCGATCTGTTCCGATGTGCGGTTTAAAACCAGCAGCCGCGAAGAATCGCGCGGCTCGGCGGGCGTTTGGGCAATGGCCTCAGGCGGCAGATGGTAGTCGAAATCGGATGTTTTCATAAGCTATCGGGAATGGTCTTTCAGCAAGGGGCCGACCACCCGGCCAATATAAATCATCCAGGCGATTAAGAAGATGTGTAAAACATCATTCTCGGAGAACCAGGCACCTCTGGCCCACAAAACCCCGGTCAGACCGGAGAGATAATAAAGGAAGTACGCCGCGATGGTGATCCCCAGCCAGAACCAGGTTCCCAGCAGCGCCAATTCAAGCGGTGCCCTGGTTTTAAACCAGCGCCAGCCGTTGACCAGCAGGGAAATCAGGATGCCGGGGGTGGAAACTGCGATCAGCATATCGAAGGAGATCCAGTATTTAATCGGGAGGAAGGCGCCAGCCATTACAAAAGCAAAGTAGAGCAGGCCGTTTAACAGGGCATAGGATATCAGGATACGGCGCAGCCAGCCGCTGGCGCTGGAATGTGCCACGGCCAGGATCATCGCGTCAAAACTCCAGACTGTTGCGATCAGATACAGGATTTCCCACCAACTGGTCCAGATACAGGTTTCCCGCCCGGCGCACTTGATGGCATAGCTGAAGGCTTCGTAGCTCGTGCCTGCCAACAGGGCACCC